>DKWE01000074.1:5155-53656 GCA_002491565.1 Lachnospiraceae bacterium UBA7160 | reverse complement strand
GATTTCCCTTAAAATCAAGGTTTTCAATGTATTTAAAACAAAAAAACAGGTAGTAATTTGACACTACCGCAAAAATTAAGGAGGTAAAGCGTATGGCATCTGTAGTTAGCGCAATCCGCAATACCGTTTCCATTTCTCTTTTTAACAGAGGACTTGCCGGAAAGATTTTTTCGGATGTAAAACGTACCGGTGCGAAAGTAGTCATGAAAAACAATCTGCCTGTTTTCAAGTGCCGGATACGCTCTTTTATAATCCTCACACAGCCGCTGGAAATAGCTATCCTTAATGCACCTTTAGACACTTATTAGCAAAGGTCTCCGTCTCACCGCCCCTGCAGAATCGCTTCCAAAACAAGCGGCGAATTGCAGATGAGCCTGCTCCGGTCAAACAGACCAAACCACTCGTCTCCACTGTCGTAATAATTATTATCCCAGAGAACCGCCGGGATCCCCTGCTCCTTTGCCAAGGCCAGGAAAAACTGCTCATACTTTGCCCTCTCCAGATCGTTCCGGCTGCCGTCAGGCAATACCTTCGTCACAGCGCCGTGCTCTGTAATCATGATTCTTGCGCCGGTTTGTTCTGCGAATTCCTTTATTACCTCGAAATCCTCACGAATCGCTTCTTTCGCGGTCTCAGTAAAGTACGGTGTACTGTTCTCCGGCACATGCTCCATGATAAACTCCGCCGGAGAGTAGGAATGCACCGTCACGATCAGATGATCGTCCTTTGGCAGAATCATCGCATTCATTCCCGCACGAACAGGCTTTGCACCTACCGGCGGGATGCACAGCCAGCGTTCCCTGTTCCTTCCGCCAGTCATTCTCACAGTTTTCACAAACGCGGCATTCAGCACATTGACCGCCGCCTGCACATCTGCAGTGCCGCCCTCCCATTCCTTCTCGCCATGCTCGACTCTCGGCTCATTGATCCCCTGAAAGACCAGCCTCTCTCCAAAATGCTCAAAACGGTTTGCAATCTGCTGCCACAAAGCGCAGAATCTCGGAAGCACCTCCGGCATATCCGCAAGCGTCGTTTTCAGCCATGCACACTGCTCATGATGGGTGTTGAGAATGACTCTCAGCCCACGGTCCATCGCCCAGGATACCACCTCATACACCCGGTCCATCCAGTCCGGATCCACCGGATACCCTGGTGCTTCCCCGATATGCAGATTCCAAGTCACCGGAATCCGCAGGATATCGAAACCAGCCTCTGCGTACATATCGATCATTGCCTCTGTAGTTTTCGGATTTCCCCAGGCACATTCTCCGCCGATTGCATCCAGTGCATTTCCGAGATTGATTCCCACGCCCCAGCCCGCAATTTCCTTCTGTATCTCCCTCATACGTCCCTCCAATACCTGCTCCTTATAACCTGATATCCTGCGGCGTCCTGACTGCTTGTCACAGAACGCCGCAGCCATCTGCTATTTCAGGTTGTTATCATAAAATTCCTGATAAGCTGCCTCGTATTTTTCTCCGCCGCTCTCCAGCCACTTTGTGACAAACTCTTCCCAGATACCGTCAAGATTATCCGGATTTTCTTCCACAATCATCTTATTCCAGTACTCTGCGCGCAGCGTGTTCAGCGTGTTTTTCACTTCATTTTCAACGTCAAGAGCTGTTGTATTCAGCACGCTGGTCTCTGCATACAGTCCCCCGTAGTATAGACCATTCCGGGCGCTGTAGAGATTGTTGCTCTCGGCGTCCTCCGCCGTCACATATATGATGCGGTTCTCATACGCTTCCTCAAAGGTGTCATACTCCTTCGCCGGAATATAGCCAAAGGTCGTTGTCATAAAGGAAGCCCACATCGGTGAAGATGCACTTGCACTCCCCCATTCCTTTTCCACATTTTCCGGGATTGGCGTATAAATGCCGTCTTCGCTCACGCCTTCCTCTGTGCAGGTATCACCTGCCGGACCCGCTACACAGATATCCCTGCCTTCCTTACTGTTGACAAATTCGAAAAAGTCCAGTGCAGCCTCCGGATTCTGACTTGTAGACGGAATAAATGCGAGCGTCCACATCGCGCTCCAGCCCAAACGTCCACGGAACTGCTCTTTATTCATGGGCTCCAAAGCTGAGATCTTCGCTTCGGGAGCGATACCCTTCAGATTTGCATCAATACTGTTCATGCTGCCATACGCGCAGTACCAGGAAAGCGCCTTGTCAGCTGCACAATACATATCCAGATAACTGTCGCCGATGGACAGATAATCCTTGTTGATCAGATCTTCCCGATACAGCTGATTCAGGAAGACCAGCGCCTTCTTCGCATTTTCCGTGCGGCTGCTCTCCATCACAGTGCCATCCTCTGTTACCACAAACCCCCGCTCCGACGGATGCAGGCTGCCACAGCCAAAGGCCCCGAAAAGCGGCTGAAAATGCTCAAAATTTCCTTCTGCGCTCGCGGACGCAAATGCGTACATGCCGTATTTTTCCTTTGCATATTTTGCCGCCTCATAAAAATCATCCGTTGTCGCGATCTGCTCCATACCCATCTCATCAAGAATATCCTGCCGGATATACATGGCAAAATCCTGGCCGTGATGCGCACCCGGCAGATAATAATGTCCGCCGTCTACTGCGTAGGAGCTGTACATGCCGCTTTTGATCAGCTTATCTGTATACGGATGCTTCTCCGGATCCACCAGCTCGTCCAGATTGTACACCAGACCTTCCTCTGCCCATGTCTTCCACGGAGTTGTGGTATTAATGATAATGAGATCATACTCTTCCCCAACGCCCATCAGGGTATTTACCTTCTGGTCCCACTGGTCATACGCGGCCGGAACAATCTCCAGCTCTACATCTGCCGCCTCCTCCAGCGCGCTCACAATCCCTGCAGACGTTTCTTCATTATAAAATGGCATCAGAATCTTCAAATGTGCCTTTTCCTCCGCTGCCGCTGGCATTACGCAGCCGATTGCCGCCGTTGCCATACAAAGTGCCATTGCTGCTAATTTTTTCTTCATTCCCGTTTCCTCCTTTGAATTGTGTTATTTATTGTTACTGCCCGCAGCCTGGAGAGCCGTGGACAGTCCCTGTCTATTCCTTCACTGCCCCCATCATGATCCCGGCAGTAAAGTGCTTCTGAATCAGCGGATACATCACAATAACCGGCAGCATCGATACAATGATCAGTGCCATCGCATACTGTTCTGTCGGACTGTTTCCGCCTGTTCCCGCCAGAGAGCTGACCGTCATTGTTCTGCTGATAATGACATTGCGCAGAATCAGAGCCAGCGGATACAGCTTCTGGTCTTCCAGATACATCATGGCTGAAAAATAATCATTCCAGTAATTCACCACATAAAACATACTCACAGTGAGCAGCACCGGCTTGCACACCGGGATGATCACCCGGATCAGCGTCTGGATATAATTACAGCCGTCGATCGACGCCGCCTCCTCCAGCTCGGCAGGAAGGGCTGTCATATAATTCTTTACCAGCAGCAGGTGAAACGTATTGCACGCAGTCGGCACAAACAGGGCAAAAATCGTATCCAACAGCCCCAGCTTGCGCAACAGAACGTACATCGTGATAACCCCGCCGTTAAAATACATAGAAATAATAATCATCGTCAGGAAAAATCTCCGTCCCGGCAGCTTCTTATGCGCAAGTGCGTAGCCGCCCGACACTGTCAGCACCATACTGAGCGCCCAGCCCATCACTACCACGCCTCCGCTGACCAGCAGCCCCCGCAGAATTCCGCCGCTTGTAAAAATACTCTGGAAGATCGAGAAATCCGGCCGGTGCAGTGTCAGATGGGTGGGATCCAACAGATAATCCCGGCTGTCTGACAGAGAGATCACAATAATCTGCCAGAAGGGGATCAGCATCAGCGCCGTCATAAGAAGTAAAAATGCTACAATGATCACATTGCTGACCGTCATTTTTCTCTTCATTCTTTCCTCCTGTTCCGAAACAGCAGCTGCTTCTGCCGCTTCCCTGTCGCATTTCATTCCGTCAGCAGATACTCCTCCGCTCCGCTTTTCATTCCGTCAGCAGATACTTCTCCGCTCCGCTTTTCATTCCGTCAGCAGATACTTCTCTGCTGCGTTTCTCATTCCGTCAATAGATGCTTTCCTGCCCCATTCGTTTCACGATAAAGTTACTGACCAGCAGGAAAATCATGCAGATCGAGGACTTGATAAAGCTGGACGCCGACGACACCGAGATATTGAAATTCAGTTTGAACATTCTCACAATATATGTATCAATGATGTCTCCCGTGCGGTATACCAGTGGATTGTACAGATTGTACACCTGATCAAAGCCCTGGCTGAAAACTCCGCCTACATACAGAATAAACATAATGGAGATCACCGGCGCCAGTCCTGGCAAAGTAACATGCCATGCCAGCTGCTTCCGGTTCGCTCCGTCCAGCATAGCTGACTCGTACAAAACAGGAGACAACCCCGCGAGCGCCGCAACATACACAATGGAATTCCAGCCGATCTCCTTGTAAATATCCGAGAAAATCAGGATCCACCGAAAACATCCCTCACTGTTCAGAAAACTCACAGATTTCATTCCCAGAAAGCCAAGCAGCAGATTCATCAGGCCGCTGTCTTCCGCAAGAACCAGCCGCAGCACACCCGCCATCGATACCCAGGAAAAGAAATGCGGCAGATAGGTCACGGTCTGAACCACTGAGCGGACCAGGCGGCACCGCACTTCATTTAAGAGCAGCGCCAGGAGAATCGAGGAGGGAAAAACCATGACGATCCGCATCAATGCAATGATAAATGTGTTGATAAATGCCTGCACAAAATAAGGATCCGCAAACAAGGTCCGGAAATTCTTCAGCCCCACAAAAGGACTTCCCAGAATTCCCGCGCTGTAGCGATAGTCCAGAAAGGCCATGGACAGCCCGAAGATCGGCATGTACGCAAAAATCACATACCACAAAATTACCGGAATCAGCAGAAAATAAAGATACCGATACATTTTCACACGGTGGCGCAGCTTCTGAAAGCGATCTTCCCATGACTTTTTCAGCATATTCTCCTCCTTTTCGGCAATACTGTTACTGTTCACGGCCATCCTGGCACGGCAAAAACCATGCTTCGCGATGAACACAAACTACGTGAAACACGCATTTACGCACTTTAGCCTGCCAGACGCCTGTTGTTGTCTGATAATTTTATCATAGCGTTTACGCTGCAAAAAGAAAACTCCCCGGATTCAACTTATCTTCCAGTATTTTAACTTGTTATGCTAAGTTCCTAAAAATGATAGACATATCTCTGAAATTATGGCACAATTATACAACAGCAGAAAAAAGCGTGCTTTATGCATTTTGTGTGCACCGCAAAGCGTGTTATTGTCCGCAGCCGGAATGGCCGTGAACAGTAATATTCTGGATGATAACGATAACAAAAAATACCGGCTTCCACGCCGGATGCAGCAGAAGGCGGTGATTAAAATTTATACGGTCTTAATTGTTGATGATGAGCCAATACTCTGTACTTACATCGAAAAACGCTATCCATGGGAGCGTCTCGGCTTTCGCATTGCCGGAACCGCAGCTAACGGCGAAGAAGCCCTCTCTTATTTGAGGCTTCATCCCGCAGATGTCGTGCTGACCGATATCCGCATGCCCGTGATGGACGGCCTGGAGCTTTCCCGGAAGATCAAGGAAAGCTTCCCCAAAATCCGCACGGTGCTTTTCAGCGCCTATGAAGACTTTGAGTACGCAAGGCAGGCGATCGAATCCGGGGTCGCCGGCTATCTGCTGAAAAGTGAGGATATGGAGCATGTCTCCGCTTACTTCCGGAAGCTTAAGGTTTCTCTGGACCAGGAGCAAGAATGCCACTCCGGCATTTCATCCAACACCGGTATTCCAGGACAAAGCACCCGGGAAACGGACAACACCTTGTCTGCCGGCACCTGCTCTCCTGCACAGATTGTCAGAGAACCGGAAGACTCGCCTTCCCCTGACGCTGGTTTTCCCGAACAGGCTGCTCTGCCCGCAGACGAAAGCGGAACCTGGGTCATCCGCATGGCCACTGCCTATATCCGCGAACATTACAGTGAGCCTCTGACTCTCTCCAGCGTTGCCAGAGAGCTTGCTATACATCCGGTCTATCTTTCCCGCTGCATGTCGGAGCAGTATGGAATGACCTACCAGGCTTTTCTCACAGAGGTTCGTCTGAACGCGGCCAGAGCTCTCCTGTGTGAAACCAATCTGAAGGTATACGAAATCTGTGAGAAAGTCGGCTACCGGAAACAGGCATACTTTTCCGAACAGTTTCACAAGACCTTCGGCATGTCACCCCAAAAATACCGCGACCGCTATATGGAGAAGCTACATGAAACACATCCGAAAGAATCCTGAAAAATACAGCAGTCTGCGGCAAAAGTCCACGCTTCTTGCCGTTGTACTGACCCTTCTGTTCTCTGCCCTTACGGTCTTCTGCAGCAGTCTCTTGCTTCAGTACCGGATCAGCATCCAGCAGCGCAAGGCGGAAAACATTTCCCTTGGCGTATCCGCACAGCGCTTCCGCTCCCTTCTTGACATGTTTTCCTCTACAGCCGATGCTGCCTGCCAGCTCTCCTACTACGAAGAACTGGCCACCGGGGGGCCTCTGAACCCCTACGACCAATCCTGGGCCGCCGCGCAGTACAACCGGAATCTGGCGCCCTACGTATCTCAAATGAAAGGAGTTGCCACCGTGATCACCACGTTTCCTGAAGCAAGCGCGACAACGCAGGTAAACGATGTGACGTCGCAGCCCTCCGGGAGCACGCGGTTGCTTTATCAGAAATATCGCTCCTACGAAGACCTGCTGCAGATACTTGCTCTTCCGGCACCAGCGTTTCTGGAGCTCCCGGCCATTACAGCCGTTGAAGGGAATTCCGATATCGCCATGGCCGTCACCATCTCCCGCGAGAGCACAGACGGCTCCGGAAAACCCGTGTACTTTTCTATGCTGCTCTCCCATTCCTATGCGGATACCTTGACCGACGGCCAGTTTCTGATTGGCATCCGGAGTGAAAAAGCATCCGTATCCTTTTTCGAGGAACAGCAGACAGAAAACCACCATGTTTTTACACAAAGCCACGCAAGCTGCGAGCAGGAGCTTCTTCCAGAGGGACTGACTCTGACCGGCTATTTTCCCAAAAATGCGCCAAAGCTGATCCTCTTCTCTCCTGCCATGCTTCTTGTCATCGCCATCGGTACTTTAACAAGCGGCCTTATGATCTGGCATTTCATTGGAAAAAGAACACAGGAATTTCATGAGCTTGCGGCTCGCATGTCAGCCGGAAAAGACTGCAAGGAAATAAAGCTCGATGGCTTCCGCCGTCATCGTTTGACTTTCCGGCATCTGCTTCTGCTGCTCTTGATGGTTTCCGCTCTTGGCTCAGTTTCTTTTTGTACCTCCGCCTTTTATCTGGAAAATCGGCAGCTATACAATCACTATGTCCAGAGTGTCTACCAGACCGCCTTCAACCACGTGCAAAATACGGTAGACTCTCTTCTGGCTTCCTGCATGGAAAGCACAAAACAACTCGCTATCAATCAGAAAATTCAATTGCTGTATGAGAAAAAAAGGGATACGGAATCCGATGAAGTGCTCTGGAATGTACAGGCGGGTCTTGGACTGCCTGTTTCTGTCTGCAATAATGTCGCACTGTATTCCCTGCAGAGGGAATTTCTGGCGTCTTCCGTCTACGGAGAGCATTTTCTGGAGATGACGTCTGTCCAGAATTCGCTGCGAGCCTTTCCCAGCCTTCAAGGCCGTCAGAGCTGGTATGTCTACGATGACGGAACTGCCCGGATACGGATCGTCATACTCCCGGCCGGTATCTACAGCAATGTTTCCGGATACGGTCAGATCCTGGGCTATCTGCTCGCGGATTATGACATGTCCGCCCTCCGGCAGCTTCTTGACTCTGCGTCAGAGGAAGGCTGCCTCTATCTCATCGCGGATTCGAAGGGCAATACAGTCCTCAGTACCTTTCCCACTGAGCCTCAGCTTCCGTCACCAGCCAGTCCCTCCACGCTTCCAGCTGACAGCGACCGGCAGTTGACCATAGAAGGAACTCTGGAAAACGACTGGCAGCTGATCTCTGTCGTTCCCGGTTCTCTGATCCGTTCTCAGCTTCATGTACTTTTGCTCTCTTTCCTGTTTCTCATGCTGCTGCTCTATGGAATTCTGAGTTCCGTCTGCGTCGCGGCTGAAAAAAATCTGACGAACGCCCTGCTTGCTCTGGAACAGGCTATGATCCAGACTGGTCTTAAGCAAAAGCTGGTTTCCTACCAGCCCTCTCACGGTCATCCGGATGAGGTCCGCCTTCTTGGAGAGCAATTCAACAACATCATCTTCCAGGTTGAAGAAGCCAACCGCAAGGCTCTGGAAGCGGAGAAGCAGTCGCGCGAATTCGAGATCAATATGCTTCAGTCTCAGATCAACCCGCACTTTCTGTACAATACGCTGCGAACCGTCCAGGCGCTGATCCTCAATCAGGACAGCCGCTCTGTGGAGGTGATCGACCGGCTGATCATCTTTTTTCGCACGTCCTCCCACATAGAAAGCAGCGTCATATCCCTCGAAGCTGAGTGCCGTCAGGTCATGTCCTATCTCGAGATCCAGCAGGTGCGCTTCGCCGACCGTTTTACCTTCACCTGCGACATTCCGCAGCAGCTTCTTCACTGCAAGGTGATCAGCTTCTGCCTGCAGCCTCTCGTGGAAAACGCCTTTAAGCACGGGATCGCCCACATACTGTCCGGAGGGAGGTTGTGTCTGCGCGCTTATCAGCAGGGTGAAACACTCTGCATCACCATCTCGGACAACGGCATCGGCGTCACCCAGGAGCAGCTCCGCCAGCTAAACGAAAAACTTGCATATGCCAAATACGACAGCCATATCGGTATCCTGAACGTCCACCAGCGCATCCAGCTCGCCTTCGGCCCGGACTATGGACTCTCCATCGCCTCCTGCGAAGGCTTTCAGGTCACGCTGACCTTTCCCACCGGACAGGAGCCTTCCGTTCGACCGTCCGCTGGTGAAAGTTAGATATTTGCGGTTGACTGCAACGAGTAAATCTCCTACAATTAGGAAAAAAGAAAGCGGTGAAAACAGATGAGCAGAGTATTTAACACCAGCGGAGACTGCAAACCAGAGCTTCACTATATGGATATATGCTTAGTTTCAATTTCAACCAGAAAAAGAAGCCAGGGGTCAGAGAGATCCGTATCGGAAATAAAATCTTAGTAGAAGCCGTCGTATAGCAAGCAGTAATGTTTTGAAGACAGGCGGGGCATTGCGCCCCGCCTGCTGTTTACAAGATATAGTCTGTGATGCAGTCATACCAGTGAACGTACGTCCGCCCATTAATCGTCAGCCGTTCATTTTCCGGCAGCAGTTCACACCAGTGCTTCCCGTAGCGTTCCAGAGCCCAGTCATCCCGATTGAATCTGCGCCAGAGGATGGTTCTGCCGTTTTGATCCAGGAACTGTTCCGAGGCCACTCCGCTGTCATACGTTTCCACGTCCATAACACAAATCGTATCGTAGGTTTTCCCGCCGACCGTCACCTTATACCGGCCTACTACATCCAGCAAAAACTCCTTGTCTGCACAAGTAATCATGTTTCCAGACCTCTGGATATCTCCCCTGGAAAAAAGATGAACCTCATTCCCACAGTTGTTCTCTCCAAAGCCCCAGTTAGGCAGGAATGCCTCCCCGTCCAGGAAAGTGAAATATCGCCGCATCTCCCCGTCCTTCCGGGCTGCAGCCAGATAACGGCAATGGGTGTCTGTCAGCTGCGCTACAAAGGTCCAGTCTGTCACAACCGTCCTGTCGCTGTAATTTGCCTCCCGGGCAGTCAGCTCCACTCCCTCGATACCGTGGACCGAGGCTTTCCCTGTGACCTGCATGTCGCAGATATGGGTACACTTCCGAGATGGAATGTCGTACATTCCCCAGGATAGCCTCTCCCCCAGCCTTGGAACCAGGAACCAGCCCATCAATTCCTCCCACCTGACAGAAAATGGCACCTCCTTTTGTTCCTTGATGCTATAATCCGGCAAAAATTCAGGCAGCTTCTTCATGAAAATTTCTCCTTTCTCTGGAGGCGGGGTGCAGGGATATCTGCTTTGAAACTGCCTCTTGGCAGAATAAAGACGGCTCTTTACCGTCCCTACGGGAATCCCCAGCCGCCGGGCAATTTCCGCCTGAGGCAGCTCTTCCCAGAACCGGAGATAAAGAATCTGGCGCCCCTGCCAGTCCAGCAGCTCCAACGCATCCCAAACAGCTGGGTTCTCCACAAGACCGTACCGACTCATAGGTAATTCCCACTCCGGCAGCGCCTCCAGAGAGACCTCCTGCCGCTCTGCTTCCCGACGAAAGTAGTCGGTACATTTATTCCGGGCAATACTGAGTATCCAGGCTTTGAAAGCCTCCCGATTTTTCAGTTGGCCGAAACACCGATAGGCTTTCAGCCATATCTCTTGTAAAATATCATCTGCATCCGCACCCACGGGCAGACGGTAGCGCACATACCGTTCCACTGCCCCGTAGTGGGTCTTCAACAGTTCCTCAAAACAGTCGTTCATCCTGTCACCTCCCTCCGTACTTGTTGAAAGCCGCTTTCACTTATATAGACGGGATTATATCGTGAAAGGTTCACCTGGAGAGAAATTTTTTCTGTCTTAGTCAGCCAAATGCCCGATCTGCATCTTCAGATTATTATTTTTTACACAATAAACTTCGCCAGCGCACTCCCGACCTTCCTGGCGTACTCCTCCGGCGGCTCCTGCATTCCGTCTGAAATCCAGCGGTCGAGCAGCATCAAAAAGCCGCCCGCCGAATAGCACGCGAAATACACAAACTCGCTGTCCTCTTTTTCTGGACTGTCCCCGATACGGCTCTTTACTACATCCGCAGAAGCCTGTCTGACCTCATGGTAAAACATCTCTTCCAAACCGCATCGGTACAGGAGCAGCAACCTCTCTCTATGCGCATACCAGAAACAGAAGAAATCTTCCGCTATCTGCTTTCGATCATACATTTCAAGCGCCGGATACGCTCTTTTATAATCCTCACACAGCCGCTGGAAATAGCGGTGGAGTACGTCTTCCTTCCTGTCATACAGCCGGTAAAACGTTCTCCGCGCTACATCCGCACGCTTCACAAGCTCAGAAACTGTAATTGCCTCAAGCCCTTTTTTCTCCAATAAAGAAAACAGCGCTTCCTCAATCATCCTGCCGGACTGCTCCTTCTGCTTCTGATGTCCGTTCATCCGTATGCCCCTCCAATCTGCTCTCGGCTTTTTTCTATCTTCCGCCTAAAATCCTCTGTCAGCCATTCCCATGGTTCTTTCCCAATTATGAGTCAGAATCATTCCCAGTAGTTGACGACTATCTTTGTCTCCTCGTAAAGATCGCGTAACACAATCCCACAGGATTGCAAATAAATATTCTAAATCATACCTTTCATGTCACAAATTCAGGTATTTGTAGCACTTTCTGCCGCAGTCTTGATTTCCCGCTTTTTTCAGTATATGATAAATCAAAAAAAGACACAAGTGTGTCTTTTCATTCCCGGCGAAATCCGCAGACAAGGAGATTTTTGATTATGAATAAAACAGTGGTGATCTATGAATCGAAATACGGCCACACGAAACACTATGCCCAGTGGCTTTCCGAAGCACTCGACTGCCGGCTCTTCGAAAGGAAAAATTTTCGGCCACAGGATTTTGAGAAGTACGAAGTGATTCTCTACGGCGGCGGCCTCTACGCAGGCGGAGTAAGCGGAATCAAGCTGCTCACCCAGAATTGGAGCCTCCTGTCTGATAAGAAGGTAATCCTGTTTACCTGCGGGCTCGCTGACCCGGCGGATCCTGTCAATGCAGCGCATATCCGCAAGGCGCTGACTAAGGTATTGTCCGCTGAAATGATGAAGTCCATCAAGCTATTCCATCTCAGAGGCGGCATCGATTATTCCAGGTTAAATCTTGTCCACAAGACCATGATGTCGATGCTCCGCCGGATGCTTCTGAAAAAGAATGATTCCGAGTTGAACAGCGAGGCCCGCCAGATTCTTGCTACCTACGGACAAAAAATCGACTTCACCGACCGCGCATCGCTTCAGCCGATCATCAATTACTGCCGCCAATAAATGAAATGTCTATTCTAAAAATACAAAACTGCCGCTTTAACAAACATTCGCAAAGCGGCAGCCTTTCCTATCACGGCACTCCGTCCGCTATGTCTTCAATCCTCGACCTCTGGGGCGGTGGGCTTGATGATGCCGTAGTGCAGATATAGCTTCTGCCGAACTTCCGGATCGTTCGCTGCTAATATGATATCATCCAGTCTTCCATCCTCCTTCAGAGCTTTCGCCAGCGCGCCCATGTTTTCTTCGCCCTCTTTTATTCCCTCTCTTCTGCCCGCTTTCATGCCTGCCGTCATGTCTACGGCATATCGCTCTCTGGCTTCGCATTGAAGCTGGATCTTTTCATCCTCTGAGAGCTCGTACATTTGGGTTGCAGCGGCATTCAGATAGCTTTTTGTCTCACTCAGCATACGAATTTCCTCCCATGTCTTTGCCCGAAAGAGCCTGGCCCAGTAGTACAGCTCGCTGTCACGTCCTTCCTCCTTCATCGGTGACTTCGGGAGGATTCCAATGTGGACTGCTCCTGATGATTACATCCCTTACAGAAATAAATATAATCATCACCTGGCTGGTATTTTCTGCTATAATGCAACTTATAAAAATATCATTTGCCTGCAAAAGCAAACTTCAAAAATCAAATTTGTAGCTATGCTGCGAGTAACACAACAAACTATACGTATGGGGTGATGCCTGTGAAATATGCAAATGCAACTGATGTGCTGTCTGAAGAATTACTCTCAATGATTCAAAAATACTATCAGGGAGGTTATTTATATATACCAAAGAAAGTGGCCTATAAGCAAACACAACAGACCGACTATAAGATTGAATTAGAAAAACGCAATCAGTCTCTCTATTTAATGCATCTGGAAGGCAGAACAAATCAACAGCTTGAAGTTATCTATCATTTGTCAGCGTCAAGTATACGCAGGATTATTTCAAAAGAAAAGACGAGGTATCAGGAAATGAAAAAAATCATAGAACAGCTTTTGCCTGCATGGGGTGTTGAGAAGCAACAGCTGTCGCAAATATATCCATCTGCATGGGAACTCAATCATTCCTATGTAATAAAAGTGTATGATAATAAAAAGCAACTGGAAAGAAATATAAAAATTTCGCAGCTATTACGGAACTGCAACATTCCAGTTGCAAAAATCATTTTCACGAAAGCAGATGAAAACCATGTGGAGCACCAAAACCGATATTTTCTTATGTCAGATAAATTAAAGGGAAGTAATATTTCCGATTCAAAAGATAAAGCGATGGCTCAGAAAATGGGCTGTGCGATTGCACAGTTACATACAGCCTTTCTGCGATGCGAACGGGAAATCGAGATCTGGGATAATAGTCTGCTGCAGGAAATGAACGGATGGATCCGCGAAAACTTAGTCGCTAATGAATGGCTCCTAATAAGCAAAGAAGAATTTTCAAAAACAACAGCATTGCTGGAAACCATGTATCCTTACTTACCCAGGCAATTGATTCACAGAGATGTACATTTCGGGAATTTCCTGTTCTACGAAGGTAATTTTTCAGGTTATATTGATTTTGATCTGAGTCAAAGAAACATAAGGATCTTCGATATTTGCTATTTTCTGGCAGGATTATTAGCAGAAGAAACTGATAACATTTTTACCAGGGAGGAATGGATAGAAAGTGTCAAATCCGTTATTACGGGCTACGAAAGTATCCTTACTCTTTCTGCAGTAGAAAAAAACGCAATCCCATGCGTAATGGAATGTATAGAAATTTTGTTTGCAGCATATTTCATTGGCATGAAGGACATGAACCACGCCTGTATCGCAGCTGATGTGTTCCACTTTATACATAATTGTGAGAGTGAGATTAAAAACGCAATGAAATAGTGACTCTGTCAGCAAACTGCCGTGCAGCAGTATTCTCCTCAGCGAGAAAATGCCGCTGCACGGTTTATATTTTTGCTATACAACAGTCAGGTATGACTATTGATACTTGTATCCTCGTCACTCACCTGCCCCCGGCAGACTACTAAACCGGTAATTTCTCGTTCCGCAACACGTATTCCACTTATCCGGGCACGTCGTATTCATCCAGTTTTCCGGAACTGCCTCTCTATTTACCTTTAAATAAGTCTGAAATGCATTCTTTATGTATTCGCATTGCTCTGCCGTAACACATCCGGGATCAATTGAGAGGAACATCGGTGTCCCGCTTACCGAGAGCAAATCGATCCACTGCCGGTTCAGGCTCCAGTCGATCCGGCCCATGATTCCGGCGCAGTCTGCATCTGCGGCATAAAAGGTGCCATTCTGCGACATCCGGAACGCCAGAGTATTCACGCCCATCTTGCGTGTACGCTCCCATTCCCGTCCACTCGTATCATCCCCGGTCCGCTGGATTTCAAAAATACCTGCCGCCAGGTGTGAAATGGTATTGCACCCCAAAATCAGGACCTCCTCACCTGCGCCCCGCCGGATTGCCCGGTAAAATTGCAGAATAATTTCTGCAGTTGTCTTAGAAGTATCATAAAAATGCCAATCGGGACCTGTCATTTCCTCTCCCATCTCAAAGCCCCACCTGCCGAAGATATCAAAGGTGGAAAAGTCATGCTTGATCAGCTCATACCCCCATTCTTTTATCCCGCGAAACATGTTTTCCGTATAGGTAAGAACCTCCGGATGACTCGGATCCAGGCAGCGCCCTTCGGCTGTCATTTTCCCATGCAGAATACATTCCTCCGAAAAATATTCATAGGTTCTCAATGGCCGGACCCACAATCCGGGCCGGAGCTTTTTCTCTTTCAGATCCTCTGCCAGTTTCTGCATGTCCGAAAACTTGTAATTTCCCTTGTTCCACGGTCCTCCGGTGCAGCAGCAACCGTGTGTCATCTGCCATCCATCATCAATCACCAGAAACGGACGGTTTTCAGAGTCGGGGGCCAGCTCGCACAACAACTCCGCATCCTTCCTGATATCGTCCGCAGAGCTGTTTCCATAAGCGTAGTACCAATTATTGCTTCCGTATACGGCTGTCTTAGGCAGCCTCGGCGCGGCACACATGCTTTTGCAAAATTCCTTTGCAGCTTCAAAAGCAGTCTCTCCACTCCGTCCTTCTCTGCTCACAATCGTCGCCGCGTGCAAGCGCCTTCCCTGCAAATCGACTCCCATCGCACCGTTTCGAACATCCATGCACAGCACAATCCTGTGGCCATCCAGCTTCCAGAAGCACATAGCATTTGCTCCGGTCTCCACGCCGTAGCCATGCGTCCGTTTCTCTTCCACATCATGGACCATTACATACCAGGGCATGACCCGTTCCGGAACGATCCCTCTCCATTCCAGATCCCCGTAAGCACGCTCCCAGGCATCTCCTAAAATCCTGTATTCCCCTTGAAGCTCATAGTTCCATTCAAACCAGATTCTGTTTATCTTCGTCACCTGCGCAGTTACATACACCATGCATCTGTCATCTTGTTTTTTGATTTCCAGCAGGATGTCCTGGCAGCGCCATCTTCCACTCTTACTGATACCCTCATATTCTCTTCCGCTCTCATCGAAAACCGCACATCCTCTCTCTGTCTGCACGATTATATTGTCCGGATAATTTCTAATCTCTGCAAAACTCACGTTCCTATTCCTCCTGCGCGATCTGATTTCTGATGATACTTTAAAAATTCCTTTGGTGTGCAATGATACGTTTTCTCAAAAATCTTATAAAAATAGCTCAGATTATTAAATCCACACATATAGCAGACTTCCAGAATGTCGTATTTACGTTCCAGTAATAATTCCACACCGTAATTGATCTTTTTGATATTGATGAATTCCGTCGGCGTGATTCCCAAAAAGCGCTTGAACTCCCGCGTCAGATGTTCCTGTGACACATTTGCCAGCTCGATCATCCTGGGCAGTCCGGGCAGAAAATTATCCTTTTTCTCCATTTTCTCTATCACATTGGAGAGCCAGGCCGGAATCACCATTTCATTCTGATAATTCGAATCATAGTAAAACTGGTACAAAATTTCAGGAAAAATAGACAGAAAATATCTTTGTCTCTCTTCGCCCTTCTCTTTTTCATGAATCCTCATCAACTTCTTCTGAAGCTCCCAGCAGTGTGCCCCGTCCTGCATAATCATCGGAGGAAGCTTCGGCTTGTGAAATTGTGCCAGGTCAAGCCCCAGATACTTACATACACGCTCTACGATCCAGCACTCTATCCCTATAGAAAGGATTTCAAAGTCATAATGATTGAGAAACGCATATTCATGTGTATCTGATGGCCGGATAAATACCAGCATCCCCTGCAGCAGTACCTGCTTTTCCCCGTTAATCGCATGAATCGCTTTTCCTTTTATAATATAAAAAATTTCATAAAAATCATGGGTATGAAGCTGACAGGTTTCTTTCACACCCACCTGATATAAATATCCCACACTGCTGATTTTGTCGCAATCCGGCATGGTCAAACAAATAGCCTCTGATTTTGTTTTCTGATCTACACTCATGTCCATATCGTTGTCCCTATTGCAAATCAAATTATCGTGTCAAAAGTCATTGCGATCCGTGTGATCCGATTTCACCTCTAAGTTGTGTTTTAAAAAGGCGCAGCTGAAAACCTGCGCCTCTCTTTTTCTGGTAACTTGCTGCCTCTTCTTATCCAAGCACCTCCGGATGCTCTTCCAGATACTTTGCAAACTGGCTTCTGTACTCTTCCAGATACGTATCCAGTCCTGCCGCCTTCAGCCGCGCAATCGCATCGTCGATGTTCTCCTCATAAGGTACCAGTCCCATCTTGATCGGATAAATCGATGTGATAATTTCCATTTCCAGGTTCGTCAGCTCTGTCTGAACATTCGTCGCGTCAAATACAAAGCCTGCCGCTGGAGTCACCACGTAATTATCGGATTTGTATGTATCATAGTCGATGTAATCCTCTGTCACATCTTCCGTATAGCGCTGATATGGAAGATAGCCAGTTATCCAGGTATCCATGAAATAAAGCGGATTTCCATCCTCTCCCTTGGTCTGTGTCATCCTGCCCGCGTCATTGAGCGTATAGTGCGTACCTTCTACCCCATAGTGGAACAGATCAAAATTTTCCTGCGACGCATACAGCCAGTCAAAGAATTTGAATGCAGTCTCCGGGTCCTCTGCGGTAGACGAAACTGCGTTCATATTCTGACCAAAAGTATACACCAAATCCGGCTTCTCCGGGAAGATTCTTGTCCATTTAACAGAAGCATCTACTCCAATATTTTCTTTAATCTTATTCTGTATATTCGAGTCAAAGGTCTGTGACGGCAAAAATGCTCCGTAATTTGCATCATCGTATTTCGCCTGAGAATCCAGATTCAGCACATCCGGGTTGACCAGACCGGCCTGATACATTTCATAATACGTTTCGCAATCCTTCTTGAATTCCTCGGATTCATAGAACGAGTCAACTGTCCCATCCTGCCTTACCAGCGTCAGTCCAAGATCAAAATCAACATAAAACGGGTAAGTATCATAGCTTCTGTGCAGCCAGTTTGCGGGGTACTGGTTAGCGTGGAACCAGTGATACGCCTTTATCCCGCTCTCCTCCAGGATAATATCCTGTGATTTTTTCATAACGTCAATCATTTCATCCACTGTCTCCGGAAGCGCATCGTATCCTGCCTGTTTCAAAATATCTTCCCGATATACCATAAAGGATACGTTATGATCCAGCGCCCTCCACGCGTCTGGAATCGCATAATACTCGCCGTCATAAAGAGTAGAAGACCACTCAACATCTGTAAATTTTTCCTTCAGATTCGGATATTTGTCAATATAGTCTGTCACTGGAATAATAGAACCTACGCCTGCATAAGAAGAAATATTCCTTACATCCTGCATAATATGCATAATTTCAAACGGTTCACCAGTAGACAGCATCAGGTTTACTTTTTCCGAGTAGGCATCCCCTGGAATCCGGATTACCTCCACCTCGATGTCTACGCCGTCTTCTTCCAGCTTCTTGTTTACGGCTGCGATGCCTGTTTCATAATCGCTGGGCAGAGATCCCGGCTGAACAATCCGACAGGGATGCTTTTCCCCGGAAGCAGCCTTTGCTTCCATTGTCCCTGTACCGCCGCACACCGCGAGCGACATTGCCATACTCGTGGCAGCCGTCGCCGACAACAGTCTTTTCCATCCTTTTGTTCTCATTTCTTGTCCTCCTTTATTATGCAATTATTATGCAATCGGCAGTTCTTTCGTTCCAGCTTGCTTCCTCGCTGTCCCGAGAGAGGGATTCCCCTCTTTCTTTCACCGCTGCCGTTTCGGCACATCATCCCTTGACGGCGCCTACCACCATCCCCTTGACAAAATATTTCTGCAGATAAGGGTACAGCAGAACGATCGGGCCGATTGTCACAATAGACATCGCCATCTTGAAGCTTTCCTTCGGAGGATTAACAGCCCCCATTGTCCCTACTGCCATCTTGCTTAACGATGCGATCTCTGACTGAATTTTAAACAACAGCATCTGCAAATTAAAATAGTCCGGATCGTTTACCAGCATCACCGCATTAAAGTAATTGTTCCAATAGCCAATCGCATAAAACAGCGCAATCGTCGCAAGCACCGGCTTACACAAAGTAAAGTAAATCTGAAATGCGATCGCAATATCTCCCGCCCCGTCAATTCTTGCGGAATCGTCCAACTCCTCTGGAATTTCCCGGACAAAATTCCGGACAAGAAACATATTGAATGGCGAAAACATCAGAGAAGGAACGATCAGCGCCCAGATATTGTCATAGCAGCCCAGGTTCTTGGACATCATATACCAGGGAACCAGTCCGGAAGAGAATACCATTGGAATGTAGAAATACAAAGCCAATCCATTTCTATATTTGCAGTGTCTGTTCGCCAGAGTATACCCTGCACCAAATGTGATCAGTGACGCGATCAGCGTTCCAATCAGCGTCGCGCAGATCGTCACCATATACGCTCTCGGTACGCTGGAGCCATTAAAAAACAGCATACGGTAAGCGGACACGGACCATTCCATCGGCACGAAGGAATATCCATTCAGCGTAATCGACTTTTCCGAAGAAAACGATACAATCAAAACCAGAATAAATGGAACAATACAGACCAGCGCATAGCCCCCAATGATTAAATGAATCGCCGCGCTTCCGATTCGTTCTCCGATACTGTGTGATTTTACTCCACCGATTTTTCCAGATGCCATAATTACCCCCGCTCTCTTCTTAGAATAAAGCCCCCTCAGGGAATTTCTTTTTCACGATGCGATTCGCCGTAAATACCAGAATAAACCCTACAATTGACTGATAAAGTCCAATCGCCATCGTCAGACTCGGATCGCCCGTATTTTTAAAGGTCCGGTAAACATACGTGTCAATCACTTCTGTGATCTGCATCAGTGACCCGTTATCACGCACAATCGCATAGAGCATCCCGAAATCGCCATAGAAAATGCGCCCGATCGACATCAGCACCATGATACAGATCGTTGGGAATAAAAGCGGCAGCGTAATATACCGGATTCGCTTCCATCGGTTTGCGCCATCGATGTAGGCCGCCTCATACATGCCCTCATCGATCGCTGTGATTGCAGAGATATACACGATAGAGCTATACCCTGTATTTTTCCACAAGTTCAATAACAGCAGGATCGGATACCAGTATTTTGGGTTAGAATAGAAGTTAATTCTGGTTCCGCCCAGTGACTCAATGATATGATTGATCAATCCCCCGTCTGTGGCCAGAAGGCCCTGCAGCATATAGCTTACGACCACCCAGGAAATGAAATACGGAAATAGCATGAAAGCCTGTGATACTTTCAGGAATTTTTTCCTGTGTATTTCGTTGATCAGGATCGCAAGTACGACAGCCAATGCCGTGCCAAACAGCAGAAACAGGACATTGATTACAAGGGTGTTGCGCGTAACTGTCCATGCCCAGCTGGATTTGAAAAAATACTCAAAGTTTTTCAATCCGACAAAAGGACTCCTGATTCCCGTTTTGTAGTTATACTTTTCAAAGGCAATCACCATATACGGCAGCGTCAGATAACTGAAAATGAATGTGTACAGTGCTGCAGGCAATACGAGCAGGTATAAAAATTTGTGTTTCCACAATTCAGAAAATGGATTGCTTCTTTTCTTTTTGCCCATGTCTCTCCTCTTTTCCGCCGCGGCCTGCAGCTATTTCTTTCTTTTACAGCTACCTCTCTGGCTACCTCTTTCTCGTGCTTGCTCAGGAAACCTCTCTGGCTGGCATCTGTTGCGTGCTTGCGCAGGGTACCTCTAGCTGACATCTGTTGCGTGCTCGCGCAGGATACCGCTTCCCGGGCAATTACTCCGAAAATACTTTCAGCGCCTTTCCGTGGTAAGGTTTTACTGTCACATTGTTATAGGTGACATTCTTCGCGCCATGTACATAGAGCCAGTATTCTCCTCCCTCCGGTATGTCATAGATATGTCGGGATGGACTGACATCGATTCTCCGATCCCCTTTTATGTACCGGTTAGCGCTCTCCTTCTTTTCAAAATAGAGATTGTCAAAGTGGATATCCTCTACGCAGTCCTGCTCCCCGATCACTGCAATAGCATTTTCGCTGATGCAGCTCACATTGCTGAACCGGATATCACGAATACTCACATCAAACCGTTTTTCCGGCTGAGTGCCTTCATAAGACAGCAACTCATGATACGCCGCAAACACGGCAACTGCTTCTCCATTTCCCCACCAGTTTCCAGCCCGCACTCGTGTCTCAATACTCACATTTTGTATCAGAACATGCTCGATCAGTCCGGTTCCCGGTATCGTCATTACACAGATTCCTCTGTGGCTGTCATATATCACGCAATTCGAAATCGTAATATTCCGGACAATGCTGTGCGAATATCCAAGTACAATCGCTTTGGAAGAACAAGTCAGAATACAGTCCGAAATCACAAAGCGCTCGCACGCTTTATTCCAGTCTGTGATCGAAGACAATGCGATACAATCATCTCCTGCTGTTATATTGCAGCCATGTATCACCACATTCCGGGAACCGCAAAAATGCATGCCGTCATTATTTGGCAAATTCGTTCTGTTCCGGATCGTCAGATATGTCAGACGGATATTTTCGCAGTCATGAAAGGATACCGTCCAGCATGGCGCATTGCAAATGGTAATGCCATCCATTACAATGTCCCTGCACTGGTAAAAAAAGATCGGCTGAGAAGGTCTTCCGACATTTTTGCGGGGACATTCCGCAAGCTGTTCCTCTGAAAGATCTGTGCTGTACTCCGGACTATTCAGATCATTTAAGTCATAAAAGGCATCTCCGCTCAGATCAATCGTTCCGCTTCCTGAGATAGAAATATGATCATGGTGCATACTGTAAATCAGGCAGGTTGTCTGGTGCATTTCATTGTGTGCAAACCCATTTGGACGGTAATCCTCCAGATTTTCCGATCCTTTCCACACACTGCCCTTTTCCAGATAAACAGACGCCCCTTTGATATCAACCGTTCCGGTAATATAGGTTCCTCTCGGAAATACAACCGGAAGTCCGCCTAATCGGTCTGCTTCATCAAATACCCTCTGAATTTGCTGCGTCTGAATCTCATTTTGCAGGATGCCATAGTCGGCAAGGTTTAATGCCCGAGCTGCAACATTCATAAAATTATCTCCTCTCTCCACGCCTTTTTCTGTCGCTTGGCCTTCAAAAAGCCCGCAGAAAATCCACATAGATAAGCCATGCTTTCTTTTTCTATTTGTGTATTTTTTATATTCTATTTTCAAAAAAGTCTATTTCTTTTGCAAAACGCACATCTTTTTTATTTCTTTTTCTGGTTTTCTGTTTTTTGTATGGGTAAATTATACAATGCTGAGAATCTGAATTCTTGCTTCATTTTGATGGATTTTTCAACTATATTGATATATTCCGATTCCTTTCCCTGTGCCAATAATTTTCGCATGAATTTCTACGGAAAAACAGAGCCAGCCAGGCGGGGGCGTTCTCTGACTACAGAGAATGCCCTCCGCCTGGCTGGCTTATACATTTGGATTTTCTAACGAAACGAAAATTTACATCCGGCTTATCCGGGTCAGAACCGCAGCGGAGCCTGGTTCGCCTCCGCAAAGCGCCCGATCTCTACCTTCGGCCTGCGGTCAGCGGTCAGCACGCCGTTGATCTCCTGCATCACATCGGTCAGCTGCGTATAGCAGTAGCCGCGATAACCCCAGGTCTGCGTGCCTCCCAGCTCGCCCTGCTCCCCGATATTGGCAAAAGCGATGCCTCCGTACTCTGTCACCAGAAACGCTTCCCTGCCGGTCGGCGTATGGCCCGCCGCGTAGCACGGGCGGCTGTCACAGCTCCGCCGACCGCCCCAGCACCTCCCGCGCGCGGTCCGGATAGTTTGTGATCACCGCGTCCACGCCAAGCTGTGCCATCTGCCTGAGATAACACTCCTCATTCACCGTCCAGACATGCACGCGCAGCTGTTTCTGCCGCGCTTTCTCCATATAGTCCGGGTACTGGACATTGCATAACGCCGGATGGAGCGCATCCACCCCCAGCCCCTCAGCGTACTTCGCGGCCTCGTAGAGTCCGTCCGCATAGAGCATGCCGAGCCGCACATCCTGCTTCCTCTCCCTGAGCCGACGCAACGTATAGTGGTTGAAGGAGGAATACCAGATCCGCTCTTCCATGCCCGTCTCCGCTGCCAGTCCGAGCACCTTCTCCTCCATCTGCGGATAAAAGACGATGCCCGTCTTCAACTCCACGTTGATCTCCAGCCCGGTTGGCTTCAAGAGCTCATACACCTCCCGTAGCGTCGGGATCTGCACCGCCCGGTAGCCGGGGATGGGGCGGTTCACCGACAGCCGCTTCAGCTCCGCAAGTGAGAAATCCTTCACCCAGCCAGAAACGCCGCTGACCCGATCCGTTGTCTCGTCATGGAGCACAACGAGCTCTCCGTCACGCGTCATCTGTACGTCAAGTTCCACCGCGTCCGCTCCCATCTCCGCCGCCAGTGCAAACGCCTCCAGCGTATTCTCCGGCGCATACCCCGACGCACCCCTGTGTGCCCATACCTTTGTCATTTTCCTTTGTCCTTTCTGGATTGGCCGCTTTGTCCGTGCATGGACCGACCACGCATCCCCGTCACTGCAGCAGCAGACGGACTTCCAAACAGATATACCAGCCCGCCCTCTCATCCCCTGTAGTTTACAATGTCCGCTAAATCATAAAGGCAATACTTTACTGCCTTCCCTGGTTCGCCTCCGCAAAGCGCCCGATCTCCACCTTCGGCCTGCGGTCAGCGGTCAGCACGCCGTTGATTTCCTGCATTACATCGGTCAGCTGCGTATAGCAGTAGCCCTGGCAGTACGGGATCGCACGGATCGCGTCTGTCACCGACTGGAACCGCGCGAAGAAGGCTTCCTCATCCGCCACCTTGCCGTGATAGCCCCAGGTCTGCGTGCCTCCCATCTCGCCCTGCTCTCCGATATTGGCAAAAGCGATGCCTCCGTACTCCGTCACCAGAAACGCTTCCCTGCCAGTTGGCGTATGGCCCGCCGCGTAGCACGGGCGGCTGTCACAGCAGTGCTTCTCCACCGTCTCGCGGCTCTCAAAATGCTTCGCGATCACCTCTCCCTGATCCGCATAATCGTGCAGCGCACAGATATCCGTATCCACCTGCTCCCAGCCATCATTGACGGAACACAAGCGCGTGCCGTCGAGCGCCTTCGTCAGATGGTACAGCATCCTGCCGAACTCCTGCTGGCGCCTGTCCGCATATATCTGCCCCACGCCCCAGCTCTCATTGAGCGGCACCCAGGTGATCAGCGAAGGATGATTGAAATCCCGGTCAATGAAGTCAGCCAGCGTTCCCGCCACACGGCGCGCCATCTCATCCGTAAAGTCATAGGCGCTCGGCACTTCTCCCCACACCAGCAGCCCCAACTTATCCGCCCAGTAATAATAGCGCGGATCCTCCACCTTCTGGTGCTTGCGCGCCCCGTTATACCCAAGCTGAAGCGTCAGCTCTATATCCTGCCGGATCGCATCATCGGAGGGCGGCGTGAGCAGCGACTCCGGCCAGTAGCCCTGATCCAGCACCAGCCGCTGATAGAGCGGCGAATTGTTCAGATACACCTTTCCGTCCCGGACTTCGATCTTGCGCATGCCAAAATAAGTCCGGATATGATCCTCCGCCACGCCGTTTTTCAGCAGCGTCACTTCCACATCATACAGGGCAGGCTGTCCCGGCTGCCACAGATGTATACTGTCCAGTGCCTTCCGCGCTGCCAGATCCACCGGCACACAGCAGCAGCGATTGCTGACCGTCGTCCGCACCGTGCGGCAGGGCTGCCCCTCATACGTGACCGCAAGCTCCAGCTCCATTCCCTCCGCAGGCATACGGTCCAGCGCAATCTCCGCCGTAAACATATGGCGGTCGATATCCGGCGTGATGTGGATCTGCTTCATCGCGTACTCGCCCACTGCCTCCAGGTACACCGTCTGCCAGATGCCGCTGACCGGCGTATACCAGCAGGCCATCAGCCCCTTCTCCCAGTACTGCTTTCCTCTCGGCTGCGCAGGATCCGGCTCATCCACCGCACGCACGCACAGATCATTTTCTCCGTCCGTGAGCAGGCTGGTAATATCCAGCACGAAGGGCGCGTACCCGCCCGTATGCGTACCGGCCATCTGACCGTTCACATACACGGAGCACGCATCATCCACCGCGCCGAACCGCAGCAGGATACGCTTCCCCTTCATCTCCTCTGGCACTGCAAACGTCCTCCGATACCACATGATCGGATGAATCTCATCCATCGGCCCCAGGCCGCTCTGCCTGGTCTGCCATGCAAACGGCACCGTGATCACCTGCGGCAGTACATGCCCCGGCTTGTACCAGCCTGCGCGGACGCCCTCGTCCGCATCATCAAAGGCAAACTGCCACTCCCCATTCAGATTTGCGAACGTATCCCTCATAAAATCCGGTCTCGGGTGCTCGCTTCTCGGTATCTCTTTTCCCATCTTATACGCCTCCGTTTCTTTTATCATCCCACCGCACAGTCATGAAAACAAAAAATACCATGCGCAAGGGGCTGTGAGTGACTTTTTCACAGCCCCGAATGAAATAGTTTCTAATCCTTAATGACTTTCATGCTCTTCAGCGATGTGCCAGACTCCCGATTTACTTCAGTCCATTCTCCTCACAGAATGCAACCCACTGTTTTGCCCAGCCTTCTTTGCAGACGTCCACGCCTGCTGCCGTCACCTTCTCACGGAAGGTAGCGACTGCTTCATCTACATCCTCTACCAGACCTGCCTGCAGAGGCTTCAGGTACTCGTTTACCACATCATCGACTGCCGCCTTTTCTGCGGAGTAAGCGCTGTAATCCTCATTGAACCCACTGTAAGGATCCACACTTGGCGTTCCCTTTTCGTTAATCACTTCCTCATAATGGTCGAACATCTCCTGAAGGAGCTTACCGCCCTCGCCGTTTGGAAGCTTGTACTCAGGATTTCTCAGAGACCATGCATTCAGGCCCTCATATCCGAAATCAGAATTCAGGCTCTTATAGAGGCCATCCTCCGTCTCCTCATAGTCCTGGCCAGCTACGCCATACTGTGTCAGCATATTCAGCTCTTTATCCGTCACCAAAAGCTCCAGAACCTTCATCGCTCTCTCCGGATTCTTACAATCCCTTGTAATCGCAGTCGCATCGGCTGTCGGTGCTGTCGCCCATACATAGCCGTCCTTTTCATTATAAGTATAATAAGCCGTCTTCCAGTCCGGATGAGTTGCCGCGAACGTCTCTACACGGGTCGCGTACTTGTTGGGATTCATACCAAATACAAGCGCTACGCACTGTCCGTTGTCATATTTTTCCCCCGCATCTGAGGTATCGGAGAGGATACTTCTGGACCAGAAGCCCTGATCCGCCCACTTCTTCGCAAGCTTCATATCTTCTACAAAGTCATCCGAAAACCAGTAATCATCCACCTGCTGCGGCGTTGCGATATCTACTGACTGGCCATAACCGCTGTTCGTTGCCCTTGTGGTATATTTATATCCCAGAACGCCGACAATATCATTTGCCATCAGTCCCTGGCCAGGCTCATTTTCCTGAACCCCCTTCAGGTAAGCCTCCAGATTTTCAATGGAATCCGGCTCAGGCAGATCGTACTTTTCACACAGATCCGCACGATACTCAATACCATTCGGCGTATACTGCTTCCACAGGCAGGGTATCGTCATGATCTGGCCGTTCACCCGGCAGCCATCCAGCGCAGCCGAATCAAACATCGCCTTAAAGTCCGGGGAAACGGTATCCAGCAGATCATCCAGCGCCATAAACGCTCCGCTCTGCGCCAGCTGCCCGAAGCTGTTCCAGTTCGCAGTATAGATCAGATCCGCGCCGCCGGTGGTCAGCTCCAGCTTATACTTCTCAGTCCAGTCCGTCCAGGTAGAGAACTGGAAATCAACCGTCGCATTCACCTTCTCCAGCAGGATCTTATTGATCTCCTCCTCTACCCGGTCCAGGCCAGCCGGTGCATCTCCCAGCAGATAAAACACCAGATCCACCTGTTCCGAATAATCCTGTTCCGCTGCTTTCGCCGGTCCACAGCCTGCAAACATCCCTGCAGCCATCGCCACTGTCGACAAAACTACGCCTGCTACTTTCTTTTTCATGTAAATCCTCCTTTTACACCCATTTGGGTATGACTTTTTTATAAAAACACTCCCGTGCTTTCATACTGTTATTGTGCCATCGTGCCGCTGCACCACTCCGTCAGCCCTTCACCGCCCCGACGGTGATGCCGGAGACAAAGTACCGCTGTACAAAAGGATAAAGCAGCAGCATCGGCCCGGTCACTACCACCGCCATCGCCATCTTCACCGACTGTGTGGGAAGATTGTCAATCGAGATTGTCGTCCCCACTGTCAGATCCTTCAGCGCCGTGGAAGCGCTCAGCATATTGTACAGATAAAACTGCAGCTCATACGTGTCAGAGCTTGTGGAAAACAGGGAAGAACGATACCAGTCGTTCCAGTACCCCAGCGCCAGAAACAGGCCCACCGTTGCAAGTCCCGGCTTCAGAACCGGCATTACAATCTTCGTGAAAATGGTAAACTGGCCAGCGCCGTCCATCTTGGCAGATTCCGCTATCGCATCCGGCACACTTCCAGTGATAAAGGTTCTCATCAGGATCACCAGAAAGGAGCTGGTGATGCCGGGGAACCAGATGACAAAGGTCGTCCCCTTCAGATTCAGCACATTCGCATACAGCAAATACCAGGGAATCATGCCGCCGCCAAAAATCGTGGTAAAATATAGCAGGAATGTAACCACGTTCCGGTATTTGAATTCCTTTCTGGAAACCACATAGGCTGTCATGGTCGTCACAAACAGGCCTGCCGCAGTACCTACCACTGTATAGTAAATGGTCATTTTGTAGGCCTGCAGAATCGAAGCCGGATTCCCGAAGATCGTCTTGTACGCATCAAGTGAAAATTGCTTCGGCCAAAGGCTGTAGCCCTCTGTAAGGATCACATAATTGTCTGTCAGTGAGCCAGACACAACCAGCACAAATGGCAATACACAAATAATCGCCGCGATACCTACCAGGGAGAAAGCCAGGATATTAAAGGTCTTGTCCGCCCTGGAAAGCTTTATTTTTTTGCTTTTTTCTGCCTGCATCTTCTCGCCCCCTCCTAAAACAGTGCATAATCCGCTTCCTTTTTACGGATCACCCAATTCGTCAGCATCACAACCACAAAGCCAAAGATCGACTGGAACAGACCCGCCGCAGAGCCAAGGCCTATGCTCAGAGGCTGACCAATTGTAATGCGGTATACATAAGTATCCAGAATATCTGTCACCTCATAGAGCAGGCCGTTATTTCCCACTGTCTGATAAAACAGCTCAAAGTTGCCTTTCATGATGCCGCCCAGAGAGTAAATCAGCAGAATAATAAAAGTTGGCTTAATCTGCGGCAATGTAATATAGCGAATCCTCTGAAATACGTTCGCTCCATCCACCTTCGACGCTTCGTACATTTCATTGTCAATTCCCATGATGGTCGCCAGATACGTGACCATGCCGTAGCCCACCGATTTCCACAGATAAAACAGGGTGATCAGAAACGGCCAGTAAATTGTCGTATTATAAAAATCGATCGCCTGTCCGCCGGAGCTGCGGATTGCATTGTTGATGGCGCCGTACTGATATTCCAGCAGGCTGTACACCATAACCTTGAGCATAACGTAGGACACGAAATAAGGCATAAACATCAGCGTCTGTCCGGTCTTCTTAAACCACTTGACCGTGATCTGGCTGACCAGGATCGCAAAGAAAATCTGAATCACATTGCCAAGCCCGATGAACACGACATTGTACAGAACCGTATTGCGGATCAGCCTGCCCATCTGAGACTGAAACAGAAATTCAAAATTCTTCAAGCCCACAAAAGGACTTGCCCACAGGCCATCCGTGAAGTTAAAATTCACAAAGGCAAAATAGATACCGACCATCGGCAGATAGGAGTTTATCAGAAAGAACACAGCGATAGGAACCAGCATCAAAAAGAGCACCCAGTTTTTCTGTAGTTCTCTGACAAGGCCATGTTCCCTGCACCGCACTCTTTCTCTGGCCTCCATCCGTTTGATCACGACATAGGCTGCTATGGCGGCAGCCAGCTCTGCCCCGATTATCCAGGATCCTGCAAATCCCTTCATTCCAGCCACGTCATTCGCATACAGAACGAAGCCATAGGAACCGACCGTCAGAAGTGCTGCGAGCAGCATAGCTGTCTTTCCCGCTGTATACGTCCTCAGCTCTCCCTTCCCGTCTGCATCCCTGCGATTCCGGACGATCTTCCAGATGTAGCTCACTAGAAAATACCAGGCTGCAGCCAGAACGAGGAGCAGCAGCATGGCATATAAGCCCAGAGCTCCCATCCCTGAATTCTGTACAAAGCCGAGCAGCGAAAAAATGCTGTAGCCGGAGCGGAGCGTAGACGCCATCTCCTCGGTAATTCCCTGCTTTTCGAAAAATGCAGAAGTATTTACAAGCCGTATCCAGTCCACAAATGGCAGTGAGCATACGATTAACATCATGCTGACCGCCCCAGTGAGAAGCTGCCCTGTTTTTCTTCCGAATTTTCTCTGTTCCAAATACTGATCACAGATCGATAAGTATTTCATCTGTCTTCCGCTCCCTCCTTGTCTATATTGCCCTCATTTCCTCTTTTTTTCGGATTACTATTGTCTGCTTTGTACAATATTTTACTATCTCTGCCGGTTCTGTACTATAGAAAATGCTTGCATAAATGTGTAAATAACTGCTATTATATAGTTATCGCCGCAGCCGGTCCGGCGCGGCGGCAGATTATTATTTATTTTTGAAAGGCTTTGCAACATGATTACCAAACGAGATATTTATACGATTCACCGTGAAACAATTTCTCCCTATGCCGGCCCAGGCTCTGTGGAATTTAATCCCCTTGCCGGCGGAATCACCTACCAGGATCCGAACTACCATATCCGCCGGTACAACGGCGACCATTATGTATTTGAATGCGTCCTGTCGGGAACCGGCTATGCCGAATTCAATGGCACACTCGTGCGCCTTACCGCCGGAGACGCCTATATCCTGCATCCCTGCACGTTCCACCATTACTATTCTGACCATAACGATCCATGGGGCAAGGTGTGGTTCAACTGCATGGGGAATCTTGTCGGCCATCTGCTTGGCGACTATCAGCTCGGCTTCAACTGCTACGTCCGCGACCTGAATCAGAGCGACTGTCTGATGCAGATCCAGAAATTGCTGGAAAAAGAGCCAACCCATAATAAAACGGATCTGGCTCTTTTACTCCATCGGCATATTGGAAATTTTTCTGAAAAGCTAAACGGACAGCTCATGGAGCGTTCCAGCGCCCTGGCTATGAAAACGTACATCGACCAGAATCTGTCTACCCCCCCTGAACATCAATGAAGTAGCAGACCAGGCACACCTTTCCCCCTCCAGGGCAAATCATCTGTTTAAAGAAGAATATAATGTGACTCCCTACCACTATTATTTATCCCGCAAGCTGGAAATCTCCCAGAACCTGCTGCGCTCTACTTCCCTGACGATCCAGGAGATCTCGGATCTTCTCGGTTTTCCGGACTACCGGCACTTCTCCAGCCTGTTCAAAAGGTGGACTGGCGTGACCCCCTCCTGGTTCCGCAACGACACCTCCAGGCGAGAGGACTACGTCACGGATTCTCCCGAAGCATAAATTCTATCTGTATGCACTCCGACAGACTGTGCTCCGCCTCAAACGTTATTACATTGCTGTCTGGGGCAGCACCCTCTGTCACGAGAATCCTTCCTTTAGCTATCTTCGGGATCCTGCAGAAATCCGCTTCTTCTCCATTCACCAGAATTTTTTCCACAATGTTTTCCTGCAGCTCGTGGTACCGGATTCGCAGCCTCCTTTTCTGGCAGGCATATTCTCCCTCAAAGCTGCCTTCTGCTTCTGAAATATTCAGCACAAAAGCATTTTTTCCGCTGTCATATGCCATGTGATAGGGGACTTTTCTGAATTTTCCCTTCTGATAAGCCGTGGTCTCACGGTCGTCCTCATACACATAGCCCGCTCCCGCCTGCTCCCTCGAAGGATACAGATCCATCGTCAACCGGTCCCAATACTGCTCCTTCGTCGTCTGCGCATTTTCTGCGAGTACCAGCACGGAGCCAAGACGGACGAACATAGGCTGCTCTTCCAGCAAAAGACTTCTGCTCACAACGCTTTTTCCCTGATAGATCTCCCCGTCCCAGAGATACATCCACTGTCCCTCTGGCAGGTAAATCTCCACCGCCGCTTCCTTCGGAATTTCTTTAAAATGCAGGGCGGCACAGGCCTCGCCGCCTCCCTGGAAATACTCCAGTCTCACTTTGTGTTCTCCGGCCGCGATTTTTCCGGCACAGTTCATCATTGCGGAATGACACGTCCAGTCCTCCAGCCGCTTCTCTCCGTCTACAAACACCCGGATGCCATCGTCAGCCTCTGCCCAAAGCTCCATATCCTCATTCACGCGCAGCACTGTTTCGAAGGACGCGGAAAAATCATACACCGGTACGTTTTCCTCCGGCGCTGTATGTTCCAGATACATCTGGACAGAGGAATATTCTTTCTGCGCCAGCGGCTCACCCTCCAGCTCTGTTCCCGCATAGTAGACCGCCTTGACCGGCTCTGCATAGTATTGCTCCGCAGCCTTTCCACTGTATAACCTTTCTGTATTATTCAATGAAAGCAGAATATCTCCCACCATGAACTCATACGGATAATCCGCCGCCTGCCTGTCATCCGGATACTCCCACGGCAAAGCCCTGCAGATGGGCGCTCCGTCCTGCCAGCTCTCAAACGCGCTCCGGTAGAAAACAGGAAGCAGCCGGTATCTCATTTTTATATATTCCCGCACAATATTCAAGGTCTCTTCATCGTATGCCCAGGGCTCGCGATAGTGCCGCACATGTTTTGTACAGTGCGGACGAAATACCGGCAGGAAGGAACATATCTGCATCCAGCGGATGAACATTTCCTTCGTCGGAGTTCCGATATGGCCGCCCGCATCCGGATGAACATATGGAACCGCATGGTTCCCCGCTCTTAAGGAATCGACAACCGCTTCCCGCAGCGCGTTCAGATCCGTACCTATGTCGCCGGTCCACTGAATGGAATACCGGTGAGAGGCACTGTCGTTTATCCTTCGGTAAATACCATTGACGATATTGTTCACATTTCCCATGATCACCGGCCTTCGGTATTCGTCCGTCGCAGAGGCTTTCTGATAATGATGCCTGGTAATTTCAGAAAAGGCATACATGCCCCAGGTTTCCGCCGCAACAGAGTCTGTCGGCGTCTTCAGCTTCGTGCTCCAGTTGCGGTCATACCACCAGGTATCCAGCCCCATTTCCAGAAGCGCTGTCAGATTTTCATCCCGGTACGCCATTTCTTCCGGGGAAAGTACGTGATCCGCTCCCTCTGCCGGCTCCGGATGATCATTAAACATTACTTCTACATGATGTTCATGTGCAAATGCAAACCATGCCTTCATATCCGGAAACAACTCCGTGTTGATCTCATAGCCGATCCCTCTGTCTCCGGCTTTTCTCCAGTCTGTATCGATCACAATATTATCCAGCGGCACGTCATGCTTTTCATAATCCAGGATCATCTGCTCCGCCTCTTCCTGATGGTAAGCATAATACCTGGAATTCCAGCTGCCCAGGGTGCTAAGCCGGACGAGCTCCGGTCTCCCTGTCAGCTCTACATAAAGCTGCCGCAGCCTCCGGTGATCTCCCCTGCAGATCAGCAGGTACAGATCGACTGCATTTTCCTGAATCACATGGGGCTGAGTCTGCTCCTTCCCATAGCCATACCCGTTTTCCGGCATAAGGATTCTCGGTGTATCCATCAGCGGGAAAAGATACGGGGTTTCACCCGGAAACGGAAGCTCTCCCGTATTCGGGATTTTTTCGTATGTATATACGCATTCCCCGTCTCTGCATACCTTCAATCCCTCCAGTCCCTTCTCCGGCTCCGGCAGGATCAGCTCCAGTTCCCCGTACCAGATGCTTTTTCCCTCCTGCTTTGCCTCACAGCTCCGGGCTTGCCTGCAAAGCGTGTTTCTATCCGGGATAAAAAAAGTACTCCTATCGCAAAATTCCCCTTCCAGGATCTCCTCCAACCGGATCAGCTCCTCTGTCAGAAACTGAATCCGAACGCTGCCACATATCAGTTCTCGCATGGCGGCACCTCCTTTTCAAAATGAGCTGTGCAAAAAGCCGCTTTTTTTAAAGACTTCTTGCACAGCTCCATTATAAAAATACCTTCCGAATCCAACCACTTATAATCGGAGGATTTATGTGTAAATTTCTGTCATATTCTTTTCTACCAGCATATTTTCCGGTCATCAGCCCACCAGAGCATCTCTGAGCACTTCAATTCTGCACTCATGCTCTTTTGGCTCCCGCAGGATAAACTTTACTATAAAGCCGTCTGCCCGTCAAGCTCAATCCGACAGCTCTGAACTGCACTGTCCTTTTATCAACGCAATGCTGCACGCAAGATAAGTATGTCCAGGCTTCTGCCGTCCATTCTATTGTACATTCCGACAGACTGCTCCCGGTTTTCCCTCACGTTCTCTTCCCGCGTTTTCTCATGTCCCTGCGGATTCTCTCAAAATGTCCCTCGGAGATTTCGCTGGTCTCGCGAAATTCTGCGACTGCGTTTGCCATCGCTTCGAAATTCAGGGCTGTTCCGGCAGAGTCCGGGACGTAGTCGGCCGCACGGTCGGGGCTGATGCCAAGGTGTCCTGCGGTTCGCACGGCGTCAATATTTGCGCCGAGGAACACGAACTCCCAGCCATATTTTTCTTTCTCGTGTTTGATCATGGCTTTCACTCTGTCCACTGAGTATTCCCGGCTGGAATTTTCCTCCCCGTCCGTAATGATGACGAACATCACCTTTTCCGCGCGGTACTCTTCCGCTGTATTCTTCTGTACCTGAACCAGCTTTTGAATCGTGATTCCGATTGCGTCGAGCAGGGCGGTACAGCCTCTTACATAATACTCCTTTTCGGTCATCGGCGAGACGGCCCGGATATCGATGCGGTCATGGAGCAGCGTATACTGCTGGTCAAACAGCACTGTGGTGATCCGGCACTCGCTGTCCAGCTCCTTTTGCTTCGCCAGCATGGAATTGAAGCCGCCAATCGTGTCTTTTTCCAGCCCGCTCATCGAGCCGCTCCGGTCGAGGATAAAAACGAGTTCTGTTCTGTTCTTTTTCATAATCAAATGCCCTCCTGTTTTTTGATGAGCCTATCTTATCAAAAACAGGAGAGTGGGCGGTCGCTTTGGAAGCGACAAACTTCATGACGGATTTCCCAGCCCGGATAAACCGGGGCCCTCATTTGTCATTACGCGCAGAATTTCGGCAGAAGGTGCCCGACTACGCCCCTTCTGCGGATCAGCTGTAAAGCAGTGCCTGACTACACACCTGCCGCAGATCAGCTGTAAAGCAGCCCCCGCAGCATTTTGTCACGCGCCGAGCAGAGGCTGGTCATACTGGAACAGCACTTCATTAATATCAAAAATATTGTATTTGTGATGGATAATAAAATACTCCACGATGACGTCAAATTTGCTGGCGTGGGAGAGCGCGTATCCGGCGCGCTCCAGCAGATCGTCCGTCTCCGGAAGCGACAGCTCCAGTGAGACCGCCAGCGCGAGGATCGTCGGCTTCTTCGGCGTATATCCCTTCACAGAACGGATCTTGGAAAACAGCTTGCGGTCTATATTGGCTTTTTTGTAGACCTCCACGTCTGTTTTGCCCTTTGCATCGATCAGCTTCAGTAAGGTATCGGAAAATGGCTCGTCCAAATGGCCGACGAGTTCCTCCAGGGATGCGCCTGGCTGCGCGGGCGCAGCGGCTGCTGCTGGCGGAATAGAATCCTGCCGCTTTCCAGGTGCAGCGGTTGCTGGCGAGATTGGGGGCTGCCGCTTTCCAGGCGCGGCTGCCGCTGGCGGGATAGACAGTGCGCTTTCCGGTGCGGCTGCTGTCGGCGGGATGGATGCTGCTCCCTCCGCCGGGGCAAAGCTGCTCTCCCGCAGCGCATTCTTCTCCACATCCAGCAGCTCTCTGCGCCTGGTATGATGGGCATCCACATAATGCTCATCGATATAGCTCTCCACCTCCCCCATCAGCTCTTCACTGACGGATAAGGAAGACTTATCAAAAACGGCAAGATACACATTCATCTCATAGACAGCCAGAAACTCCTGAATCGCCGCCGACGCTACCTGCAGGGCCTCTTTCTTCGGATATCCGTAGATTCCGCTTGAAATCAACGGGAACGCAATGCTTCTACAGCCGTGAAGCGCCGCTAGCTTCAGTGATTCCAGATAGGCGGAACGCAGCAGCCCTCTGGCCTGCTCCTGATTCCATTGTGTATAGACTGGCCCCGCCGCATGGATAACGTATTTTGCCGGCAGTGCAAAGCCTGGCGTGATCGCCGCCCCGCCGGTCTGGATGGGCGCTTTCTGATCGCATGCCTCCTGCATCTTTTCTGCTCCGGCTGCCCAAAATATCGCGCCACACACGCCGCCGCCCATCCGCAGCTCTGTGTTAGCCGCATTCACAATCGCATCTACTTTCATTTTGGTAATATCCTGACGGACAATCGTAAACGGCATTCTCTCATCCTCCTGCGTTTCTTCACACAGCCCCCCACGAGGCCGCTTCTCTTCCCACTTATCGCTGCGCTGCAGCATTCTTTATCCACACGCCGCTTCGCGGCAGACTGTTTTGTCCACGCTCTGCTTTGCTGTGGACTGCTTTTATCCACACCCCACTTCACCGCAGACTGTTTTTTCCACACATTACTACGCTGCTGACCGCTCTTGTTCACACTCTGCCTCGCCGCAGACTGCTCTTATCCACTCATTGCACCGTCCGCAGTCTTTCTCTGGCTACGCCTCCACGCGCACGCTGCTCCCGACTCCAGCCTGCGTGCGGTTCTTTATCACGATGATTTTCTTCTCGATCCGGTCCTTGAGTTCTGTTACGTGGGAAATAATTCCTACGAGATGGTTGCCCTCGCCGAGTGCGGTCAGCGCGCGCATCGCCTGATCCAGCGCATCCTCGTCGAGCGAGCCAAAGCCCTCATCGACGAACATCGTATCCAGCTGGATGCCGCCTGCGCTGGACTGGATTTCATCGGACAGCCCAAGAGCCAGGGAAAGCGATGCCTCAAAGGATTCCCCGCCGGACAGGGTGCGGACGCTCCGCCTCGTTCCGTTGTAATGATCCACCACATCCAGGTCCAGACCGCTCTTTCCCTGGCGGCTCGTCGTCTCCGTGCGCCGCACCAGCTCATACTGCCCGCTGCTCATCGTCATCAGCCGGACATTTGCCCGCGCAAGGATCCGGTCGAAATAGCGCATCTGGATGTACGTTTCCAGCATCACGCGCGCCTTTCCAGTGATCGTCCCGTTGGCCGTGTCGGAAAGTGCCTTCATCCAGCTCCATTCTTCCTCGACCTGGGTCAGCGTCTCCTGCTGAGTCCTCAGCTTTGCGCGGATTGCCTCATTGCTTTCTTTTCGTACATGAAGCGCGTCCCGCTTCTGCGACAGCTCCTGCTTCTGCTTTGCGAGCGCATCTCTCTGCATTTTGATGTCTTCTATTGTCGCCTGCTCCGCTTCCCCCAGCTGGCGCTGCAGGGTCAGGATTGCGGCTTCTGTTTTTTCAGCCTCCTTCACCACCTGACGCCAGGATGTTTCCGCCTCCAGCCGCTCCTTCTCCAACGCTTTCCGCTCCTCCGCCAGCTTTCCAAGCTGCATTTCCTTTTCTTTGCGCGTGATGCCGCCGAGTTCCTGCACCAGGGAGTCTTCCTGTTCCTTCAGATGCGTCTGCTCCGCTTCCTTTCTTACCAGCAGTTCCTTCTGCGCAGCTATTTGCTCTTCCATCTGAAGAACCGCTTTTTCCTGCTCCGGAATCCGGCGCTCCAGCTCTGCCTTTTTCCGAACCCGCGCCTCCGCCTGCCTTAGCTGCTCCGCCAGCCGTTTTATGCAATCCGCAAGCCATGCCAGCCAGAAGGCTGCCTGCTCTTGCAGGTCTTCTGCGGATTCTGCTATGCCAGTATTCTTCAGATCTGCCGAAGGCGTATTTCCGTCCTGCACGTTCAGCCCCGCCTTTGCAGCCACTTCACGGCACTGCTTCAGAACTCTGCCAAGCTGCTCCTGCAGCTCCTGACAGCGGCTTTTCAATACTTCCAAGCGACTGTTCCCGCCATGCAATTCCTCCTGCCTGCGCTCCAGCAAATGCTCCTGTTCTGTCAGTTTTTTCCTGCGGTTCTCTCTTTGCTTCAGCTGCCTCTGAAGACTTGCCGCTCTCCCCTCTGCCTGGTTCAGCCAACTTTCCAGCATAACTTGCGCATCCTTTGCCTCTATAAGTATTTGCTGGATTTGTTCTATCCTGTCATTAACTTCCGCACCCGAATCTATGCTCGCCACACGATTTTCTTCTGATTCTGCCTGTCCCCGGCACTCGTCTAACAGCACCTGTAGCTGCCGCAGCTGCTCTACGCTTCCCTGCATACTGACTGCAAGTCCCTGTTCTGCTTGCTGCAGCGTTATTCGCAGCTTTTCCAGCTTTTTCTCCAATGACGGAATTGCAGCTTCCAACTCCTTTTTCCGCTCCTGCCGCTTCTGGCATTCATCATACTCTTGCCTCAGAGCCTTTTCCCGTTTCTTCGCCGTGTCAAACTCCTGCTGGATACGCGCACGTACACGCTCGCACCATTCCTCGCTGCACACCTCCGCGCTCTCAGCCAACTCCTCCTTACACGCCACAAGGAGTTCTTCGGCAGCCCGCTCCTGCACATTTGCCGCTGTCCCTGCCAGCGCACTGGTTTCCGATACCACATTCTCCGCCTGCTTCAGCTTCGTTTTCTGCCTGTCCACCGCCTCACGCGTCGGGGCCTTTCCATCAAATGAGGCAGGATCCGGATGATGCAGTGACCCACAAACCGGGCATTTCTTGCCCTCCTGAAGCTCAGACGCAAGAAGTCCCGCCTGTGCATCGAAGTATGCATTCTCCATCTGCCACGCCTTCTGCGCTTCCTGTTCCTTCTTTCGCACCGCAGCCTGATAAGCCGCCAGCTTCTCCTTCCGGTCCGCTGCCAGCTTCTCATAGTCTACCACTCTGTTGCCCAACTCAACCAACTGATGTTTCCTTACTTTTAGCCCCTGTGCCTCCTGCTCCTGGCGCAGAAGAATCAGTTCTGTCTCCTTAAGGCCCTCCAACTCCTCACGCGCAGACGCCTCCTCCTGCTTTGCCGTTTCCAGCTTTTGTCTCGCCTGCACCGCCTTCTTCTGCTGCTTCTGAAGCAGCTGGCCGCTCTGCCCGCACGACTGTTCCAGTGCTTCCAGACGCGCCTGTCTCTCCTTCCGAACAGAAATCTCATACTGAAGCTCCTGTTCCTTCAGCTCCAACCCTGCCTGCGCCTCAAGAGCCTCCTGCTCCCCGGCAATCCATTCCTTCAGCCGCATGGCATCCGCCGCTGTCTCCTTTTGCACTGCCTCCTGCTTCGCGCACTGCTCTTTCGCCGCCTCAAAATCGGCACAATATCCGGCAACCGACTGATACAGATCATCCATTCCTTCCTTCTGATGCCCGATCGCCTGCCTCTCCTCTCCCGCGCTTCCCAGCGCTGCGAGCTGTTCTTTTTCCTCCTGGATCTGTAAAAAAAGTGCATCCCTCTGAGTCTGAAAGCCGCCGCGCTTCTCTTCCTCCGCTTCACGCTCCTTTGTAAGCCGCCTGCCATCCTTCTGAAGCTTCTCCAGCACATCATAACGCTTCAGTCCATCCCGCTCCGTTTTTACGCAAAGCTCCAATTCCTGTTCCCTCGGCAGCTGTCTCTTCGCCTCCTCATATCGCTGCTGTTTCCCGGCCGTTTCCGGAACCAGCCGTTCCCGCGCCTCCTGCATGGCGGCAAGACGCTCCCGCGCCTTTTGCTCCTCGCCCGCCTTTCCGAGCCGCTGCGCTTCTCTTAGCAGCGCACGGTCCATCTCCTCAAGCGCCTCATCCGCACATCGCAGCTCTTCCTCATCCGAGGCAATCAATTCCTCCAATACTTCCATGCTCTCTGCGCTCTTGCCCAGAAATCCATCCTTTTTCAGCTCCGCCCAGCGCACGCCTGCCGGTGTTGTCTCTCCACAGGCCACCTGATCCACGTACTGCCGGATGCTCGCAACCAGCTCCCTGTACTTCCGGTCCCTCGCCCCAGCCTCCTGCCTCAGCCGCTCCTGCAGTCCCTGGTAAAAATCGGTATGAAACAATTTGCGGAAAATCCGGCTGCGTTCCTCGGTATCTGAAAGCAGCAGCTTCTGGAAATCGCCCTGCGCAATCATGGCAATCTGCGTAAACTGCCTGCAGTCCAGTCCGAGCAGCTCTGTCACCGCCTGATTGACCTCCCGCGTCTTTGTCACCGGCCTCCTGCCATCCGGAAACCGCAGCTCCGCGTCTCCCTTCTGCACCGTCATTCCCTGCCCACGCGCCTTGGGCCGCTCATAATCCGGATTCCGCTGAACCACATACTCTCCGCCCTTATGCAAAAAGGTAAGCTCTACAAAGGTTGGCGTCTGCGGGTCTGCATACTTGCTTCGCAGCATACCTGCTTCGCGCACACCGCCGCTCGCCTCCCCATACAGGGCGAACGTGATTCCGTCAAAAATCGTCGTTTTCCCGGCTCCGGTATCTCCGGTAATCAGAAACAGCCCCTGCTCTCCGAGCTGGGTGAAATCTATCTCAGTTCTGCCTGCATAGGGACCGAACGCGCTGAGTACTAATTTTACCGGCTTCATGCCATTCCCTCCTTCTGCCTCTGAATCAATCCTTCCACAAAGCTGCGCTGCACCTCGCTCAGATCTGCATTATTCTGCGTCCGGTAAAATTCTTCGAACAACTCCAGCTCCGACTTTTCCGGCTCCTCCGATGCAGCCTCAACACTGCGATTGCTGCGCGTCCGCCGGTTATCATATTCCAGCCGCATCAGATTTGGGTAAATGGTGCGCAGCTTCTCCATAGCGTTCGGCACATCCTCCTCGTCTGTCAGTGTGATCTGAAGATAGTCCCTGGTATTTTGATTTTCATAGAAGGAACGCGCCGTTACTTCCATATAAGTACCGCGCAGTTTCCGCATATCACGCAGCGGAACAAGAGGCACCGCCTTCACCTGCACCTCTCCCTTTTCTCTCAGCTCTACAATCGTGACCGATTTCTGATGTGAAGCCTCGGAAAAAGAATATTTCAGCGGCGTACCACAATAGCGCAGTGTCTCGCGGCCGATGGACTGCGGCCCATGGATATGACCCAGCGCCACATAATCAAACGGCGCAAAAACAGACGCGTCCACGCTGTCCAGACCGCCGACGGACACCTCCTCCGAATCGCACCGCCCAGCTCCCGTCACAAACTGGTGCGCCACCAGAATGTTCCGTTTCGCAGTATCCACCTCCAGCAAATCCACCGCTGCCTGCAGCGCCGTCTGGTATGCACTGACAGGCTTTTCCGTCTCCGCGGCCGCTTCGTCCGCGCTGCCTGTCTCTGCTGCCGCTGCGACTGTCGCATCTTCGCCGGCTAACCTCGCTGGCTCATCCGTACTAGCTGGCCTCGCCGCCTCTGCCGTTACTGCCGCCGCTTCCTGCATCTCCTCACAGCGCCGCCCCTCCAGCGCGCTGCGCACGGTCGCAGGCTTCAAAAATGGCAGCAGCCACACCGCTGCCTCTCCATACTCATCCTCCAGCATAACCGGCGCAATCTTCCCATTATATACCGGGGAAATGTAGATTCTGCTGCCCGCCATCAGACGTGCCCCGAACGCCAGCCGCTCTGCCGAGTCATGATTTCCGCTGATCAAAAACACAGGCACTCCCAGCCGCGACAGCCCCGTCAGAAATTCATCCAAAAGCTCCACTGCCTCTGCGGACGGAACCGTCTTGTCATACACATCCCCCGCAATCAGCACTCCCTGCACCTGTTCCTGCCGGATGATTTCTGTAATTTTCTTCAATATGTATCTCTGATCCTCCGTCATGGAAAACTCATTTACACGCTTCCCCAGATGCAGATCCGACAAATGCGCAAGCTTCATATGCGCCTCCTTCTTTCCTAAACCGCATTCCCGCTGTCGCAGGCATCTCCACTTTTTGAAACCCGTAATTCCTACTGTTGCACGCGTCTCCACTTTTTGAAACCCGTAATTCCTACTGTTGCACGCGTCTCCGCTATTTTTCATCCATATTCCTGCTTATGTAAGCACTCTCACCCTTAACTGACCCTACACTTTCACATTTTCCTCTGAATATTCTCAAATCATTTTTCACGTATTCCGATCAAAGCCATAACTGTAAACTTCACTAAAATTCTTTGTCCCATATAATTGTAAAAAAACAGATAGCTCATGCCCTTATTCCTCAAACGGCATACATGCTTCATAAGTCCACATCTGCATACACTGGTTTTCGATGATGCCATACTCCCACTCTTTCTCACTGTTCGCATAGCTGAATGGATCATTGACCAGCAGCTTTCCATCTTCATATCCGCGCACAACAATAAAATGTCCTTCATCTGTAAAATCTCCAGGCCCCATAGACAAAATGATCAGCTTTCCATCCTTCAGATACTGTTCTATCATATCCTCGGTCCAACTGTCATGCTGCAGCGGCATCACCCCATACCTCGGAGCGACCTCCGTCAGAAATGTCCACGCTGTCCCGGCTCCTTTGACGTAATATCCTTCATTCATGGCAAGTTCTGCCATCGCATCCGGAGTCAGGGAAGCGTCCCGAGTAAGGCTGTAGAGTACCATAGAAAGACACGTCGGCCCGCAGCCGGAAATTCCGATATTGCTCTGCCCATAGGGGGCATACCCCCAGCGCTTGTCCCACTGGATCAACAGCGGGCAGTCCTCCTTCTGCTCCTCCTCGGTCAGTCCGCCTGTCGCCTCTGGCTCCGCCGTCAGATATCCCTCCACGAAATCCAACATCTCCGGATTCCGTTCCAGATCCCGGATCAGTGCTGCCGGGTAGCGGTCTTTCTGCGCCAGAATCTCCTTCCACGCATCACTCGTCTGAAGGGCTTCCGGATTTTCGCGCGCTACAGTTACTGCATAGTCCTTATCCACATTCTTTGACTCCTCTTTCCTATCAATCACTCTCGAAGCCACCTCAATCCCCTCTACAGCCGGTGCCAGCGCACCCGGCAGCCTTGCAATCACACAGCCCGCCACCACCACTCCAAGAATCGCTGACCACATACTCTTCTCCCTCGTCCCTGCTTGCCTTTTTTTATTACTCCGCTCTCTTTTGCTTATGTACATCTGATATATCCTGCCTTTCTTCCTCCTCATATTGCCGCCAGAACAACGCTCAGCAAACCACCAGACAACGCCTGGTACCATTACCTGCAATTCGTTGTACACACTTTTTACGAAAAGGATTATAGAACGGGGATGTATCAGATTCCGCACAAATCTGCATCATAATTGTATCATCCAAAACCATAACACAGGCAGTCCCTTTGCCTGCCTAAACCAGATCGGCGCTAAATGTGTGCCGCCGACACACAGCACCACCAAATAGCTATGCTTGTATAGCTGCTTGGCTCGTCGCTCGCGGGAATAAAGTAAGTATATCATTCTTTCCACCGCAGGAAAACCCATAAATAGTTCCATTTTGGCACAGACATGCTGTTGTCCGCAGACACTAACATTTTAAATTGACACGGCCAGGCTTCCGGTTGTATAATAGCGCCAGAAATTTTGCCCCAGGAGGCAGCATATTGTTTAGCAGCGATTTCTGCAGTAATCCCGGAGAACATTGATGATAAATGATCAGAAATGTTCTTTTTTGTTGCTGCCATCACACATTTGCTGTGGGCAGCGGGCTGCGCTTATATAAGGAGAAGATACCATGCAAAAGAACAAGACACGAAACTACTCTTTTCTCGCTTCCCTTCCTGTCATGGCCGGGTACATTGTGCTCGGGATGGGATTCGGAATTTTGCTGCAGGACAAGGGCTATGACTGGTGGTGGGCGCTGCTGATGAGCACGTGCATCTATGCAGGCTCTATGCAATATGTTGCAGTTGATCTGCTTGCGGGCGGCGCATCGCTGATCACAGCAGCGCTGATGACGGTCATGGTCAACGTGCGCCATCTATTTTACGGAATTTCCATGCTTGCAGATTACGAAGATACGGGACGCAAAAAGCCCTATCTGATCTTTGCGCTGACCGATGAGACCTACTCGCTTGTCTGCGCACCCACACTCCCGGAGGGCGTTGACCGCAAAAAGTATTATTTCTTCGTTTCCCTGCTCAACCAGTGCTACTGGGTGACTGGAAGCGTCGTCGGCGCGGCGCTTGGAGCAATTCTGCCGTTCGATTCCACGGGGATTGACTTCGCCATGACAGCGCTTTTTGTTGTGATCTTCGTGGAACAGTGGGAAAAGGAGAAGCGGCATCTCCCTGCACTCACGGGAGTCGTTGTCTCATTCCTGTGCCGTATACTATTCGGGGCGTCCGGCTTCCTGATTCCCTCCATGCTGGGAATCACCGTCTGCCTGTTCCTGGAAAAGCGCTGGATATTGAAGACAAACCAGTAAAATAATGGCAAAATTCCGGTTCCAATTTATCCGGGTTAGAAAAAGGAGGAAGAGCATGAGCAGAACCTATGCATTTGTAATGGTTATAGTCATTGCAGGAATCACAGCGCTGCTGCGGTTCCTGCCGTTTCTGGTATTTCGAAACGGGACGCCGGAGCCTGTGCGCTATCTCGGCGGTGTGCTTCCGTATGCGATCATGGGAATGCTTGTCGTCTATTGCCTGAAAAATATCTCATTTACAAGTGCGGGACACGGCTTGCCGGAGCTGCTTTCCGTGCTGCTCGTCGTCCTCCTGCATAAATGGAAGCATAACACACTGCTGTCGATTCTTGCGGGAACTATCTTCTATATGCTGCTTGTGTAGCTCGTGTTTTCAATAAGCTGAACAGTAACAGCTGAATCAAATTTTCTTGCAAAGCATTTTTCCTGCCCTTGACAAATCCGGGCAAACCCTGTATAGTTGAAACATCCGTGCAGCCGGGGAGATGGCGGTGCCCTGTACCCGCAATCCGCCATAGCGGGGGTGATGCCGAACCTCGGGCGTACTACTGTGGAGCTGCCCTGGATAAGTGATGTTGACGTTTGGGTCTTACGCAACGGGAACCCGTGAACCGTGTCAGGTTGGGAACAAAGCAGCACTAAGCGGGACCACCCGTGTGCCGTAAGGCAGCCTGAGCCGAGTTAACTGTCCAGGTAACGTTCATGGTATGCGTTCAAAGCGAGGCGCACGGATAAATAAGGCCATCGCAAAGGTGAAAATCAGCTGACAGTCAGCTTCCTTTTCTTCTTTGCGATGGCCTTATGTGTTATGCAACTCTAAAAGATGATACGGTGACAGCACTGTCACTTTCTGACCGCCCTATTGCCTTTAGCTTCCTACATGCCTGTACTTATATCAACAGGTATCACATTGATAACAGGAGATGCTAAAATGACTGCTGACGAAACCTACATGAAAGAAGCGCTGCGCCAGGCGCGCAAAGCCTACGCGCTGCGCGAGGTGCCAATTGGCTGCGTAATCGTTTATGAAGACCGGATTATCGCCCGCGGCTATAACCGCCGCAATACCGACAAAAACACCGTCTCCCACGCAGAGATCAACGCTATCCGCAAGGCAAGTAAGCGGCTCGGCGACTGGAGACTGGAAGGCTGTACCATTTACATCACATTGGAGCCCTGCCAGATGTGCGCCGGGGCCATTGTACAGTCCCGCATCACGCGCGCCGTCATCGGCTGCATGAATCCCAAGGCGGGCTGTGCCGGTTCCATCCTCAACCTTCTCGATATGCCGGAATTCAATCATCAGGTCCTCACTGAGCGGGGTGTGCTCGAAGGCGAATGCAGCACCATGCTCTCCAGCTTCTTCCGTGAACTCCGTGAGTGGAAAAAAGAACAAAAAAAAGAAAAAAAACTTTCAGAAAACCCGTTGACGGAATCCAATCCCTGATTTATAATAGCAGTGTTGTTGCTTTTGCAGCAACTTCTCTATTTCTTTCCCCTTTGGAGACGTATCGAAGTGGCCATAACGAGCTTGACTCGAAATCAAGTTGTCGGGCAACCGGCACGAGGGTTCGAATCCCTCCGTCTCCGCCTCTTATATAGAGTGTGCCATCGGCTTAATAGCCGGTGGCACGTTTTTACGTTATAAGCAAACTTGATGCACTCTGTTATTCCTGTTCATTCAAAGCCATTTGCATGATTTTCCAGCAAACTACAGCCCGTTTTCTCAATGATATCGCCACAGCGTCTCACGCAGCCGCCTTGCGCTTGGATACCCTGCTTCTGAATTCTCTTATGCACAGCTCCTGGTTCATGATCTCAGCGCCGCCCGCAATACTTCAATTTTACAAGTATGTTTTTTCGTTTTCCTGTCATAAGCAATTCCCACTCCCAAAATCCTGCCAGTGTATTTAGCCGCTTCTCCAAGCCTTCCCTGAAATTTCAAAACATAGCCCCGCTCTTTGATCTGCTCAAGCGCCTCTTCGGCAGAATGATCGACCTTCAGCTCCAGGATAATGCCATCCGCAGCAGGATTGACATCTGGATAAAAAATGAAATCTGCATATCCAACTCCTGCTTTGTCCTCCCGCTCTATCCGATAAGAGTCTCTGGCCGCAAGATAAACCAGTGCAACGAGAACCGTAAGTTCACTTTCTGAATTATACTGAAGAAGCGGAGATTCCGTATCATGGGCATATTTCATGATCTCAGCGACTTTATCAGAATCCCTATTTAATGTGGCTTTCAGCATCCGGTCCGATACTGCGGCAAGCTGATGTACATATCCCAAAGAAGCTTCTTTCATCAGCATTTCATTAAATTTATCCATCAGCTCTTTATTCGGAATCATAACATATCCGTTTTCATAACTCAGAAAACCATAAACAACCATAGCAGAAAATATTTCATCCCTGGTAGATAAATTCAAAGATACAGCAGCATATTCCCGAACCTTAGCCGGAACCGGAATACCGGCAATCATCTGCGCCAGATCATCACGTATCGCGGAAATATTGTGGCTGACATAGTAATAGATCTCATCATAGGGTCCTGCGCTTGTCCAGTAATTTCCAAGATTATTATTAGTCAAAGACAGCACTACCGACCGGGGATTATACACACGTTCTCCGGATTTTGTATGATAACCGTCGTACCAGGTACGCAGCCCCTCACGCGGCACTGACGGAGCCAGCTGATGTTGCAGATATTTTTCGTACAGACGGTCTACTTCCGTATCCGTAAATCCAAAAAACTCACTGTATAGTTCCTCAGAGGCCATTGTATATTCTGCAAACATGTTTAGCTCAGAACCACTTGAGTATTTTGCGATGGGGAGAATGCCCGTCATATATGCCAGCGAAACATATGGCATATCCTTTAACAGGTTACTCAAAAACCCAATATAATCAGCCTTGTCCTGTTCCGTCACAAAATTCCGATGAAAAATAAAGTCCCACTCGTCAAGAATAAATATGAATCTGGCAGTATTATCTGCATGATATATTTTTATTAAAGCGTCCCAAACAGCATCATCCGGGTGAATGGGCACATTGGGGTATGCCTCTATGAAGTCGCAGATCAGGGTATTTTCAATACGATCAATATATTGCCCGTAATTCCGACAGCGGCGCGGCAGCCTGTTGAAAGAAATATGAATGACATTATGCTGATTCATATTTTTTCCCAACTCAGCATTTTCTGACATGATTTTTGCAATTTTCAGATTCGTAAAGATAGCGGAAGAACTACATCCTCTGGAAAAAAAACAGGCAAGCATATTGGCCATGACTGATTTTCCAAAACGACGAGGTCTTGTAACACAGATGTATTTTTCTGCATTTTTCATGGAAGTAAGGATATCTTCAATCATCAAAGATTTATCAACAAAATAGGTTCCTTCAAAAATCTCTTTGTATGCATCATATGCTGCCATACTGTTCAGATAAATCCCCATCATGCACCTCCACTTCACACATTTTTCCATCATCTGTGCGCATTTTCAAATCCATTATTATCATTTTCGAAACTTTTCTGCCGACACCAAATATATAACAAAGAGACATAGCTGCCTCTCATACAAATATGCCGCAGCTATGTCCAATCTGCCTGTTTCCACATTCATTCAAATAACCCGCTGCAAGCAACAAAGTATCAAGCTTACAACATTACAGAATCGTGGGTATCTTGTAAACGTTCTAATTAAAATATACGATCTCGTCCTCCGGCTTCTCCGCCGTCTCGTAGCTGACCCCGTAGAGCACAGGACCTTCTTCTCCGTACTCCCGCGCATACTCATTGCGCACTTCTGCAGTAATCCACACCCACTGGCGGGATTTGAGCAGATCCGCAAACTCTGCCTTGCACAGATAGCCGACGAACCGGATGTCGTTCTCACAACAGGTCATTGCATTTCTGCCCGGGATAAATTTGCCGTCCGCAAAGCGCTTTGACTTCATAATTTTTGCAAGGAAACGCACCTTCTTGCCCTCGTAGCGCTCAGGATTGTCCGAGACATCGAGGTACCAGAGGCCGTAGTCCATGTCATCGATCTGGATCACGTCCGCATTCAGATCGTACGGCGGCTCCTCCATGCCCGGGTCGATCGGACTGCCGTCCTCCGCCTCAAAATACACCATCGCCCTCGGGTTCACACCGCGCACTGCGCGCCGGAACGAATGCAGCGGCATATCCTGCGTACACCGGTTGAAAATCACCATCTCCGTGTACGTAAACAGATTGCTCAGGATCCCCTTCATGTTGTTGACATAGAGCTGGAACGTGCTTCCATCTACAATCGTAATCACCTGCGCAATCTCGACTGCGCCCGGAAGCCCTCCTTCAAACATCCATTTGCAGTCCCACATCCCGTTCATCTCGACAAAAATGCGCTTTGGGCGGTACTTGCGGATACAATTTTTCAAGAACTCTGTATTAAAATCCTGTTCTTCCTCTACCGTCAGAGAGAGAATATTGAGGTTGGTCAGCTCTGACTCGTTGTACTCCACCTCGCCCTCCTCGCAGAGAATCAGAAGTGTCTTCTGTCCATCCGCGAAATCATCCCCGTACAGGACATCCTGGATAAACGAAGTCTTGCCCCCCTCCAGGAAGCCATTAATCAGATAAAGAGGAATCGTCATTGACAGCATAGCTTTTCCCTCATTTCCATTGTGTCATATAATCTCAGCACAATACTGCACAAATATCATGCAATATTATAATCCGAAGAGTTCCTCCAGCTTCCCCTCGTCAAGCTTCGAACCGATAACACACAGTCTGCCGGTATAATCCGCCGAACCCTTCCGGATCTCATATTCACCAGGCACCATATCAAAGTGCATCCAGTCGCCATCGGTATCCGGCACCATGCCCTTCGCGCGCAGTACCACTCCATAACTCTCCGAATCGCTCAGCGTCTTCAGAATCTGCTCCATCTCACTCTTTGTGAAGCTCTTCGGCGTCTCGCGGCCCCAGGAAGTAAATACCTCGTCGGCATGGTGGTGATGATGATGCCCATGCTCGTCCTCGTCATGATGATGGCCGCAGCTGCAGACCCCATTCTCGTCATAGTGGTGGTGATGCCCATGCTCATGATCATGGCCGCAGCATTCCTCCTCGTGATGGTGATCATGATCGCAGCACTCGCCGTCATGATGATGCTCATGATCGTGGCCGCAG
>DKWE01000074.1:0-4793 GCA_002491565.1 Lachnospiraceae bacterium UBA7160 | reverse complement strand
TGATGCTCATGATCGTGGCCGCAGCACTCACCGTCATGATGATGGTGGTGATGTTCCTCTTCCGCCAGCAGTTCCGCTGCCAGAGAATCTGTCCCCTCGATCGCACGCAGAATCTGCTCGCCGGTCAGCTCGTCCCACGGAGTCGTGATCACAACAGCCTTCGGATTCTTCTCACGAATCAGCCGGGAAGCCTGCATCTGCTTCTGATCCGAAAGCTTCTGCGTCCTGCTCAGGATCACCGCGCCCGCGTGCTCAATCTGATTATTATAAAACTCACCGAAATTCTTCATATACATTTTGATCTTGGACGCATCCGCTACAGTCACCAGCGCATTAACCTCCAGGCCAGCCTCCGCAGCCACATTCTCCACTGCACGGCGCACATCCGACAGCTTACCGACCCCCGACGGCTCAATGATAATCCGCGCCGGATGATATTCCTCGGCCACCTTCTTCAGCGCTTTGCCAAAATCTCCCACCAGCGAACAGCAGATGCACCCGGAGTTCATCTCCGTGATATTGATTCCCGCATCCTTCAAAAATCCGCCGTCGATGCCGATCTCACCAAACTCATTCTCGATCAGCACGATCTGCTGGCCCGCAAATACTTCCTTCACCAGCTTCTTGATCAGCGTTGTCTTCCCCGCCCCGAGAAAGCCTGAGAAAATATCTACCTTTATCATTTACAATTCCTTCTTTCACGTTTGTTTTCATTGCTTGTGCCGTTGCTACTATAACACAGAATATTTAAATGTGCAAATAAAACATATCCCAGCTTTCGGCTGGCTCTGGTTTGGTCTTCTGCTCCTGTGATTCTGTGGGAGCAGGTTCGGCGGCTAAACTCCACTACGATTAGCGTTTGCCTCCGATTTCCACTGCGAACAGGTTCGAGGCTGTGCCGTAGTAGTACTGGATGCTCTTGCCGTTGTTTACCCCGGTGTGCTTTCTTCCCTGCGTCCACGTATACGTCGTGCTGCCCTTCTTCGTCATGTTGCCGCAGGCGTCGTACGTCATCGCGGTGCCGCCCCAGGTCAGGAGCTGATCCTTCCACTTGCCGTCGAACGACCGATGGTCCAACAAATTCATTATGCGTATTCTTCATTTACTAATTTATGAGTAAAATGCTGTATTTTGGTGGTAAACGGTAAATATGCACTTTTGGTGTACGAAAAAGGAAGCGTTGTTAAGTATTAAAATGTCAACTTTACAACGCTTCCTTTTCTCAGACTATCCTGGAAGAAAACATTATACAACCCTCAGCCTTGGTAAATCACAAAACCTTGTTTTCTTCAACTGTATACTCTCCTGATAGTTTATGACATTTTAATCATCATTCTCTTCCAGACTTTTCAGTAAAATGCTTTTTGTCTCATCGGACAAATAATCAAATACCTTTCCGCCGACTGCCAGTTCAGCCATATAACTCAGCCATATTTCATCATTGTCTGCTTTGGCCAAACGAACCCGTTCCTTCAATGCCCAAGCAAGCCATTCATAATCCTGGAAGTTTTGCAACCGTTTCAATATTACACAAGCCCCCGGCCAGTTCAAATCCTGCAGCCAGTCCAGCAATTCTAATATATATGGCTTTAATAAATCATCGCTTTTTTCATTTATTATAAGCGCACAGTTGTCCCATACATTTTTACCATACTGTTTATCCCCAGGCTGCATAAATATTTTCAAGCATTTTACATTCCCCGCCAGTCTTCTTCCTTCCGCCTGGATATCCTCATCATTATTCCAGTCCAGCATATCCATTATTCTGTTTATATCAATACACATAACTTTCCTCACCTCAGTTCTATAGATTTTCTATCCTGTTATGGTGTCCATTTTACCACAAGAGATTTTAAAGTAATCGTCCAGATTGACATCGTTCCAGCATTCCTCCATCCCTCTACCGTCGTTCCTATTGGATAAACAGATACATGTGTTTTACCATCCTTTACAGCATACAGCACTTTTGTCCTGCGGAAAATCCTTTAACTGCAGCCCAAAAGCATCCCGAAATATCCATTTTTATTCACCTCTCCGTACACTATATATCAATAAGTATCGCATTTTTGAGAACAAAATGCGATGCTTATTAAAATGGATTATCGCCGATACTGAATCAATATAGATTCCACGAGTATTGTAAGCAGGTAATACACTACCAACTCGTCTTTTTCTACTCCTGTTGATCGGTTTATTAATTCAGAAAACACAGTTTTTTCAGCTTTAGAAATAATTTCGCTTGTTGGTAAATCAATATGTTTTCCTTTTTTTATTAATTGTGTACAATATCCACCTATAACTGAATCAAGAGAAATCAAATCAGGAGCGTATTGCCTTATTGCAGCTGGAATATTTGATCCCATATAAGCCTTTAAGATATATTCATGTTGCTTGTTTTTCATTTTATTCACCTATACCAAAATGTTAATATCTTGCCAGTTGACGTAAACATACCGCCTTGCCCAGTAGAATAAGTCATATTCCAAGATGCATTTCCGTAATTGTAGTTGTAGGTATACTTTAATACAGATGAATTTCGCTTTGCAAAACTCACTGCATCTTGGGTGTATTTAAGCACATTATTTCTTTTAGTCATCCCGGCACTTACCCTGGAGAAAAAGACTGCAAATATGCGATCCGGCTGAAAGAAAATGCAAAGCTCTGGGAACTGGCAGAAGCAAAAAACCAGGCATTGTACCGTGCAGCAAAATTCAACCAGGTGGATTATGCCGTGGAATATGGCGAATTCCTGTATCAGGCGGCTTCATGGAGCCATCCGCGCAGAGTAATTTTTAAAATTGAGAAACCCTACGTGCAGATGATCCACATGTATACCTTTATCGTCACCACCATGGAATCAGAGTCCTATCAGGTAATCCAGTTCTACTGTGGCAAAGGGAAAATGGAAAACTTCATCAAGGAAAGCAAAAGCGGTTTTGATTTTGCTTCTGTCAGCAGTTCCTCAAAGGGAGTAAATGCAAACCGTCTGCAGGTTCATGCACTGGCATATAACTTATTCAATTGGTTTAGACGGCTGGCACTGGCTGCCGATATGCGGAAACAGCGTATAGATACCATCCGTTTAAAACTGCTGAAGGTTGCCACAAAAGTGACAAAATCAGCAAGGTATAAATATTTCAAGCTGTGCAGCAGCTGTCCTTACAAGAAGGAATTCTATGAGACACTGGAAAATATCCGGAATCTGCATCCACAGTTGGAATAGCAACTGTTAATGAACCTTGACATCCGACCAGAGTACCTCTTTTACTACATCAGGGAAAGTTTGCCCTTTTTTAGGCGACATCTCTGTCAAATGAGGTATAGTGAGTAAAGTCAGGATGTCGTGCGACATGTTAGATGCTAAAAACATGCCGCCATGAATAATTCAGGATCATTTTTTCTGTTCCTCCTGATACCATTTGTTTATCTTTCATACTTTGACGAAGCCGGGCTGAAACCATATTAATTTCAGCCCGGGCTGGGATTAGCGGAACAAAGGTATCACTCCCAGTATACTATCCCAACAACTACCTCCCATCACCGCTGTCTTCTACTAACGGGCATGTTTTCAGCAATTCCAAATAGTATTCAATTTCTTCCTCCAGGATATCCGTATCTGCATTCAGTACAAATTTATTATGAAACAATCCGTCGTTCCAAGTAATTGCAAACCCGTTTTCAAGACATTCGTTCCCATACTCATCCCCTGTCTCAACCCAAACTTTTTTTTCATTCTTTTGAACCCAAAAACCTAACTCACAGCAATAGCCACGCTTCAGTGGTGGACGCCGCGTATATATTGTGTTATTTTTAGGCCAGGGTAGCCAGGGCGCCCAGCATGGCCAGGATAATTTAAACATCATTGTACACTGGTATTCAGCAAATGCTTCCTTATATCTGTCATATACTTTTTTGCACTCACTCAACATGAGTTCTTCATGATTTCGAATATCAGGCTCGGATAATTCCTTGAGATAAAAATACATCACATTCTCCTTCCAAATATAGTCCAGTGCTTCGACTTTTTAGTTGACACCTTCCATACTTTATCATGATACGACCAGTTGCTCTTTTGCCAATGCCATTCCTGATGTGCCCCTCTTTTGTGTGGTGAGTGTAATTCTATGGATTTATATGAAAAACCTTTATTCTCTCTTTTCCCATATCTTACTCCCATATAACCATTTCCTTGCTTATTATCCGGCTTTAATCTGCCAATCCTATTAATATAAGTTCCTTTTGTAGCTAACGCTATATTTGTTGTTCCTGCCGTAATTCCTCCCCACATAAAGCCATCTACTGCACTATTCAACGCTGCATTTCCAACGCCTTTCCAACTTCCAGTTGATACTCGATGTTCAATTGCTCCCATTCCCGCCCCGATCGCTGCGCTTGTTCCTGCTATTTTCAGCGACGCCACAGCAGCGGATGTCGCAACTGTTACAGCAGCAGACGTTAGTCCTGCTATAATAATACCCGCTCCAATCAAAACTTTGGTTGCCCATTCAGGCCAATCCCCGCCTTCATCTGACATATTTACTGGATTATTCCAACAATACGTATATAAATTATACTGATCAAAATTTTCATGTTCGACACTCAGTACTCCTTCGTTATCTGCATGAATAAACCTGCGGATCCCCGGATCATAATACCGGCTCTGCAGATAGTACATCCCCGTCTCCGCGTCCAGATAGTACCCCCGATACCGGAACGGGTTCTTCTGGCCGACGGTCGATGCCAGGCTGCCTGCGATGCTGACTGTGTTACCCCAGCTGTCGTATTGGTATTCT
>DKWE01000113.1 GCA_002491565.1 Lachnospiraceae bacterium UBA7160 | reverse complement strand
AATGCAGCAGGCATTTCTGAGGCACAAGGTGCTCCGTTTGGAGATGGGGATTGATCTGGCGGATCCTGTAGAACGGGGGAAATTTCATACACAGATCCTGCATGATATTTTGGAGGTATAACGGATGAAGGTTACAGTGATCAATGGGACGGAAAAGCATGGCGTGACCTGGCGGCTGAAAGAACTGTTTTTAGAGTCATTCAGGAGCAAGGCTGAAATTATAGAATATGATTTACCCAGGGACTGTCCTGCTTTTTGTATGGGATGCGTGAATTGCATTTTGAAGGGAGAGGAGCTCTGTAAGGATGCCGCCTGTATACAAAAAATCGAAGGTTCCTTATTAGAAGCAGATTTGATCGTAATGACCTCGCCCGCCTATGTCATGCACGCGACAGGGGCAATGAAAGCTTTTCTTGATCATTTTGCGTACCGTTGGATGCCGCACCGGCCAGCGCCGCAGATGTTTCAAAAGCGTGCTGTTGTTATTACACAATGCCTTGGGGCAGGAGCAAAATCTGCAGCAAAGGATATCCGGCACAGCCTATCGTGGTGGGGAATTTCTGAGATACATATATTTGCAGAATCTCTCATGGAGAATATTGCATGGGAAAAGCTGTCGGAAAAACGGAAAAGGAAGCTGACAGGAAAAATGCGGGCGTTGTCAAAAAAATTAGCCGGTATTGATTACGCGAAGCCTGCGAGGACAGGTGTAATTACAAAAGTGAAATTTTATATCTGCCGCATGATGCAGAAATCATTATATCAGAATAATCCAGAGTATCCGGATGCAAAGTATTGGTCAGAGCAGGGGTGGCTTGAAAAGTCCAGACCGTGGAAAATGTGAGTTCTTCAGAAACGATTTTTAAATTGGAAGTAACAGATGAAGGACCAGTTCCATGCACGGAAAAAATGCGGGCTTTAAAAAGAAATGTCGCGCTATATATTATAGGATGATTCAAAACGGCAATGGATCCAAAACTTTTCTATAAAGCAATGAAAAAGTGGCGCGTGAGGCTGTGCAGGCGGATTTTGATGCCTTTTAGCACTATTTGGAAATTATAAAATCTTCCTCCTCCTTGACTCGTGGCTAAATTTAGGGTAAAATAAGGTCACAAGAAAGGAGGCGGTTTTATGCAGATTATTCCTATGAGGGATTTGAAAAATACGGTTGAGGTAGAGCGGCGTTGTGCCGAAGAAAACGGGCCGGTTTATGTAACGAAGAATGGTTATGGCCGTCTGGTTGTCATGGATATCGAATATTATGAACGGACCATGCAGAAAATGTACGAAGCGAAAACCATTATGGAGGGTCTGGAAGATGTGAAAGCCGGGCGGACTGTGGATGGAGAAAAAGCAATCAGCGATATAAGGAGAAAGTATGAAATCTAAATGGGGATGCCAGCTGACGCAGAAAGCGGATGCCGATTTGGATGAGATTGTGGGATATATTGCTGTAGAGCTGGCAAATCCAAAGGCTGCATCGGATTTTGTGGACAAATTGCAAGAAGTCATTGAGGAAGCCCGGGCCTTTCCGGAGAGTGGCTCTCCGGTTAACAATGAATTTGTACCAAATACGGAGGTCAGAAAAAAACTGGTAGGTAATTACATTATGTACTATCTGCCGGATTCCGTTGAAAAAATGATTCTTATTTTGCGGATTGTTTATGGCAGGCGGAACATGGATGAAATATTGCGCCAGCTGAATGGATAGTGTTTAAATAAAGAATAGTGTAACTGCACCTTAAAGGGTGCAGCACCCACCACGAAAAACGCTCTAACCACGGGCGTTTTCGCATACTCATAAAACGATAGCCGATTATATCAATTTGATTACACGATATGTTGTGGGGGGGCCAGTCTCCCTGTCTGGTTCCGCGGCAGCTGCGCAGGTCTTTTGGAACTTTCGTACTTGCAGATATTTTTTCATTTTCCGACATCCGCTTCTTGTCATTCTCCCCTATCCCGTGTATAATGAAAACCACTGCAGTTTCTGCGCGCGGTCAGGCTGGGCGTGAACAGGAATCTCATTGCAACGTCAACTCTGCCTACACAGGAAGGAGAACCCCCGATGGCCCCTCAAAAATTAATAGAATTTCGCAACATTGTGAAGAGCTTTGACGGACAGATTGTCCTCAAAGGTGTGAATCTGGACATTAACGAAAAAGAATTCGTTACCTTGCTCGGCCCGAGTGGCTGCGGCAAGACCACCCTGCTGCGTATCCTCGGCGGCTTCCTGGATGCGGACGAAGGTGACGTGATTTTTAACGGAGAAAAAATTAACGATAAGCCCCCCTACGAGCGCGAGCTGAACACGGTGTTCCAGAAATACGCGCTGTTCCCGCATCTGAATGTCTACGAGAATATTGCGTTCGGACTGAAGATCAAGAAGATGAGTAAGGATATCATCGACCAGAAGGTCATGAAGATGCTCAGGCTGATCGGTCTGGAGGGCTATGAGAAGAAGAATACGACACTGCTCTCCGGCGGACAGCAGCAGCGTGTCGCGATTGCGCGCGCACTGGTCAATGAGCCGAAGGTACTGCTGCTCGACGAACCGCTCGCGGCGCTTGATCTGAAGCTGCGCAAGGAGATGCAGTACGAGCTGAAGCGGATCCAGCAGGAGGTCGGCATCACATTCGTGTTTGTCACCCATGATCAGGAGGAAGCGCTGACCATGTCGGACAAGATTGTCGTCATGAAGGGCGGAGAGATCCAGCAGGTCGGCACGCCGGAGGAGATCTACAATGAGCCGGCGAACCGCTATGTCGCGAATTTCATCGGTGAGAGCAACATCATTCCAGGCGTGATGCTGGAGGACTACAAGGTCCGGTTTGATGACGTTACCTTTGACTGTGTGGATTTTGGCTTCAAAGAACATGAGCCGGTCGACGTCGTGATCCGGCCGGAGGACATCGATATCGTGGCGGTAAAGGATGGCAAGCTGACCGGACAGGTGCTGAGCGTGCTGTTCAAGGGCGTGCACTATGAGATCATGGTTGAGACCGTGCCTGGTACGAGTGTGACAGTAAACATGAGCGTCGTCCGGAATCAGGATGTGACGAGTGAAAATGGAAAAGAGAAGATCAGCGCGAGCAGCTTTTATGTAGACATCGAGGATGTGGAAAAGCTGGACGATAAGGAAGTCATCGCGCGTGCAAATGCGCAGGCGTGGGACCCGGAGACGGACGCGTATCTCTCCCTTGCGCGTGTCGAATATGAGGTGAAGCCGGAGCTGGGCGAGTATCCGGTGCGTTTTTCGACCTCAAACGGGACTTTCATTGAGCGGCGGATTTTTGTCGTGAACCAGCCGTTTGTCAAAAATGAAAAGGCAAACGAGGGCGTTATGGCATTCAGCTTCATGAAGACCGTGGATGAGATTCAGGAGTCCCAGGCGCTTGACACGGACCTGAAGACCTGGGCAAACGCGCAGGGCTGGAAGCTTTCGGATGAGAATCAGAGTGTTGAGATGTGGGTAGATTATGATTTTGACCCGGAGCATGTGAAGGAGGGGAATTATAAAATTACCTTCTCCACAGAAGGACGCGAATTTAAGATTCACACGACCGATTACACGGAGGTCGGGCAGGAGGTCGGGCTGACCTTTTTCCCGGAGGATATTCATGTTATGGCAAGGATGGTGTACTAGATGAAACGGTTTTCCCAGCTTGCGCTCCCGTATATCGCGTGGGCGGTGATGATGCTCCTGTTTCCGATGGCGCTGATTGCGCTTTACTCGCTGACACAGCAGGGCAACAGCATCGTTTCGTTCACCTTTACGGCCGAGCATTATGTCAAATTTTTTACGGACCCGGACTTCTTGATTGTCCTGTGGCGTTCGCTTCTGATCGCGGTCAAGACGACTATCATCTGCCTGCTGCTCGGATATCCGATGGCTTATTTTATCTCGCGCAGCAGCGAAAAAGCGCAGAATTATCTGGTGCTCGCGATCACGATCCCGATGTGGATCAATATGCTGGTCCGTACCTACGCGTGGATTGGCCTTCTGAGCGAGGGCGGCCTGATCCAGCGTATCCTCTCGGTCTTCGGACTCGGAGGCAGTGAGCTTTTGTATACAGAAGGAGCGGTACTGCTCGGGATGGTCTACAATTTCCTCCCGTTCATGGTGCTGCAGATCAATACCTCCCTGTGTAAGATGGATCGTTCGCTGCTGGAGGCGGGGGCGGATCTCGGTGCGAATCCCAGGCAGGCATTTCTGCGTGTGACGCTGCCCATGTCGCTGCCCGGCGTGATCAACGGGATCACCCTGGTGTTTCTTCCGGCGGTCAGTTCCTTCTTCATTCCGAAGCTTTTGGGCGGCGGACAGTATTTCCTGATCGGAAATCTGATTGAGAACCAGTTTATCACCGTTGGCGAGTGGAATTTCGGCAGCGCCATTTCTATGATCATGGCGGTTGTGATGATGCTGCTGATGATGGCCGTGCGCCAGGTGGAGCAGCGCAACAGCGGGGGAAAGGGGGAATAAGCGAATGAAACGGGAAAAACATTCTGCAGGGAAGCTTTTGATGGGGCTTGCCCTGGTATTTTTCTATCTTCCGATTGTATACATGGTAGTCTTTTCCTTTAATGACGGAAAGTCTCTGACGAATTTCACGGGCTTTTCGCTGCGCTGGTACCAGCATATGATGGAATCGCACACCATGATGGAGTCACTGTATACGACCTTTTCGGTTGCGCTGATCGCGACGGCGGTGTCGACGGTAGTCGGGACGATTTCTGCGATCGGCCTTTCGAAGTCACGGAAGCTTGTGCAAAGTCTGATGGAGCAGGTGAACAACCTGCCGATGATGAATCCGGAGATCGTGACAGCGATCGGCCTGATGCTGCTGTTTATCACGTTTCGGATCGAGAAAGGCTATGTGACGATGCTGCTCTCACACATCGCGTTCTGCATCCCGTATGTGATGCTTTCTGTGATGCCGAAGATCCGTTCACTCGATCCGAATCTGGCGGATGCCGCGATGGATCTGGGCGCAACGCCGTGGATGGCGCTGCGCAAAGTCATCGTGCCGCAGATTATGCCGGGTATCATTTCCGGCGGCCTGATTGCGTTTACGATGTCGATTGATGATTTTATTATCTCGTATTTTGTAACAGGCGGCGGCGTGAAAAATCTGAGCATCACGGTCTACACGATGAGTAAGCGGGTCAATCCGAGTATCAATGCGATCTCGACGGTGGTGGTGCTGATTATCACAGCGGTTCTGGTGCTGATCAATGTCGCGCCGAAGCTGGCTGCGAAGCGGCAGGAGAAGGTGGAGCTTAGCCGGAAGCGGCGCGTGCTGCCTCTGGCGGTGTGCGGCGCGGCGGTGCTTGCGGTGATTGTGATCGCAGGACTTCGGCAAGGCGGTTCACAGCTGCCGTATGCGGGCCAGACGCTGCACGTTTACAACTGGGGAGAGTACACCGGGGAGAATATTCTGCGGGAATTCGAGGAGAAGACCGGGGCGAAGGTCGTCATGGAGAACTTTGATTCGAACGAGCAGATGTACATCAAGGTGGCGAACGGGGAGGCGTATGACATCCTGGTGCCGAGCGACTATATGATCCAGCGGCTGATCCAGGAGGGGTATCTGCAGGAGCTGGATCATTCCCGGCTTGACTGTATGGACAAGCTGTCCAGCGCGGTGCTCGGGCTGCCGTATGATCCAGACAATACGTATTCCATTCCTTATTTCTGGGGGACAGTCGGAATTGTATATGACACAACGAAAGTGGATCCCGGGGATCTGGAGCGCGAGGGCTTTGGCATTTTTCTGGATACAAAGTACCGGGGAGATATCTATCTGTACGATTCCGAGCGCGATTCCTTTATGATGGCGCTGAAATCACTCGGCTATTCGATGAATACGGAGAGCGAGGAGGAGCTGCAGGAGGCGTTCGAGTGGCTGGTGCAGTGCGTGCAGACGATGGACGCGGAGATCGTCACGGATGAGATCATCGACAACATGGCGCAGGGCAGGAAAGCGCTCGGGTTGATTTATTCCGGCGATGCCTCTTATGTTATGAGTGAAAATGAGGACATGGGCTACTATCTGCCGGAGAGCGGCACGAATATCTGGTCGGATGCGATGGTCATCCCCGCGAACGCGAAAAACCCGGAGCTTGCGCATGAATTTATCAATCATGTCTGCAGCTATGAGGGAGCCTATGACAATTCCAGCTTTGTCGGCTACACCTCGGCGAACGAGGAGGTCATGGAGGAGCTGTACGGTCCGGGCGGAGAGTATGAGGGCATCAGCGCCTACATGCCCCGGTCAGGCAATCCGAATGATGAGGTCTTCAACTACAACGAGGCAACCCGCAAGATTGTCGCAAATCTCTGGAGCAAGGTAAAGATTGCGGCGAGCAATGCAGAGTAAGAAAATGAGATTTGGTGTATTCGTTTCATTATTGGGATAGGGGAGCAGACTATGGAGACAGAAAGTGTAAGAGCAGGTGCGGGGTTACTTTTGGAAACAGAAGATTTATTTCTGAGAAAAGCAGTATTTGAGGACTGGGAAGCGATGTACCGGAATGTGTGGTCAAGGCCGGAGCCTGCCCGTTTTATGACATGGCGTCTGACAACGAGTGAGGAGGATGCAAAGGCAAGAATCCAGCGAACCATAGATTATCAAAAAGATCATGATCATAGATGGGTGGTCTGTGAACGGAAAAGCGGGCAGGCTATAGGATTTGCCGGTGTGGAAGAAATGAAACCGCATGTCTTTCAGGAGGCAGGGATTGCGCTCGGACCAGAGTATGTCGGAAGAGGGTATGGAAAGCAGATTCTGGGACTTTTGCTTCGGTACTGTGCTGCTCTGGGAGGAAAAGAATTTTATTATTCCACGCGTGTAAATAATGAGGCATCCAAAGCACTGGCGCGGTCTTTCGGCTTTACCTACCAGTATTCGGAAGAGAAAACTGATCCGAGAAACGAGAGAACTTATGAACTGATGGTTTACCGCAAAATGCTGGAAACGCAGCGTTCAGCATGTAATTGATTCTGATTGTTCCCGTTCATGAGAACATTTCCAGAGAGCTGCAGGTTTTTATCGTTCATCAACAAGTACGATGCCCACAAAATGTGTTAAAAACGCAAATTCCGGGCTATGTGATAAAATAGGAAATAACTGCTGAGCAGAACCAGAGGTGAAAGAGAGAGTCGCGGGCTTATAGAAAGACGGGGTGGCAGGATGTGGAATTCATTCGGTTTTGGTTTTAATGAATTTGATACGGGCTTCGACATGTTTGAAATCATGTTTACGATTGTATTTGTCATGATCATCGGGGTATTTGTTGTAACTGCGGTGAGAGGGATCAGTACCTGGAATAAAAATAATCATTCTCCGCGTTTATCGGTAAATGCCAAGGTGGTATCCAGGCGGACAGATGTCACACATCACAGCCATGCCAATGCAGGGGATGCGTCCGGTGCGCATGGGTACAGTACCTCTTCTTCTACCTGGTACTATGTGACCTTTCAGGTGGAGAGCGGAGACCGGATGGAGTTCTCTGTTACTGGTTCTGAGTACGGTATGCTGGCTGAGAAAGATACGGGAAAGCTTTCCTTTCAGGGGACGAGGTATTTAGGATTTGAACGTTTTGAACGATGATTTATTATTCTATTGATTTTTGATCCTTGCAATATTGATGAAATTGCTGATGCTGTGAAAATTGTTGAGATAAGAGAGGTGAGTGCGCATTGAAAACACATCAAACGCCGGAACTACAGATTCCTTCTATAGTCCGGCGTTTTGAAAATTCCGATTGAATTTTTTGGCAGGGAGCTTAATAGAGCACTTCGGTATAGATCACATAGACCTCCGGCAGTTCCATCAGTGCCTGGATATCTGCCTTCTGCATCTGCACAGCGAAGCCATAGACAGAAAGGCCATTTTGCTCAATGTAGTCCGCAGCGGCACGCAGAGCATCGGATTCTTTATCGGATTCGGATCGGACTCCTCCTGCTAAGCGCAGAATTCCATATTCCTCTGTCATCATATTCAGGAATTGCTCCTGATCTGCGAGATAGCGCAGCATACTGGCGAAATGCTTTGCAGCGTATTCCTCCGACCGCATATTCTGCTTTGCGATACCCCAGGATTCTTCCCTTTGATCTGACAAAACATTCCAGGCAAACAGCTCCGGGTATTTTTCCTGATCCCATTCGAACTTTGTAGAACAGGTGGGGGAGGTCTCAAATCCAAGGTTGGATGCACGAAAATACTGTTCGCCTCCGGTATTCCAGGAGGAAAGGGGTTCTGTCTGTGCCGCGCACCAGACGCCTCCTCTGAGATCGATGTGATCCAGAGTGAGATCATCCAGCCAGGCCAGGAATGCGTCATAGTCCATTCGTTGATTGAGGGATACATAGGCGAGGTACAGCGTATGCTCATTGAGTGCGTCGATCTCTTCCAGACATTGGTCCGGGCTGCCGCAGGCAGCCATCAGCGAATAGGTCCTCTCGCCATCTTCATCGATCCGATTCATTTCCTTTTCCAGTTCTGTCAGCGGTTTGGAAAGGTCTCCATATACCTGTGCCCAGGCAAAGCAGTTCCCAGTTGGGCTTTTCAGCAGATCCGGGTTGTAAAGCCGGAGCTTTCCGCGTGTGATTTCGCCGGAGATGGTCGTAAAGGATCCGGTATAGCTTACCGTCTGAGGAATGTCAATATCGTATACGCCATAGCCCCTTGGAGTTGCATTTGCATAGCTTCGGATGTTTCCGGGCAGCAGCAGCTCAGAGTAGACGGCGAGATCCCGGCTCATCTGGTTTTCATCCTGGCCGACGTCTGCCGCAGGGTTGTAGTAAAAAGAAGATACCAGGCGTGGAAAGGTAAATTGCAGCAGAAGCATAAGAACCACTGCCGCAGCAAGCACCATTGCACCCAGCCGCCGAAATGCCCGCCGGATTGACCGGTTCACCAGCTTGACGAACTCTGCATCCTGACTCTGGAGTGGCAGCTTGGAGGGCTGGCTGTCATTTCCTGCCTCTGCTGCTTTCTGCCCAAAGACATCCTCCAGCTCCGGGATATGCTCTTCATTATATAGGTAGTCGCTGATTGCCTCGTGCTTTTCAATGTCCTGTTCAATTTGCGAGCGAATTGGTTCTTCCAGCAGATTTTTTTTGTACTGATCTAATAATTCCCGATATTTCATAGTGAATTCACCTCCGTTGATTAGTCTTATTTAGTCTCTATTCTTACGGCAATGCTGACTGGCATTCTGATTCATGCAGGTATATGGACTGAATAGGTACAGAATATAGGCCGCGACAATAGAGCTTGCGTTACTGCTCACTGCCATCCGGGCTGCGGATTAATCACGAGCTTGAGGCCTGTATTTGCCCGTTTTGTGCAGGAATTCCCGAAATACGGCGCATTTTATCAGCACTGATCACTCTCCAGCTTCTTCCGCAGCTCTTTTTTTGCCCGGTGTGCCTGGACACGCACATTTTCCGGAGTCAGGTGCAAAAACGCAGCAATTTCTTTTTGACCAAAACCTCCGAAGTATTGAAGCAGCAGGAGTTCCCGTTTCTGTGCATCCAATTGCAGGAGTGCTTTCCACAGTCGGCGGTGTTCCTCATCACGGAGCAGCAATTGAAGAGGTTCCTCCATGCTGCCTGGTTCATCTGGCAGAGGTCTTTCTGTCAGAACCTCTGGTGCGAACCGTTCCTCTCGTTTCAGCGCATTAAGGCAAAGATTGTGTGCGACACGGTACAGCCATGCGCGCATGTTCGTGTGAGAATCCTTCAGCGCTGTGAAAGCCTTCAGATACGTTTCCTGCAGGATATCTTCGGTCAGCGCCGTGCTTTTGCACAGTCCATATACGTACACGTACAGTTCCCGGTAGTACCGCTCATAAAGCCATTCCAATAATTGACGTTCCAGATCCTCACCCCCTTCTGTTTATATAACAACGGATGATGGGTTATGTTACAGATTTTTTCGGATTTTTATCTGGCGCCCACTCAGATAGGAGCAATTATTCATAATAACCACATTTGGTGTTGGAACAATATCCATAGAAACCTGCAACAGCGAACCGTTACTTGTTTGCCGCTGGCGCAGTCATGATGATCCGGCAGGTTACATGCAAGCAGTCAGCGCCATGAAACGTAACACTATCATATCATAATTCTGAACGCTGCGGGAAAAATGGTCTGTTCTTTTGCACAGGAATGAAGTATAATGTTTCAAGCGGGTTCGGTTCTCAGATTACCTGAAATGCATGTGATTTAAAGGGAGCTGCGGACTGTTATCCTGTGAGACTAGTTATGAGGGGTGTGCCTGTGATGCAAAAGAGAAAAAGAGAAATTGACATGACGGTGGGCGCCATCTGGAAGCAAATCCTCTGGTTTGCGTTTCCGTTGATGGTGGGAAATGTGTTTCAGCAGTTCTATAATACGGTGGACAGTATTGTAGTCGGAAATTTTGTGGGAAAGGAGGCGCTTGCGGCAGTCGGTTCAGTGGGACCGATCATCAATTCCCTGATCGGATTTTTCATGGGGCTTTCTACGGGAGCCGGGGTGGTGATATCCCAGGCTTACGGGGCAAAGCGGCAGGAGCGTGTGGAGCGGGCCGTTCATACCACGCTGGTGATGACCTTTCTGCTCTGTTTTGTGTTTACGTTTGTGGGGATTGCGATGACGCCTATGATGCTCCGGCTGATGAGCACACCGGAGGATGTAATGGCGCAGTCAGCCGGATATCTGCGCATCTATTTTGCCGGAGTTTCCGGCCTGATGGTTTACAATATGGGTTCCGGCATCCTGCGGGCTGTGGGAGATTCCACGCGGCCGTTGTATTTCCTGATTTTTTCTGCGTGTGTCAACACGGTGCTGGATATTGTGTTCGTGGCGGGCTTCCGGATGGGAATTGAGGGAGCGGCTCTGGCTACGGTAATTGCGCAGGTGCTTTCCGCACTTTTAGTATTGTTCGTTCTTGCGAGAGCGGATGGCCCCTACCGTGTACGGCTTTCAAAGCTGCATCTGCATATGGACATGCTGCAGGCGATTGTACGGGTGGGCTTCCCGGCCGCGATTCAGATGATGATTACGTCGATTTCGAATGTGTTTGTGCAGTCCTATATCAATGCATTTGGCTCGAGCGTGATGGCGGGATGGAGCGCTTATTCGAAGATTGATCAGTTTATCCTGCTGCCGATGCAGAGTATTGCGCTGTCTGCGACGACCTTTGTCGGCCAGAATTATGGAGCGGAGCAGTTCGCGCGAATCCGGAAAGGGACAGGTTCAGCCCTGCGGATGGCGATGCTGACGACGGGGGTTTTGATGATTCCGGTCCTGTGTTTTGCACCGGTGCTGGTGGAGCTGTTTAATCGTGATGCAGAGGTGGTGCGATATGGCAGTATGCTGCTGCGGATGATGTCGCCATTCTATCTGCTGTGCTGCATCAATCAGGTCTATGCCGGCTCCCTGCGCGGTCTTGGAAATTCAAAAGCGCCGATGGTAATCATGCTTTGTTCGTTCGTACTGTTCCGGCAGATTTATCTGTTTGCCATTTCCAGGCTGGTCGGTACTGTACGCGCGGTAGCGTTTGGCTACCCGATGGGCTGGATGGTGTGCAGCCTGAGCCTGTTTTTGTACTTCCGCTGGTACTGGAAGAAACAGTTCCGGGCGTGAGAAAATAATTGCATTCGTACCACGGATGGAACTAAGTAAAAGGAAATGAGGCAGCAGTAGACTGGCTTGCACGATCAAATAAGAGATTTGCTTCTGTCATACGATTAAGAAAGGATTAGAATCATTCGATGAAGAATTCGGGAAAAAGAAAGGAACTTCCAGTGACAGCGATTCTGGCGGGGCTGGTATGTGTTTTACTCGTGGGGCTGGCAGTGGTGCTCTGGCTGAACGTGCGGCAGGAGCGCGCGGACGGCAGAGGACAGAACCAGAAAAAGGAGCAGGAAGTGCAGTCCGGGAGGATGACAGAGGAGCCTCCTGTGACTGACAGCGGAGAAGAAGCGGAGAGTGAAACTGGATCTGATGGGAAAGAGACTGAGAGGGGAATCGGCTCGGATAAGGCAGAAACGGGAGCAGAAAGAGAAGCAGTTTCCGATAGGGATGAGTCGGAGACAATGAGTGAGAAAAACGCTACAGGCAAAGAACCGTTGGATGAGGGCGATATTGACGTTCAAACGGCAGAGGAAGAAGCGGAGAAAGCATCCGGGTTTGCAGCAGAGGAGGAATCCGAGTCTGTCTCAGAAGCCGAATTGGAAGCGGATTCCGAAGCGGGGACAAGGACCGGCTGCGAAGAGGGGGCAGAGTCTGCGTCAGAAGCGGGTCCCGAAGCTGGCACTGAAGAGGCGTCTGAGTCTGTCTCAGAACCAGAATCTGAATCAGAGACGGAGGAGAAGCTTGTGGTTGCGATTGATCCTGGGCATCAGGGCAGCTGGGTGAATATGAGTGACCAGGAGCCGAATGGACCAGGTTCGACAGAGATGAAGGCGAAAGCTTCGACCGGCACACAGAGCCCTTACAGCGGCAAGCCAGAATATGAGCTGAATCTGGAGGTATCTCTGCTGCTTCAGGAGGAGCTTGAGAAGCGGGGCTATGAGGTAATCCTGACGCGAAAGGATCATGATACGGCGATCAGCAATGCGGAGCGTGCTCTGATGGCCTACGAGCAGGGCGGAGATATCTATGTCCGGATTCACGCGAACGGCTCGGACGACACAAGCGTGAGCGGAGCGCTGGCAATGGTGCCGTCGGCATCCAATCCTTATGTTGCGGATCTGGCGGAGGATTCTTACCTGCTGGCGCAGTGCATTCTGGACGCATATTGTGAGCGGGCGTCGTTTTCTTCCCTTGGCATTCAGTACTACGACAATATGACTGGCATCAACTGGAGCAAGCTTCCGGTGATGATCCTGGAGATGGGCTTTATGACCAATCAGAATGACGATGCCCGGATGGCGGACCCTGCTGTGCAGGCGCAGATGGCGGCGGGCATTGCAGACGGGATCGATGCGTATTTTGAGAAGACAGGCCAAAAGGGAACGAAGACCGCTCAGGGGTCAGAGCAGAAGGCACAGGAGGTGTCGCCGGAGGCGGAGGGCAGGATGCACGCATTGCTGGAGAAACTTGGAGAGGATTATCTGTTCCCGGCGATGGAGCAGGGAGAGCAGTGGAGCGTCAGTATCGCGGATCTGGATACCGGGGCGTCCGGTGATATCAACGGGGATGAACAGATGGCATCCGCCAGCGTCATCAAGGTGTTTATCATGGCTGCGATTTATGACCGTGTCTGCTATCCGGCATCGGAAGAACGGCACATTTACTTTGAGGAGCAGTATGACGGAGAACTGAAGCAACTGATCACTGATATGATTACCGTCAGTGACAACAATGCGGCGAATACGCTGCTGACCCGGCTGGGTTCGGGAGATGTGAAAGCCGGGATGGCAGTTGTGAATCAGTTCTGCGAGGAGAATGGCTATACGGCGACCGCAGTCGGCAGAAAGTTTCTGGAGGAGAATCCGGACGGAGATAACGATACCTCTGCGAACGACTGCCGGAATCTTCTGGCAAGCATTTATAACGGGACCTGTGTCTGTGAGGAGGCGTCCGCGAAAATGTATGCGTATCTGAAGAACCAGACACGTACCTGGAAGCTTCCGGCCGGCCTGTCCGGCACCGGCGCAGTAACGGCGAATAAGACTGGAGAGCTTGGCGGCGAATACGGCCAGTATGTGGAAAATGATATCGCGATCGTCGAGGACGGTGGAAAGGCCTACGTTGTTTGTGTGCTGAGCGGCAGCCTTGCGGATAACCAGGCGGCGATGGAAAAAATTACGCGGATCTCAAAGCTGGTATACGAAGAACACAAGGCATGGCTGCAGTAATGCGGGCAGGGAGCGCGGAGCGTTGCCAGGCAGTTGCACGGAAATGAAATACAAAGTATCGTTGCAGTAATTTGCAGAAAGAAGCGCAGAGCATTGCTGAAGCAGGGCAGAGAAAGAAACGCAGAGCACCGCTGCAGCAATGCAGAAAAAGAAATGCAGAGCATTGCTGCAGCAATGCAGAAAAAGAAACGCAGAGCATTGCTGCGGCAGCGTAGAAAAGGAGTGCAGAGCATCGTAACAGCAGCAACGAAAAGGGGAGCGAAGAACGTGAGGAAGAAAGATTTTAAGATTATCCATCTGCCGAAGGCGCAGTGGGAAGGCGCCGTGATCCCGATGCGGTACACGACAGAGGAATTTTACGACGTAGAGCTGGAAACAAGGGAAAATGGCTATTCTGTGACGCTTGCCAGAAAAAGGTTTGATACCCCGGTTTCCCATTATCCAGAGGAATACGACTTCCCGGATAAGCTGTACCAGCCGCACTGGGAAAAGGCATTTGCCTGGGGCATCGTATCTGAAGAGGACGGGGAAGCAAAGCTGCTTGCCTGCATCGAGACCTGCCCGGAGGAATGGAGTAACCGGCTGATGGTAACGGAATTGTGGGTGCATGAGAGTCTCCGGCGGCAGGGAGTCGCGCATGCGCTGATGGCAATCGCGAAGGAGCAGGCGATTCTGGAACACAGGAGAGCAATCATTCTGGAAACGCAGTCCTGCAATGTTGGCGCGATTCAGTTTTACCAGCAGGAGGGGTTTGAACTGATTGGGTTTGACAGCTGCTGCTATTCGAATCGGGATCTGGAGCGAAAAGAGGTCCGGCTTGATCTTGGTTATTTCCCGAGACGCCGGAAAGCGGACGAATCGATGGTGATCCGAAAAGAAGAGAAGGGTGATTTCTACCGGACGGAGGAGATGACGCTCCGGGCGTTTTGGAATAAGCACCATATGGGCTGTGATGAGCACCTGCTGGTACACAAACTAAGGAACTGTGAAGAATATCTGCCGGAGCTTTCCCGTGTGGCAGCAGTCGGGGATGAGATCGTTGGCGCGATTTTTTACTCAAAGGCATATCTAAAGAAGGAACAGGAAGTAAAAGAGATCCTGACCTTTGGCCCGCTGTGTGTTGCTCCTGGGTGGCAGGGCTGCGGCGTTGGAGGCAGGCTGCTGGAGGAGACACTCGCGCTTGCAAGGGCGGCCGGATATGAGGGGATCGTGATTTTCGGCGATCCGGACTATTATCCGAGACATGGATTTTTGACCTGTGACCACTTTGGGATTACAACGGCGGAGGGGAAAAATTTCGATTCCTTTATGGGAATCGAACTGGCAGAGGGAGGACTTTCCGGCTTTGGCGGCAGCTTTTATGAGGCGGAAGTGTTTGAAACGCTGTCAGAGGAAGAAAATGAGCGGTTTACGAAAGCATTTGACGCTCCGTTAAAACAAAAATTCCCGGGGCAGTGGGATTAAATGAAAAAGTCTTTTAATCCCCCATCTGAGATGGGGGAACCGGCAAAGCCGTAGCGTGACCTAGAGCGTGTTTGAAAAACATTTGAATTTGTTCATTTTAACCAAATTAGTATTGAGGCGATACACAAAAATCCCAGATTAGTCTATTAGTTGAGTACTGTCATAACCTCTATCCGCCAATACACGGCTTCCTTCTATATCTATCTGTTCCAGGAGGGGGATTGCGTATGTGATATCATTTCGCTGTCCTTCACTGATCCATGAATTAACTATTACAGAAAAAGGGTAAAAAAGCGAATGTGAATAACTCACCGTTTTGGTAAAAATTACCTTTGCGTTTTTTTAAGGGTGAAAACGACTAGTCCACACGAAGAGTCGAAACAGAGCATTTGGGGCTGATTTCGGGTCAAAAAGAAAACAGGCTACAAGTGAAATGAAGGATATCCACATTTGTTCGTTGCCAGCCTGTTTGACATTAAAAAAACTTTTTTAAATTCAGCGTTTTAGACAATTATCTACGCACGAGACATCTGCCATTTCCCCATCCCGTGAAAAATAACTTGTCGGACGATAGGCAGGCGGTAGTCTTGCCTTAGGTGCTAGATTTCTTCGCAATTTCGTGTTACAATGCTTAAGACGAAAATGAACAAGCTGGTGAGTGCATGAGGTACAAGATAGCGATTTGTGATGACTGTGAAGCTGACAGACAGTATATTGCAGGTTTGGTACAGGAGTGGGCGGCTAAGACGGGCCACATCGCGGGGATCGCCTTCTTTTCTTCCGCAGAGAACTTTCTGTTCCACTATGAAGATGAGAACGATTACGATATTCTGCTCCTGGATATTGAGATGGGAGAGATGGATGGAGTACAGCTGGCGAAGAAGCTCCGCAAGACAAACCAGACTGTGCAGATTGTTTTTATCACGGGATTTCCGAACTTTATGGCAGAGGGCTACGAGGTGGCGGCGCTTCACTATCTGATGAAGCCGGTCCAAACAGAAAAACTCTCTACAGTCCTAAATAGAGCGGTGGACAACCTTGCAAAGCAGGAAAAATGTCTCCGCATCACCTTTGACAGGCAGACGGAGTTTGTCCCACTTCGTGAGATCACCTACATAGAGGCCCAGAGACAATACGTGGTGGTTCACACGGACACGCTGGAGTACCGGATGAAGGCGTCCCTCACAGACACCAAGAAAGAGTTGGACGACTATTTCTTCCAGTGCCAGCGTTCCTTTCTCGTGAATCTGTGTCATGTCTGGCGGATCCACGGGGACTTCGTCGAACTGAAAAATGGCACGCAGGTGCCGATCAGCCGGGGAATGGCACAAAAAATCGGCAAAGAAATGATTCGATTGTTCTGAGGTGAGGATATGCTTTTTCAAAAATGGATTGACAGACGGATTGAAGCATACCAGAGTGACTTGATACGCAAATATTGCGACGAAGTGGAAGGGATGTATGCGAAGATGCGCGGCTGGCGCCACGACTATCACAATCACATCCAGGCGCTGCAGGCCAGTATGGCATTGGGGAAGTACGAGGAGGTCAACGCATACCTCCGCCAGCTCAACGATGATCTGACTCAGGTGGATACCTCCATCAAGACAGGGCGGGTTATGGTTGACGCGATTCTCAACGGGAAAATTAACATTGCAGCCCAAAATCACATTCCTGTGAATATAAAGGCTGTTTTTCCGGCTGGGGTCACAGTTTCCGATGTGGACCTCTGCGTGATCATCGGTAACCTTCTCGACAATGCGGTGGAGGAAAATAAGAAGCTTCCCATGGAGGAACGGTTTATCCGCATTTATATTGGGAGAAAAAATACCCAGCTTTACCTTGCCATCACCAATGCCGCCGGAAAGAAACAGCCTCGCCGCGGTAGTCTGTTCTCTTCCTCCAAAGGAGCACATCACGGCTTTGGCCTGGCGCGGGTAGAGAGCCTGACAGTGAAGTATGGCGGTCTATTCTCAGCTGACAGCGAGGATGGAGGCTTTACCGCCGAGATTTTGATTCCCCTAGAGGAATGATGGCGGCATTTTTGATTCCCATAAGCATCGATACAGAGTGAGGCAGGAAACTGCCTCATTTGCATTTTGTTCCCCCAAAAGCGCATTTCGTTCACGCAATGATCCGCGAGAGGTTCTGCTGTGGTAAGGTATTGCCAGAACAAACAAGGAGGTTCGCACAATGAAACACACAAGGAAAGAGCCAAAGCGCAAGCCAAAGTACGGCCTGCTCTCCAGTGTCGTCTATCTGTATCGTTATCTGTGGAAGCAGGAACGCCGTCTGGTATATCACGGCCTTTTGGTCGTTCCTATCACCGTGGGTGCGGCGGCGCTTGCGCTATACACGCCTTCACTGATTCTTAGGGCACTTGGCAGCGAGACACAGTTTTCTTATGCTGCGCTGGTCATCATCGGGCTTTTGCTGGCGGGCTTTATCGCGGATCTCGCCAATGGGATTCTGAGGATTCGAGATGAAACAGCGGAGCTTTACATGTTCTCGCATCTGGACTATCAGAAGATGGCCAACCATTTTACACGGGACTGGTTTCTCCAGTATTCCGAGGAAACGCAGAAATTGGATCAGCGGGCGAACGAGGCAGTCGGTGATAACCATGTGGCCGGTGTTCATCTGCCGATGAACTTTGCCGCGATCATCGCCACGATCTTGAATTTTCTTCTGTTTGGGGGAGTGGTGTCCATGCTGCAGCCGATGATCGTGGCGCTTCTGGCAGTCGGCTGCGCGATTACCTATGCCACGGGTGTCTGGGAGAGGAAGACAAACTATCAGCAGGAGGATTCCCGCAATGCCGCAAACAAGCGAAGATTCTATCTCTTTCGGCTTTCCGGTGAGTTCAAGTATGGAAAAGATATCCGACTTTATCGGATGCAGAGGTTCTTTCACACCCTGAGCCAGAAAATCCTCTCAGACTGTCAGCGATTCGAGAATCTGATGGAGCGCAGAAGATTCTGGGCCGCGGCGGTCAATTTCCTTGTGGTTTTGATCCGTGACGGTCTTGCCTATGGATTTCTGATTCACAGGGCGGTCGCGGGGGAACTGGATGCGGCTGGGTTTGTGCTGTATTTTTCCGCCATCACGGCATTGTCCGGCTACATGACAGAAATCCTGACTAACTGGAGTAAGGTTGCTGATGGAGCTTTGCAGATTTCTGATTTGCGGGAGGATTTGGAAATCGAGAATAAATTGAACCACGGCGAAGGGATTCCGGTTCCCAAAGGGCCTTTTTCTATTGAATTTAAAAATGTCTGTTACAGATACCCGATGGGAGAGAAGCAGATTCTGGATCATGTGTCCTTTCGGATTCGGCCAGGCGAAAAGATTGCCCTGGTGGGCTTAAATGGAGCTGGCAAGACGACTCTGACCATGCTGGTGTGTGGATTACTGCTTCCCGATGAAGGCGAAGTACTGATCGACGGTCATTCTATTTTGGAGTACAACAGGGAGGAGCTCTACGAACTGTTTGGTCTGGTGCCTCAGAACTACAGTCTGCTCCCCATCACCATCGGCCGAAACATCGCCTGCACCATGACGGAGGAGGAGATCGACAGGACGCGTCTGTGGGACTGTATGGAAAAAGCAGGGCTTGCAGAGAAGATTCAAAGCCTTCCGCTGAAAGAAAAAACACCCTTGGACAGATCTGTATATAAGGAAGCAGTGGATCTCTCCGGAGGTGAAAAACAGAAGCTCTTGCTGGCGAGACTTCTGTACAAGAATCCGCTCTGCCTCATTTTGGATGAACCTACGGCCGCCCTGGACCCCATCGCTGAGAACCGGATGTATCAGGAATACCATGAGATTACGGCCAACGCCACCTCGATTTTTATCTCCCACCGTCTGGCCTCAACCCGCTTCTGTGACCGGATCTTCCTCCTGGATGGGGCGAGGTTTGCAGAGGAGGGCACCCACGACGAATTGATGGCAGCCGGGAAGAAATACCGGGAGCTGTTTGATGTTCAGAGCAAGTATTATCAGGAAGGAGGCAGTGGGGATGAAGAATAAGAAGCGTACCCTGACGGAGGATTTCAAACTGGTGCTGAAAGGGGTTGGAATCTGGCAGAAGATGACGCCGACCTTTGTGCCATTTCAGATTTTTTACTGTATCACAAGCTGCCTCTTGCCATATTTTCCCTTGTACATGTCAGCCCAAATCATCAATGAGCTATCCGGTTCCTGTGATTTAGAAAGACTGATGGTGTTTGCTGCCGTGACAGTATCGGGTACTTTTGCGTTGTCTATGCTGAACCGCTTTTTGAGCAGCAGACTGTATGCCTTGAAGAACTTATCGTTCTTTCGGTGCAGCGCGTGCCTGTTTGATGCGGAAAATGACTTTCAGTATGAGCATCTGGAAGATCCGGATATTGCTCTGACGAGAAACAAAATCAGTGCCTCCATGAACGCCACTGCGGCAGGACTTCAGAAGATTCTATATCTCCTGGAGGGTTTCCTGAATGATATTTTGAATGTTGTCGTGTCGGCAGCGCTGACCGTATCTCTTTTTCGCACGATCCCAGAACACTTTACCGGTTTCTTTGGCTTTGTCAATTCCCTCTGGACTGTGCCGGCGATTGCCGCAGTCATCGGGATCAGCGCCGTGCTCTCGGCAAAGCTTACGACCCGCGCTACGACGGAGGTTAACGATGCATTGGCGGATCTTGCAGGAGAGAACAATCTGATGGAGGCCTATCATCATGCGAAGGGAACGGATATGCATATTTTTAAGCTAAATACCATTTCTCTTGCTGAATATGTGAGATATATGCTTCGGCCCAAATGGGTTGCAAGCTACGAAAAGGCGATGACAAAGCGGGCTTTAGGGATACAGTGCGTGAATATTTTGGTGAAAATCGTGGTATTCCTTTTCACAGCGGCAAAAGCCTGGATCGGCGCCATCGGCATCGGAGAGTTCATTCTCTATCAGGGGACGGTTCAGCGGTTTGTGAGCTCCCTTTCGGGGATTACCGCAAAGCTTGGGGAGCTTCGGTACAACAACCAGTATCTGGAGCAGACTTTCGATTACCTTGAAATGCCGAACGATATGTACCATGGGACGCTGGCGGTGGAGAAGAGGGACGACATTGACTATGAGATTGAGTTTCGGGACGTGTCCTTTCGGTATCCCCGCAGTGAGGAGTGGGCTTTAAGGCATGTGAATATGAAGTTTCAGATCGGCGACAAGCTGGCCATTGTGGGTGAGAACGGGAGCGGCAAGACAACCTTTATCAAGCTTTTGTGCAGGCTTTACGATCCTACAGAAGGAAAGATACTTTTGAACGGCATCGACATCACCCGTTACCGCTATGAGGAGTACATGGATCTCTTTTCCGTGGCATTCCAGGACTATACCCTGTTTGCCTTCACTGTCGCCGAGAATGTGGCTGCGTCGGAGAAAATTGAGGAGGACCGTGTGCTGGACTGTTTAAGCCGCGTGGGCCTCAGGGAGAAGATTGACAGCCTGGAGAGAGGAATACACACCCCTATCAGCAGGGAGTATGAAAATGACGGAGTGGATTTTTCGGGCGGCGAGCTGCAGAAAATTGCTCTGGCGCGGGCGCTCTATAAGGACGCTCCCTTCATGATTCTGGACGAACCCACCGCAGCCCTGGACCCCATCGCGGAGGCAGAGATCTACGAAAGATTCAACGAGATCGCCAGTGATAAGACCTCCGTGTTCATCAGCCACCGCTTGTCGAGCTGCAAATTCTGCGACGAGATCGCTGTGTTCCAGAAGGGAAGGCTTGTGCAGCTGGGAAGCCACGCGGAGCTGTCCGCCGACGAAAACGGCAAATATTATGAGCTCTGGCACGCCCAGGCGCAGTATTATACGAAATAAAAAGAAGAGAATAGGCTATGCAGTAAGAGTTTCAGAAACTTGCCCAAAAGCATGGAATGGAAAAGGTATTATTTACCATCAATGATAAGAATAAAATATCTATACATGCGTGCGAAAAGCTAGGAGGTCAGTTAATGGATACAATCGAAGCTTTTAATGATGCAGAAGGACATCATTTATTAAGACGCTATTGGATTACGTTGTGAACCAGTTTAAATAGTCTGTAACAGAGAGAGGAAAAGTTGCTTGTTTATGATTTGGAAAAAAGAGAAAATGATTTTGGAGAAAAGGGACGAAAAGAAATATCGGATTGGCTGTTGCTGAAAGAAGCACAGGGTGGCGTTAATGACTGTATTGGGAAAAGGAGTAAGATATAACTCGGTATTTATGGGAGGGATGTGCCGTGTTCAAGGTGATAAAGGAAAGATTCGTGGTTATTGGCAAAGAAGGTTCAACATCAGACGAGGAAGGATTTATTCCAAAATTGTGGAAGAGCGCAAATGAGCATTTCAGTGAAGTGTCACATCTGGCCAAGAAAGACGCAACAGGAAATATTGTGGGAATATGGGGTGCTATGTCTGATGGTTCGCGCGAAATTGTATTTTTAAGATGCAGTGGAAATAACAAAGATTTTATAGAAAATTGCAGGTTACTTGACGAGGACTTAGATTTGCGGGTGGGGAAAATAATGAAACGAGATAAGTACGCTCAATATAATCTAATTGATAAAATAAATGAAGCGATAGTTGTTTATCGAGGCAATCATCCGATTGGTGGCGGTTCGATACGTCCATATGATGAAAATACGGTAGAGTTAAAAAGGGTGTTTGTCATACCAACGGAACAAGGAAAGGGCATAGGAACAGAGTTGGTATCTAAATTAATAGAATGGGCGAAGGAGTTGGGGTATAAGAAAATGATTTTGGAAACAGGAGAATTTTTGGCGGAGTCTTGTCATGTATATTCAAAATTAGGATTTAAGAAAATCTCTAACTATGGTGTGTATGTAGATATGCCAGAATCTTTCTGCATGGGAAAGGAATTGTAAATCAAAAAAAATATTGGGTTTGAGGAATTTAAGCGCCTTCCGGAGAAATACGGTAAACAAAAAGGCTTTCATGCGGTATTGTCGTAAATGAAAACAATGAACACTGTCAAGTTTTAGAACTGTCAGTTCAGTCACAAATGACTGGAAGGGAGGTCATTATGGAGAAAAACGAAAAATGGCTACAATGGGCGGTAGAACTCCAAAGTCTGGCACAGGCAGGATTATTTTACTGTAAAGATAAATATGATATGGAAAGATATGAGCGTATCAGAGAAATATCAGCAGAAATGATCTGTTATAAATCAGACATTTCACTTGAGAAAGTAAAAGATTTATTTTGCGGTGACGCAGGGTATCAGACACCTAAAATCGACACGAGAGCAGCAATTTTTAAGGATGAGAAGATATTACTTGTGCATGAGGCAAATGGTACATGGGCATTGCCGGGCGGTTGGGTAGACGTAAATGTTTCTGTTGAAGAAAATATGATAAAGGAAGTGAAAGAAGAGGCAGGACTTGACGTTAAAGTCAAACGTATCATTGCAGTTCAGGACAGAGAAAAGCATAATCTTCCAATTTACGCTTATAAAGTATGTAAAATATTTATGCAATGTGAAGTGACAGGCGGCGAGTTCATTTCCAATATCGAAACAACCGGCTTTTCCTATTTTGGAATCGATGAATTACCCTGCCTTGCAGAAGAGAAAAATAACAGGGAACAAATAGAAATGTGCTTTCAGGCAATGCGTTCGAAGGTATGGGAAGCTTTATATGATTAGAGGAAATAGAGAAACTCCTTACATCGGAAAACATACGGTATGAAATTGTCCAACAGGATAAGCCTATTTTATCTGCGTTGGATGCGGAAGGTTAATATCCTGTTAAAAAATCTGCCCCTACATTTGTGCTGCAAACAGAGAATGGTTTGATAGGGTGCATGGTTTCTTTCCAGAATGGACGGCATCATTCTTCTCTATGAATGAGCAGACGGTAGTAGGGTATGGCATGGTCGCAGATAAACGCATTTTCATCGGAGATCGGCTGCGGTATATTCCGATGGGATATTTCAACAAGAATAATATCGGAACCATTACAGGTATCGTAACGACAACTTTGGGCGATGTGGAAGGGGCGGCGCCTGTTGCGTTAGTAAATATGATTGGAGGTTTCTTTAATTCCATTGTCCTGATCTTGTTCTTGCTATGCTTTAATTGGCAGCTTGGACTTGTGGCATTTACCTGGGTGCTTTGCTATCTGCTCATCACAGAAACAGCAACCAGAAAATCTATCTCCGTTACGGAGAAACACCAACTTGCACAGAGAAACCTGGTGGAAGCGGTTTTGGAGTACATTCAGGGAATGGGCATTGTCAAGTCCTTCGGCTTTGAGCAGGACAGCCCTAAATCCGTGGCCACGGCCATCCGGGATAGCAGTAAAGGGAACTTAAAGCTGGTTCATTCTGTTGCACCATTTATCGCATTGCAGCAGTTGGTTGTCCGGATATTTCGTGTACTGATGCTGATGTTGTCCATCTATCTGTTTACGGCGGGAACATTTTCTCTTGCCTGGGGCGTGCTTTTTGTGATTGCTGGAAACCGTCACGGAGTTCCACGAGGATACCTGGTACGCACTGCTGGATTATGTGACGGTGTATGAGAAAGAGGACATCCGATTCATCTTTAAGGATGGAACGGAAATCCGGGTGTAAAAGAAAATAGATGGGCCAGGGTATTTCCACCGCTGTCCTGGACGAGGTTCTGGGTGGCGGGGGATTTTTTGTGTGGATGATGAGGAAAATTTAGAGGTATGTTTTCATGCCTTATGGTATACTTGCAGCAGGGCGAAGAGAGAAAATCGAAAATTGGAATGGAAGAATTACGATATTTTATGAGGTAAACGTATGGAACATAATATTGTAGCATTAGATGGAATTGTAACAGGTTTCAATATTACAGAGCGGTATATTGATTGTATGTGTGGAAAAAAGTTAGTGAAGATAGAGAAAGACTCCCGGAATGTTATCCTTCAAAAGACAATTTTCGAGAAAGAAGGATTATCCAGAAAACTGATTGCAGATGATGAGCAGATTTTTATATATGATTTTTGTACACTTTATGTATTAAGTCAAAGAAATTATGAATTACTTGGTAAATGGAAATTAGGCAATGATCTGAGTTCTGATATATGCGGAATAGCAGTTGATGGTGACACAATTTATTGCTCTATTCGCAATGGAAAGATAATTACTCTTGACAGACGGTCGTATTTAATAAAGGAATTTTTTGTTTCTGAAAACAGCATGTGGAGTATCAAAGTATATGATAAATGCATGATCTGCGGGACAGTAGAAGGAGAATTGTTATTACTAGATAAATCTACTTTAGCCATTGAAAAAAGGGTTGTTTTAGGAAAGAAAAATATTGGCAGTATATATATTGATGGCGAAACTTTATATGCTGCAGGTCATGATGGAAAACTTTTTAAAATTGATTTAAAACGCTTTGAAGTAGATTGTTTAATGAAAAAAGCCCATAAGAAAATGTTTCGTTGTGCCGGGGTGTACGAGAATATGCTGGTGACAGTTTCCTTTCCTTGTTCGGAAATCACTCTTTGGGATAAAGATACATTAGAAAAAATAAGAGAAATTAGTATTCCGTTAAAATTATCCGGATGCACACATATAGAAAAAAATTTTATGTATATTTCTTCTCGTAATATATTTGGGATCGATAGGATTAGTTTGAATGAACAGTAAATATAAGGATTGATTGAGTTATGCAAATTCCTGTGTTCTGCCCATTCTCTATGGGGACAAATTTGCGGGCAGAATCGAAATGGATTAGATAAAGAGCAAAAGAGGCCGGAGAAAAAAATATCTGGTATGATCCGGATGTGCGACGTCACACACAGGGCAGGGAGCACACCCACAGAGAAAGGATTGTATGAAGAACGAATTAATTGCAGACTTTATGGCCGCGGTCAATCTGTTCCGGGACAGAAGAAGGGCAAAGACAGAACGCGCGGCTTTGGAGGAAAACAGAGCTGTGCAGTTCTCAATTCCAGCTATTGAGTGTGGCGCTGGATTTTATGACACAGTAGAGGGGGTTACCCTTTCCCATTGTGAGCGGTACATAGTAATAGCGGCACAGATGGCATTCCAGGAATTGCATCCCTTGCAATGACGGCTGACCTGTACGCGCATGTACTGCCAACCACAAAGCAGCAGGAAATGGATCAGATACAAGGTGCATTCACCAGAGCGGCGGCGGGCGTATGAGTCTCCGCCGCCCTGTTATTTTATTCTTTTGGGGTAGAAATTGGAGTATGGGAGGAGCAGGAGAGGCGAAAAATCTGATAAATAAAGGGAAAATTCGGAACTCCTAGAATTTGTACAAGAAATCTAAAAGTTTTAAACTTTCGGGAAATTTGTGGAAATGTTATAGTGGATTTACACAATGAATCACGGACAATCATGCGGATACTTGAAAAAGTGACGATGAAAACCGGCAAATTCAGGAGGAGAAAAGGATGAACAAACGATTGATGCAACTGACCGCTCTGTGTCTGTGCGGGGTGATGGGGACCAGCCTTGCGGGGTGCTCCAGCCAGACGCAGGGAGGCAAGGAGACGAAAGCAAAGCAGACGGAAGGAAAACAGACCGAAGCAAAGCAGACAGAAGAGCAGGATGCTGCAAAGTCCCTCTATCAGGTGACAGAGGAGAATGCGGCGCCTGAGCTAACCATGAACGACCAGCCAGAATCATCTTACTGGTTCCCGCAGCAGCTTCTTGACTGGAAAGCTGAGGAGGATCCGGACTTTGCGTTTAACGTCAGCAGGGTTCCGCTGGCAGAACGTGTCCATAAGGAAAATCTGGCGCTCTCCAATGATACGCAGAATCTGGACACAAAGGTGATGGCAATTTCCATTATGAACTCGAGCACCAGCGGAAATGCACCGCGCGGCTTGAATAAGGTGGACTGTAATACCTTCACCTACTGGCAGTATGTGGATAAACTGGTCTACTGGGGCGGTTCCTCAGGAGAAGGAATTATCGTGCCGCCGAGCCCGGATGTGACAGATCTTGGACATAAGAACGGCGTTCCGGTGCTCGGCACGGTATTTTTCCCGCAGTCTGCGCACGGCGGCAAGCTGGAATGGCTGGAGACCTTCCTGCAGAGCGAGGATGGAAAAACGTTCCCGATGGCGGATAAGCTGATCGAAGTGGCAAAGCTTTACGGGTTTGACGGATGGTTCATCAACCAGGAGTCAGAGGGAAGTGAGGAACAGCCTCTGACGAAGGAGCATGCCGCAGCCATGCGCGCCTTTATCAAGTATTTCAAGGTGCAGGCGCCGGAGCTGGAGCTGGTATACTATGATTCGATGACCAATGACGGAGAGATGGACTGGCAGAACGCGCTGACGGATAAAAATGATCAGTACCTGGTAGATCAGGATGGCAGCGCGGTTGCGGACAGCATGTTCCTGAATTTCTGGTGGACAGAAGATGCACTGGCAGATCAGGAGCTTCTGAAAGCTTCCCGTGAGAAAGCGGAGGAACTGAAGATTGACCCATATTCGCTCTATGCAGGCGTTGACGTTCAGGCGAATGGTTATGCGACGCCGGTTCAGTGGAAGCTGCTGGAATCAGCGGCGAATGCCACCTATACCTCGCTTGGCATCTACTGCCCGAACTGGGCGTATACGGCATCGCTCGGCGTTGATGAATTCCAGGAAAAGGAAAATCGTCTCTGGGTCAACAGCAAAAAGGATCCTACAGCTGCAGTCGAGTACAGCGATGATACACAGTGGAGAGGGGTATCCACCTATGTGGTGGAGAAATCCGCGGTTACAAAGCTGCCGTTTACTACCTATTACAATATGGGAAACGGATACAGCTTCTTCAAGAATGGTACCCAGATTTCAACGCTTGACTGGAACAACCGGAGTATCGGGGATATTCTTCCGACCTACCGGTGGGTGATGAGTCATGAAGGCAGCAATACACTGACTCCGTCCTTCAGCGTGGGTGATTCCTATTATGGAGGAACCTGTCTCAAATTCCGGGGAGACATGGGCAAGGACGTGAAGTCAACGATCAAGCTGTTCAGCGCGGATCTTCCTCTGGAGGAGGGGGTAATCTTTAACACGACAGCAAAATCGAATGTCGAGACGGCATTGAATGTAGTGCTTGCGTTTGATGACGGTTCAGAGGAGACAATCGAGGCGAGTGGAAAGATCGGAGCGGACTGGACAACGGTTACGTATGATGTCTCTAAATATGCAGGCAAAAAGATTCGCTCTATCTCCTATTCGGCAGCTGCTTCGGAGGATAAGGAAGGCTATGAATTATACCTTGGCGGTCTCTCGATTTACCGGGAATCCGATGTGGCGACGGCGGCAGTTTCCAACGTATCGGCAGGTACTCCGGAATTTGATGAGGATGCGATGTACGCAGGAGTACGTCTGACCTGGGAGAGCAGCGCAGAGGTTCCATATTATGAAGTATACCGTGTCAACCAGGACAAGACGCTTTCTCTGCTGGGCGTGACGAATGTGACCAACTTCTATGTCAATACCCTGCCGAGAACGGATGATACGAACAAGTCTACCTTCCGTATCGTACCGGTTTCTATGACTCTGGAGTCAGGAGAGAGCGCGGAAGTGACGATGGACTGGCCGGACAACCGGATTCCGAAGGCGAACTTTACTGCTTCCCAGACTCTGATCGGACCGGGCAGCTCGGTAACATTTACCAGCACAAGCTCTGAGAATACGGCATCGGTAGAATGGACGCTCCCGGGAGCAAGTACCGAGACCTCGACGGATGCTTCTGTCAAGGTTACTTATGAAAAAGAGGGAACGTATCCGGTAACGCTGAAAGCAAAGAATGATTCCGGTGAGGGCGAAAAGACTGTAGAGGGTATGATTGTGGTGACTTCGGAGCTGGCGGCGGACGAGGCGCTGACGCTGGTATCACAGGGCAAGGATACGGAAGCGACTGCGTATGTGAATGAGAACGAAGCGCCTCCGTTTGCGGTAGACGGGGATGTGACCAAGAAGTGGTGTGCAACCGGTACGCCGCCTCATGAGCTGACGATTGACCTCGGCAAAGAGATCCTGATCGGCCAGATCGGAATTTCCCATGCGGAAGCAGGCGGGGAGAGCGCAGATATGAACACCAAATCCTACAAGATTCTGGTCAGCGCGGATGGAACAGACTACCAGGAGGTGGTTTCTGTGACGAGAAATACCGCAGGTACGACAATGGATACCTTCACTCCGGTCAGTGCACGCTATGTGAAACTCTCCGTCATCAAACCGACACAGGGTTCTGACTCGGCGGCACGTATCTATGAAGTAGAAGTATATGGCATTGAAAAATAAGATGAATATTACAGATTAAGAAACCAGGGGGAGCTGTCATGCAGATAGCTTCCCCTGGTTTGTATCGAAATGGTACATCTTTCTTTCCTTGTTTTCTATTGAACTGCGTTGGTTTTGGTTGACGATGCCAACACATCGCCTCACTCAGCCACCTTGCGACAAAGGGGAAAAGTATCCCCCATCTGGAATTACGGTGCTTCTTACAGACGGAAACTTCCTGGCAACTCAGTTTATCCGTTGGTTAAGCGGCAGGCGCATTCAGCTCTTCCAGAAATCCTTCTGAAATCTCCTGGAGAACCTGAGACGCTCCCTGGCTGATAAGCTTCATGGACAGTGCTCTCTCATGAGGCAGATAGGGTGGATTCTTGGCAAGAACAAGGCAATGCTGCAGTACAAGCAGTCGTCCGATTTCCTGAAGTGTGTTTTGGTTGAACTTGCCTGCGATGCGGATCCGCCATCCTGTTGCGCAGCAGAAGGCTTTGGATTGTCTGTTTGTGGTTATCGCAGGGAATGCATGGAGCAATATAAATGAAATGTGATAAAATACTATAAAAGTATTGACATGTAAAGCAAAATAAGATAATATAAATAGCACATAAAAATGACAATAGACAAAAAGAAACATTATTGTATTTTAATACTTTAGACATTTGTCAACAAGATTTTGTGTAAAAAGGTAAAATTGAAGTTCAAGTTCATCTGGATTAAGAGGAAGAAAGAGCATAAAGGGGGAAGGAGTATGGCTGCACAGGAGGATTTGCCATATGCAGGGATGTTCGAACATTTTTACTGTATTCTCCGGGTACTGGGCAGTGGAGGAGAGGGGAAAGTGTATCTGGTACGCCATCTCCCGACAGATCAGCTTCGGGCTGCCAAGCAGCTTCTTGGAAAAAAGGGGGAGGAGCGGATGCATGAATTGAATATGATGAAAAAATTGCATCATTCCTCTTTGCCGAGAGTCCTGGATGTGCTGGAGGAGGCAGATTGCGTCTGGCTGATTCTGGAGTATGTGCGCGGGGTCAGCCTGAAGAAACTTGCAGAACAGGGAATGGCTGCGGAGCAGTTTTTTTCTGTTTTGCAGCAGCTGTCGGATGTGCTGTGCTACCTTCACCATCGCAGCAGGCCGATTCTGCATCTGGATATCAAACCATCCAATCTTATGGTAAGAAGCGACGGGACCCTGGTGTTGATTGATTTTGGCGCTGCGCTGATCGCAGATCCGGATGTGAAGCCGGCACGCTGTAGCGGGACACCTGGCTATGCGGCTCCGGAGCAGTATGAGAGCGGGCATTCACTGGATGGGCGCACGGATTTGTATGGATTTGGAGCGGTGATGTATTTTCTGCTGTTTGGAGAGCGGACGGATCGAAAGCGGCAGTACCGAAGCCCTCCGCACCTGCATGGCTGGCTTGGAGCCGGCAGGATGCCGCAGGTGAAGATCTCCGGGGTTTCTTATCGTCTGGTACGCAGGCTGCTTTGTCATACGCTGGCGGCAGAGATGGACAAGCGATATCCGGATGCAGGTGCACTGAGCCGTGCTGTGGAACAAGTTTGGAAGCGTTATCGCAGGAGGAGATGGCGGTTCCGGACGGGAGAAGCCTGTGCACTGTTGGTTGTGCTGTCGCTTTTTGCGGGGCATGCGCTGACAGCAGAGCATACAGCGCAGACAGAGAAGAAGGAAACGGCATATGAAACACTGCTCCAGGAAGCGGCAGGTCTTGGCTCTGCACAGGCGGGAAAACGGTATCTGCAGGCAGTGCAGCTGTGTCCGGACGACATCCGGGCATATGTTCAGATGTTGGATCAGATCCTGGAGGACGGGCATTTTGGCGCAGGAGAAGAGGAGACGCTGTGGAATATGCTGTCCTATGTGACGCCTGGCGGCAGCCAGACGGCAGAGGAACGGCTTGCCAGGAAGCAGGAGGCTTACGGACATCTCGCATATGAAATTGGTATCGCATACTGGTATTGCTATGAGGAGGATGGCGGCAGACCGGCCGCGGCGCGGTGGTTTGAAAAAGCAGTGGCAGCGCTTGGAACGAACGAAAAAGAGACAGAGATGAAATGGGGAGAGCCGGGGAAGGCGAAGCAGCAAGGAGGGGCAGGTAGTTCAGGAAAACCGGAAGTGCAGGGAAAGTCAGAGGAGGAAGGAGAAGCGGGCATTCAAAGAAAACAATGCGGGGAAGAGGCGACAGTGCAGGAAGAATCAGGCGGGGTGGAAGAAACGGATGCGCCAAAAGAGCCGGACTGGGCGGAATCTGCGCGGCTTCATAGTAAGATTGCACAGTATTACGGAACAATCGGTCGGGTTGTTGCGGGAGATGACGAACCAGGAGTGTATTGGAGACTGTGGAAGGATCTGAAGCTTTTGTGGTGGTCGGATGGTTTTCAGCAGGAGGCGGCGCGAGTGCGGGCACAGGCAGCAGGCGAGCTGACAGCTTGTCTGATCATGCAGGCCGGAGAATTGAAGCGAAATGGCGAGGTGGAGGAAGAAATAGAATGCGTGCTGAATGATATCATTGCGTTTTCTGAACAGGCGGGGCTCCATGAGGAAGCAAAGATGAAACTTTCCGGTCGGGCAGAAGCAGCAAGAGATGCAGTGGCGCGTGCGTTTGCAAATGAGAAGGGCGGGGTGGAACATGATGAAAAAGAATGAATATTCAGAAAAAAACTGGCTGTGGATTCCGGGCGGCTGTGCGGGAATTGCAGCATGTCTGCTGCTCACAGGCGGCGGGCTGCAAGGAGAACAAGGCCTCAGAGCGGATGCATGGGAAGTGGGGCGTGTGTATGCGAGCGAGTCGCGGGTAGCAGAATCGGCAGCGGGGCAGAAGCTGCAGCCTGGACAGATCCTATGGAGAGGGACAGACTTAGAGACGGAAAGCGAGAGCGAGTCCGAGACAGAAAATGAGAGCGAATCGGAGATGGGCTCCATGACAGAGAGTGAGAGTGATTCCGAGACGGAGTCGGAGACAGAAAGCGAGAGCGAATCGGAGATGGGCTCCGTGATAGAGAGTGAGAGCGAATCGGAGATGGGCTCCGTGATAGAGAGTGAGAGCGATTCCGAGACGGAGACAGAAAGTGAGAGCGAATCGGAGATAAAATCCGTGACAGAGAGTGAGAGTGATTCTGAGACGGAGATGGAACGCGTGACAGAAAGTGAAAGTGAGACGAAGACAGAGTTTGAGACAGAAAGAGAGAACATGTCTGAAACGGAGATAGAAACGGAGCTTGAATCTGGGACCAGGATTGAGCCGGAGTCAGAATATGAATCAGAATCTGAGACCAGTTTGCAGACAGAGTTCGCTTCAGGTTTCCAGCCAGAGCCTGAGACAGAAACGATCTTGGTGCCGGAGCCAATGCCCGAACCAGCTACGGAACCAGCCACAGGAGCTGTCACGGGGCTCCCTGCAGAAATGGTTACAGAACGAGTCACGGAGTGCCCAACAGAATTAGTCACGGAGCCAGCCACGGAAATGGTCACGGAGCCGGTCACAGAACCAGCTACGGAACCACACGCAGAACCAGAACCTGAGACGCCGGCCGTTTTAATACCAGAACCGATCGAGCGGGGAAAGCAATATGAGGTCCATGGAGATGCAAACGCGTGGTATCGTGATGGAATGGACCGACTCTGGGTTCGTCAGGGGACGGATGTTTACGTGGAGACAAGCGGTAGCTCCGGTTATGGCAGCGGCGGCAGTGTTACAGATGTGCAGACGGACGGGGTAATTACCTTTCAACTTAAAAAGACAGCGGAGAATGGAGAGGTCGTTCAGATATCGGAACTGCAGCAGGAGCCGTATTATGTGGACGGAGAAGCGCCGGAAGCGAAAATCATGGTATCAGGAAAAAATGAAAACGGCATCATTTATGCTGCACAATCAGCCGAGGTGCGTTTCTCTGTCGCACCAGATGGAAAGAGTGGATTAAAAAAAGCAGCCTATTGTATCTGCGGGGAGGGAGAAACGCCTGAAAATGCCAGCTGGACAGACTGTGCGGACAGTACACAGATCTCCGTCCGCGAGGAGGGCGCTTATCGTATTTATATAAGGACAGAAGATCAGGTTGGCAATCTTGCGTTTTTCAGCAGTGACCGGCTGCTGGTCGACTGCACGCCGCCGGAAATCACAGTGAAAGGAATTCAAAATCAGACAGCGAATTCTGGCAATGTACAGATACAGGTTTCGTGCAGGGACGCTCATTATCGAGCCGGTTCTCTGTGTATTGTGCTTGAGGGTGCGAATTCCGGTCGCTGTCCGCAGGTGAAGGAGATGGAAGAGAACGAGGATGGCGTGTCGGTGACATACTTTGATTTTCCAAAGGAACAAGGATACGACGACGCATATCGTCTGCTGATTACAGCGGAAGATCTGGCTGGAAACAGGGTGGAGAAGCAGCTGGAGTTTTCAGTGAACCGGTTTGGTTCGGTCTATGATCTGTCCAGCTCAACAAAGCAGCTGCTTGACCGGTACTATCTCACCCAGCCAGCAGAAATCGTATTCTTAGAGACGAATATCGATTACGTAGGTGAGTCGGCGATCTACTGCCGTGAAAACGGTGAGATCCGGCAGCTGGTCCGTGACCGCGATTACCAGGTGGCAATGCAGGGAAGCAGTGATTCGTGGAAACAGTATCAGTATACGATATCTGCTGCGTGTTTTGAAAAGGAGGGGGTTTATGAGCTGCTGCTCGCTTCGAAAGACCAGGCGGATAATCAGAGCGATACGGGTATCCAGGGCAAACGGGTCACATTTGCACTGGATTGGACGGCGCCCGACTGCCTGATCACGGGAATCGAGGAGCAGGGCGTATACCAGGAGGAGATGGTGACTGCCTGTATACGACCGCGTGATAATCTGGGTGTGTGTACTGTGAAGCTTTACTGTAACAGTGATCTGGTCAAGGAGCTGGATGGAAAGACAGGCTTTGAAGATCCGGTGAAGCTGGAGCTATCAGCGCAAGAATATTGGCAGACGATCGAAGTTTATATATGTGATCTTGCAGGCAATGAATATTGGAGTCCGGAAATCCCGGTCTACGTAGGAAAGACGGAAAAGGCACCGGTTCCGTACGAGAGGACACGTACAAGCGCACAGGAAAAGGAGCGGCAAAAGAAGGAACTGGAGGCGCAAAAAGAAGCATTTCTTTGCGGAGCTGGAGGCAAGGATGCTGCGGGAATGAGTGTGCGGTATATCAAAACTCTTGCGGAGAACGGAGAGGGAGACAAGAATGGTTTTCTTCTGGGAAGTTTGCAAAAAACGGAGGCAGGAGACTCGGAGCAAATGGAATCAGGGAGAGATGCAGCTTTGGAAAACAGCCAGGGAGCAATTCGTGGGAAAGGGCAGCGGAAAGAAGGAAAAAATATTATACCAGAAGCGGAGCGGGCACGCAGAGGAAAGCTGCTCATGTGCTTTGGCGTGCTGCTGTTTGCGGTTACTGGCGTAGTATGTGCAATTCCTGTAAGAAAAAGGAAAAAATAGAGTTTTCATGGACTTTTTTAGCTAATTGTGATATGATGCCCCTTAGAGGGGTGATGAATAAAGAATGAAGAGGAAAAACATGTTACGAAGAAACAGTGGATTTGTCGTCGGCTGCGTGCTCGCAGCAGGCGCCTCCTTTTTTACAGCGGATCTGCTGACGTCTGATCAGGTGTCGCTGACGGTACCCTTGCTTGAGGGTTCAACTGAGTACGATACCGAAGCTGGTTCTGAAAAGACACTGGCTGCAGAGAAGGAGGAATCTCGTACCTTTCAGACCGATCCGTTTACGGTGATGGCCTCCGGAGCGATCGTAAAGGGCGTTGAGACTGAGAAGCCGAAGAAGGAGACTGAGAGGGAATCAGAAAGTGAGACAGGTACTCCGGCCGAGACGGATGAGAATGGGAATCCCGTCTCTTCTGGAGACGGAACGAATGTGCCGGAAGGAACACAGCCGGAGGATAGTTCAGGTAATGGAGCGGATGGTTCTGGAGATGGAACAGATGGTTCCGGAGACTGGTCAGATCCGTCCGGAACGGGATCGGGCGACTATACAGATCCGTCCGGAGGAGGTTCGGGTGATTACACAGAGCCGATTGAGATCGTAGATCCAGGTAACGGGGACTATTCTTACGGAGATGACGGGAATGGAGGCGGCTCTGGCGGCGACTGGACCGGAGATGACGGAAATGGCGGCGACTGGACCGGAGATGACGGAAATGGCGGCGATTGGACCGGAGATGACGGAAATGGCGGTGGCGGAAGCGATGATGGCGGGCACAGTGATGGGTATGGAGCCTGGACACCGGCAGAAGTTGTGCTCTGGGGTATCAGCAGCCGTTACATCGATGAGAGTGAGCTGTATAATTATGATGCCGGACAGCTCCGTCTGATTCGGAATGAGATATTTGCACTGCACGGGCGCATTTTCCGGTCGCAGGATCTTGCAGACTATTTCAGCCAGAGATCCTGGTATGTGCCGACCTATGACCCGGATGAGTTTGATGCCAACATGTTTGATTACCTGAATGATTATGAAGAGGCGAACCTGAAGGTCATTCTGAATTATGAAGATGCACTTGCAGGATATTAGACTCAAGAGACGATCAGGGAGGAATGAACATGAAGGTATTCAGAAGAATTTTGATTAAGGTGCTGATCCTGGCAGTTGTAATCTGTGTTTCCGGCGGAGGCGCAGCGTGCTATCAGGCATATCGCCAGAGTACAGCAGAGTATGCGATGAATCGCTATCTGTCCCTTTTGGTGGATAACGATGCGGAGAAGGCATTTTCGTACGTGGATCAGTCCGAGTCGCAGAAGATCTCAAAAACAGAGTATCAGAGCGCGCTGGATGAGAAGCGGTACAGCCTTGCTTCCTCCACGAAGACGGAGGAGCTTCAGAAACGGCGTGACAACAATGGAAACGAATATGTAGATTATCAGGTGCAGTTTCTGGATGCAGCAGGAAAAGTTGATCTTGAAGAGACTTTTATAGTAAAAAAGCAGTCAGATCTGGTGTATGGTGTTTTCGACCGCTGGAAGGTGCTCTCTGACCACTGCATGGTAAAAGATTTTGTGTTGAAGGTACCGGTTGGCTCGAAGGTTTACCTGAATGCAGAAAAACTGGATGCATCCTGGCTTCAGAAGGACGGTGCAGAGCCTTCGGCGGACAGCTATCAGATACCGGTGCTGATTCCGGGAAAAAGCAGTCTGGTTATCCGGCATGCAGTGCTGCAGGAGCTTACCGATGCCCTGGATGCGACGGATGGAAGTGCAGATTACGTAGGGAAAATGGTTCTGAAGGATTCCGCGAAGAGTGAATGCCTGGAGATGGGCGTGAAACTGCTTCGGGCGGTCTATGCTTCTGCTGCGAAGAAGAAGACGGAGGATCCGGACGAGCTGATGAGTGCCTGCCAGAAGGCTGCGGATGAATTGATTAAGAAGCAGCAAAAGGTATTCCATGCGGAGAATTCTGAGTTTGACAGTGCGGCGATTTCCGGTTTTGCAGCAGAGTACGGTGATGTGACGTACGGCGAGGCTGACGGAGCTATTACGATGGATATGACGCTCTCTTATCACTATCTGGTTCGTCAGGCAGTTACGGCAGATACCGATGAGCTGCAGGAGGACGGAACACCAGTACAGAAGACAGAGACCAAGGAGAAGTCCGGAGATACGAAGGCGAAGTTGACGATGTCATACTATGAGAATGCATGGCATATCACTGCAATCGATATGCAGGTCATCCCGAAATAAGCAGATACCCCATGGCTTCTTATCCGAGGAGCTATGGGGTTGTTGTTGTTTATCGTCAAAGGTGAACTTTAGACAGAGCTTTATGGGTTATGTGAGAGGATGTAACAGAAAGTAAGGATGGCGGAGGCCTTGAAACCAGGAGGAATGAAAACAGATGAGAGACTATCTTGCGATTGCAGCTCCGCTGCTGCTGCACATGCTGATATCAGAAGCGGTTCCAATCCTGGCGGCAGCGCTCGGCGTGACCGGAGCGGACTCTGCCTGGATGACGACAATGACAGCACTTGCGGTTCTGCCGTTCGCATATAAGATGTATTGTGCGGACCGGAAACGAGGATGCTGTGCGGCTCCAGAGAGGACGCCGCAGACGGTCAGACTTCCGCGTCTGGCAGCGCTGGCGCTCTGCTTTGTGGCCGGTGGGATTCTGAACCTGGCGTGGAGCCGGGTGCTGGCATGGCTGCGGCTGACAGAACATTTTTCCAATCAGGTGCAGGAGCAGCTGTTCGCGAGTACGGTTCTGGTGCAGATTCTCGGACTTGGTATTCTGGTTCCTGTTGCGGAGGAACTGATTTTCCGTGTCTTGATCTATACCAGGATGAAGCGGATTCTGAGTGTACGCCAGTCTGTCTTCTTTTCCGCGCTGCTGTTTGCGGTCTATCATGGAAATCTGGTTCAGATGATATTTGCGTTTCCGCTTGCGCTGGTTCTGGCATTGCTTTATGAACGCGGACGATTCGCCGGCTATCCAATCGCGTTCCATATCGGGGCGAACCTGACGGCGGTTTTGGTGAATTTTCTGTTGGCGTAGCCGCGTTGGGTACTGCCCATATGAGTGCGCAGCTCACTCGACGATGCCATCACCCTGTGCTTATCTAATGGCAAGTTACGGTGTAAAATCATACCAGATAGAAATGAGACAGTACGTGAGCGAGGCAGCGAGACAGGGCGCGGGCGGCACAACGCACAGAAGGCGCTGGATTAGATTTCTATATGGCGGTGTGTGCTGTAAACGCTTGGCTACCAGCAGGACTTTACCACGATAAAAAGACAGAACTGGAATGCACTAAAAAAAGTACATTGATTTAGGCAGCCGAATACGGGAAAAATGTATGCAGAAAACATAAAATAAAGAGTTGATTTATGAAATAAACAGATAAAACACTTTAAAATCAATGATAAAACAAATTATCTGGCAATTAAAACAAAAATTCCTGTTTACAGACGCGCCAAATGGGTGTATAGTAGGGCAAACAAAAAACAAACGCATACGGGAGGAGATACGATGGATACGAGACAGAATTCGCGTCCGGTCGGTGCGGCTCCGGGACTGTATGATCCCAGCTTCGAGCATGATAACTGCGGGATCGGTGCAGTTGTGAATATTAAGGGGTACAAGACGCATCAGACAGTCGAGAACGCACTAAGTATAGTTGAAAATTTAGATCACAGAGCCGGCAAAGATGCCGAGGGCAAAACAGGTGACGGAGTTGGAATCATGCTGCAGATATCGCACAGATTCTTCCAGAAAGCCTGTTCCACCCTTGGCATCTTTTTAAATTCTGAAAGGGATTACGGAATCGGTATGTTTTTCTTCCCGCAGGATGTCTTTAAGAGGAACCAGGCGAAGAAGATGTTCGAGAGTATTGTCCGGAAGGAAGGTATGAAATTCCTCGGCTGGAGGCAGGTGCCGACGGCCCCGGAGGTGCTCGGACACAAGGCGCTGGAGAAGATGCCGTACATCGAGCAGGCATTTGTGGAACGGCCGAAGGACGTTGAGCGCGGGCTTGCATTTGACCGGAAGCTGTATGTGGTGCGCCGGACCTTTGAGCAGTCCAATGATACGACCTACGTGGTATCCTGCTCGAGCCGGACGATTATTTATAAGGGGATGTTCCTGGTCGGGCAGCTTAGGACCTTTTTCCTGGATCTTCAGGATGAAGCATATGAATCTGCGATTGCCATTGTGCATTCCCGGTTCAGTACGAATACGAATCCGAGCTGGGAGCGTGCACATCCGTATCGATTCATCGTACATAACGGGGAGATCAACACCATCCGCGGCAATGCGGATAAAATGATGGCCCGCGAGGAAAAGATGTCCTCGAAGTACATGGAAGCGGATATGCATAAGGTACTCCCGGTCATCAATGCAAAGGGCTCTGACTCGGCTATGCTGGACAATACGCTGGAGTTCCTGACGATGAACGGCATGGAGCTGCCGCTCGCCGTGATGATCACGATTCCGGAGCCATGGAAGAACAACAAGGTGCTCAGCCAGAAAAAGCACGACTTCTATCAGTACTATGCGACGATGATGGAGCCGTGGGACGGTCCGGCTTCGATTCTGTTTTCGGACGGAGATATCATGGGAGCCGTGCTCGACCGCAATGGCTTGCGTCCATCCCGCTATTACGTAACCGAGGACGGCTATGTCATTCTCTCCTCTGAGGTCGGCGTGCTGGATAGCGACCCGACGAAAATCGTCCAGAAGGAGCGGCTGCATCCGGGAAAGATGCTGCTGGTGGACACCGTACAGGGACGTGTGATCGAGGATGAGGAAATCAAGAGCCGCTATGCCAATCGGCAGCCGTACGGAGAGTGGCTGGACCAGTATCTGGTGAAGCTGGGGGATCTGAAGATTCCGAACCGGCGCGTGGAGACGTACAGCGATGAGCAGCGCATGCGCCTGATGAAAGCTTTTGGCTACAGCTATGAGGATTACCGGACCTCGATTCTGACAATGGCGGAGAATGGGGGAGAGGGGATCGGCGCGATGGGGATCGATACGCCGCTGGCTGTCCTCTCGAAGCAGCATCAGCCGCTCTTCAACTACTTCAAGCAGCTGTTTGCGCAGGTGACGAATCCGCCGATCGATGCGATCCGCGAGGAAGTGGTCACTTCCAAGACCGTCTATGTCGGTGTGGAAGGCAACCTGCTCGAAGAGAAGCCGGAGAACTGCCAGGTGCTGAAGATCGAGAATCCGATTCTGACGAATACGGATATGCTGAAAATCAAGTACATGAAAGTGCCGGGCTTCAAGGTGGCAGAGATTCCGATCACGTTTTACAAGAATACCGGGCTGGAGAAGGCGATTGACCATCTTTTCCTGGAGGTAGACCGCGCGTACCGCGACGGCGCGAATATTCTGATTCTGACCGACCGGGGGGTGGACGAAATCCGGATGCCGATCCCGTCTCTGCTGGCGATTTCAGCGGTACACCAGTATCTGGTGCGGACGAAGCGGCGTACCTCGCTGGCGCTGATTCTGGAGTCCGGCGAGCCGCGGGAGGTGCATCATTTTGCAACGCTGCTCGGCTATGGCGCGAGTGCAGTAAATCCGTATCTTGCGCTGGATACGATCCATCAGCTGATCGACACTGGAATGCTGGAGAAGGATTACTATGCGGCGGTTGACGATTATAACAGGGCAATCATCGACGGCATTGTCAAAATTGCTTCCAAGATGGGTATCTCAACGATCCAGTCGTACCAGGGCTCTCAGATTTTTGAAGCGTTGGGAATCAGCCGGGACGTAATCGATAAATACTTCACGAACACGGTCAGTCGGATTGGCGGCATCACCCTGAAGGAGATCGAGAAGGATGTGGATGTGCGCCACACAAAGGCGTTTGATCCGCTGGGGCTGAAGGAGGATCTGACTCTGGACAGCATGGGCTGGCATAAATCGCGCAGTGCAGGCGAGCACCACCGATACAATCCGCAGACCATTCATCTGCTCCAGGAGTCCACGCGGACTGGCAATTACCAGCTGTTTAAGCAATATACGGAGCTGGTGAATGAAGAAGCATCCGGTTACATCCGCAGCACGATGGATTTCCGCTTCCCGGAGCACGGCGTGCCTCTGGAGGACGTGGAGAGCGTGGATTCCATCGTCCGCCGGTTCAAGACAGGTGCGATGTCGTATGGCTCCATTTCGCAGGAGGCACACGAGACACTGGCAATTGCGATGAACCAGCTGCACGGCAAGTCGAATACCGGCGAGGGCGGCGAGAGCCTGGACCGCCTGGAGATCGGACCGGACGGAAGGAACCGCTGCTCCGCGATCAAGCAGGTAGCTTCCGGGCGCTTTGGCGTGACCTCCCGCTATCTGGTGAGTGCGAAGGAAATCCAGATCAAAATGGCCCAGGGCGCAAAGCCCGGCGAGGGCGGCCATCTTCCGGGGAAAAAGGTCTATCCGTGGATTGCGAAGACCAGGATGTCTACGCCGGGCGTCAGTCTGATTTCACCGCCGCCGCACCATGATATTTATTCGATTGAGGACCTGGCGCAGCTGATTTACGACTTGAAGAATGCAAACCGGCAGGCAGACATTTCTGTGAAGCTCGTCTCAGAGGCGGGAGTCGGCACAGTTGCAGCAGGCGTGGCAAAGGCAGGCGCACAGGTGATCCTGATTTCCGGCTATGACGGCGGCACAGGCGCTGCTCCGCGCAGCTCGATTCACAATGCAGGTCTTCCCTGGGAGCTTGGCCTTGCGGAGACGCATCAGACGCTGATCATGAATGGACTGCGCAATAAGGTGCGGATCGAGACAGACGGCAAGCTGATGAGCGGGCGTGATGTGGCAATCGCAGCGCTGCTCGGCGCGGAGGAATTTGGTTTTGCGACCGGTCCGCTCGTGACGATGGGCTGTGTGATGATGCGCGTCTGCAATCTGGATACGTGCCCGGTCGGTGTCGCAACGCAGAATCCGGAGCTTCGGAAGCGGTTCCGCGGCAAGCCGGAATATGTCGTGAACTTTATGCGGTTTATTGCGCAGGATCTGCGCGAATATATGGCGAAGCTCGGCTTCCGCACCGTCGATGAGATGGTCGGGCGCAGCGACCTGCTGAAAAAGAAAGATACCTGTGAGAACGAGCGCGGCGTGCTGCTGGATCTCGGAAACATTCTGAACAATCCGTATGTGGGAGGCAAGGAAAAGGTGACGTTTGATCCGTCGAAGGTCTATGACTTCGGATTGGAAAAGACACTGGATATGAAGGTGCTGCTGGCAAAGCTCGGTACAGCGCTGGAAAGCGGAACAAAACGGAGCATGGAACTCGATGTTCGGAATACGGACCGCGCGTTCGGTACGATTTTTGGTTCTGAGATTACCAGGAGATACCCGGAGGGTCTGCCGGAAGATACGTATACCGTGAAATGCCACGGGGCAGGCGGACAGAGCTTTGGTGCATTTATTCCGAAGGGGCTGACCCTGGAACTGGTCGGAGACAGCAATGACTATTTCGGGAAGGGACTTTCGGGCGGAAAGCTGATCGTGTACCCGCAGCCGGGCGTGCGGTTCGCACATGAGGAAAATATGATTATCGGCAATGTTGCGCTCTACGGGGCGACGAGCGGCAGCGCATATATCAATGGCGTTGCAGGCGAGCGGTTCTGCGTGCGCAATTCCGGTGCGGTTGCGGTGGTCGAGGGAGTCGGCGATCACGGCTGCGAATATATGACCGGCGGCCGTGCGGTAATCCTCGGAAAGGTTGGGAAAAACTTTGCGGCAGGCATGAGCGGGGGAATCGCTTACGTGCTGGATGAGGATTCGGATCTGTATACGAAGGTCAATAAAAAGATGGTCGGTATCGAGAGGTTGACGTCCAAGTATGACGTGCTGGAGCTGAAGGAGATCATCAGCGATCATGTGTCCTATACAAATTCCGCGAAGGGCAAGCAGATTCTTGACCATTTCAGCGAGTATCTGCCGAAGTTTAAGAAGATCATCCCGCATGAATATAAGAAGATGCAGATGGCAATTGTGCAGATGGAAGAGAAAGGCCTAAGCAGTGAGCAGGCACAGATCGAAGCATTTTACGCAAAGCAGAGCCAGCAGGACGAGTAGGGAGGTGTGAAGCATGGGAAAACCAACTGGATTTTTGGAATATGAGAGAGAAAATGATTTCGAGCTTCCGCCGAAGGAGCGCATACGGAATTTTGAGGAATTTCACAGTCCGCTTCCTCTGGAGCGGCAGCGCCTTCAGGGCGCGCGGTGTATGGCATGCGGCGTCCCGTTCTGCCAGGCGGGCGTGATGATCGGAGGGATGGCCTCCGGCTGTCCGCTGAACAATCTGGTCCCGGAATGCAATGATCTGGTGTACCACGGCAACTGGGAGGAGGCATACAAGCGGCTTATAAAGACGCACTGCTTCCCGGAATTTACGTCGCGCGTCTGCCCGGCTCTGTGCGAGGCGGCGTGCACCTGCAACCTGAATGGAGAGCCGGTCGCAACGAAGGCGAATGAGCGCGCGATCATTGAACATGCCTATGAGGCGGGGCTGGTACAGCCGTGTCCGCCGGATGTGCGCACCGGGAAAAAGGTAGCGGTGATCGGCAGCGGCCCGTCCGGGCTTGCGGCGGCGCTGCAGCTGAATAAGCGCGGACACAGGGTGACGGTCTTCGAGCGGAACGACCGGATCGGCGGCCTGCTGCGCTACGGGATCCCGAATATGAAGCTGGATAAATCCGTGATTGACCGGAGACTGGCAATCATGGAAGCAGAAGGGATCGAATTTGTGACCGGAGCAAACATTGGAGAGACGATCAGGGCGGAGGAACTGCTGAAGCAGTACGATGCAGTGGTACTCGCCTGCGGAGCGTCGAATCCGCGCGACATCAAGGCGCCGGGCCGCGAGGCAAAGGGCATCTATTTTGCGGTGGATTTCCTGAAGGCGACGACGAAGAGCCTCCTGGACTCAAAGTTTGCGGATAAGAAATATATCCCGGCAAAGGGCAAGCATGTGATCGTCATCGGCGGAGGGGATACGGGAAATGACTGTGTCGGGACGTCCATCCGCCTGGGAGCCGCATCCGTGACGCAGCTGGAGATGATGCCGAAGGCGCCGGATACGAGAGCGCCGGGCAATCCGTGGCCGCAGTGGCCGCGCGTCTGTAAGACGGATTATGGCCAGCAGGAGGCGATCGCGGTGTTCGGACATGACCCGCGCCTGTATCAGACTACGGTGAAGGAGTTCGTGATGAACAAGAAGGGCGAGCTCTGCAAGGCAGTGCTCCAGAAGCTGGAAGGAAAGCGCGACGAGAAGACAGGACGGATGATGATGGTGCCGATCGAGGGCAGTGAGGAAACGGTGAAAGCCGATCTTGTGCTGATCGCGGCAGGCTTCCTCGGTTCGCAGAAGTATGTGACAGATGCCTTCAAGGTAGACATGGACGGACGGACGAACGTTGCGACCAAGCCAGGCCGTTTCGCCACAAGCGTGCCGAAGGTCTTTACAGCAGGCGATATGCACCGCGGCCAGTCCCTTGTCGTCTGGGCGATCCGCGAGGGCCGTGAAGCCGCAAAGGAAGTTGACGAGTATCTGATGGGATACACGAATCTGTAGAAAACCAGGGATATAAAACTGATATGTGACACAGAAAAGCAGGAGAGGAATCAACCCTACTCCTGCTTTTTCGTTGCCAGAAGCCTGTGTTGGGGTGCAGGGAATGTAAGTCCTGTATCAGAATATTCAAAGCATACCGTTTAATTCTGTAATAATCACTGCTATGGGCATTTTTTGCAAAAGGCTGAATTTATAATTGACTATTGGAAAACAATATAACAAAAGCCTTGCAATTGGTTTTAATTATGTATAAAATAGCAGAAGCGGCTGTGAAAGCACGGGGTGCAGAGCAGTCGACTTTTATGCGACGTACCCGTTGTGCTCAGACTGTCACGCTGTGATTCCTGTGCCAGGATGTCCGTGCAGTGTTTGGCATATTGAGCCCGCCATGCGGGACTCTGGCCGCTGGGCTGAGATGGGCGTGTACGTTTCGAGGAGAGAGGATGTACATATGAAACAAAAGACACAGAAGAAGCATATTAATATTACGGTGGCGATCCTGATCGGATTGCTGCTTGGCATTGTAGTCGGCATTCTGGTGCCGGGGCGGATGGAGTGGCTGCTCCCGGTAGTGGACCTGATCGGCGGGCTGTATATGAGCGCTCTGAATATGGTGATATTTCCGATGGTATTCTGCTCGATTATCATGGGCATCTGGGGCATCGGGAGCATGGGTAAGACTGGCAGGATCGGCGGAAGCGCAATGCTGTATTTTGTACTGACGACCGCGCTGGCGAGTGCGATTGGACTGGTGGTTCCGCGTGTGATTCAGCTTGGAAAAGGCGTCGAGATTGAGCTGGTGGAGAGCACGGCGGTTGAGGCGACAAAGTTTTCCAGCCTGCTGGATACGGTCAAAGGGCTGATTCCTTCGAATCCGATTGCAGCGTTTGCAAATGGAAATATGCTTCAGGTGCTGGTATTCGCAGTGATTGTCGGGTTTGCGTGCCTGAGTATCCGCGAGAAGTCGAAGCCGTTTATCCAGGTGGTTGATTCCCTGAATGAGATCTGCATGAGAATTATCTCCGTAGTTATGTATTTCACGCCGATCGGTGTATTCTGTACGATCGTCCCGGTGGTCTACAACAACGGTATGGCGACGATTCTTTCACTTGCGGTGATACTTATTACCCTGTATGTTGCATTTTTTGCGTATGCGTTTGTGGTCTATGGCGCGTCTGTGAAATTTATGGGGAAGATGAGTCCGAAGCGGTTTTTTACTGCGATTATGCCGGCTGCCTTAAATGCGTTCGGCACGTGCTCCAGTTCTGCGACGATCCCTTTAAGCAAGCGGTGCTGTGAGGAAGATCTGGGTATTTCCAATGAGGTGACGTCGCTCGCGATTCCGCTTGGGGCTACGGTGAATATGGACGCTGTATCGATTCTGATGTCCTTTATGATTATGTTTTTTGCCAATGCCTGCGGCGTTGAGGTGACGATCGGGCAGATGGTTGTCGTCCTCTGCTGTAATGTACTGCTCTCCATCGGAACTCCGGGCGTGCCGGGCGGCGCAATCGCTTCGTTTGCCGCACTGGCATCGATTGCGGGGCTTCCGGCGGGCGTGATGGGCGTGTACATCAGTATCAATACGTTGTGTGATATGGGAGCGACCTGTGTCAATGTCATCGGAGATCTGTCCTGCTGCGCGGTACTGCAGGAGAAGCTGAAGAAAGACCTGAATTGACAGGCGCAGCTTGTATGGCATGTCAATGGCAGATGGTTCCTGATGCTGCCGGTATAGCTGAAGGCTGGGATAATACATTCGGAGGCAGAATTATGACAGAAAAAGCGTTGAAAATCGCAGTGCTGGTGCGGACGATGCCGACAGCGAACTATGAAAACGCGTTGAGAGGACTTGGGGCGGTGCCTGTGGTGCTCCGGGAGCGCTTTGATCCGGAGGAGTATGACGGACTGCTGCTGCCCGGCGGGGATGATGTGGATCCGGCCCGCTTCGGGCAGGAAAACTGCGGAAGCGAGGGCATCGATCAGGAGCTGGATGCGCTGCAGTTTGGAATGCTGGATCGGTTCATCCAGCGGAAAAAGCCGGTTTTCGGGATTTGTCGGGGACATCAGGTTCTGAATATATACTTTGGCGGGGACTTGATTCAGGATCTCGGGGAGGAGAAAAATCTCAGGCACCGGAGATGGAACGGACAGGACCGTGTGCATGAGACAGATACGGAGGCGGATTCCTGGCTGGGACATCTCTATGGTGAGCGGTATGCGGTTAACAGTGCCCATCACCAGGCACTTGGCCGGATCGGGGAGGGATTGCGTGTTAGTTCCCGTTCCGGGGACGGTGTTGTCGAAGCGCTCGAGCATGAGATGCTTCCCGTCTGGTCTGTGCAATGGCATCCGGAGCGCATGTGTTTTGCGAATGCCCGTACGGATACCGTAGACGGGAGCCTGGCACTGCGGTATTTCTTACAGCAGTGTGAGAAAGGTGGCTTGGAGTAAATGGCCGCCTGAACTTTAACCGTGGATACCAGTTACAATTCAGCCAGCCGCTGCCCAGAGAAGAGGGTGTTGCAAAACTGCCGGAATCTACATTCTATG
>DKWE01000004.1 GCA_002491565.1 Lachnospiraceae bacterium UBA7160 | reverse complement strand
CCTTCTCTCAGGTAGTGGCTGGCTAAACTGTAACAACGCGTTTCTGCGGCCTGCGCTGGGAAGCGGATTCACTGTGGCAGGAACCCCTCGAAGATAAAGGAGTCATAGTATGGAGCAATCGTTTTCAGCTGCTTGGGTGAACGGACGGTCCAGGCCACCGACGGGCAGCCGAACAGCTTCCGGCAGAGGTTCTTGGAGATCGCTTCCTTATCACGGATGTCATACGCGATGAAGTCCGGCTTTGCCAGGAAATTCAGCAGCAGATGGCGCACTGCAAAACGCTCCGGCGTGTAATTCGCCTCACGCCGCTGAAAATTCATCGCAAGCTGCCCGCGCGCGATCTCCGGACGGTGTTTCCGGTACCAGTAAAGCACCGCTGAATTGAATGACTCAATTGTGTACGGCCCCTGATACCGACACAGCAGCTCATCCGCCTTCTCGCAGATACGCAGCTTCAGATCCGGACATTTCATCTCGACCAGAAGCGGCACCTGCCCGTTCACGAGCTCCAGCACCTCTGAAAGCGCCGGAATCCGCTCCTCTGTCCCGTCCAGCCGGAATTCCTGCAACTCCTCATACGTATAGTCTGTCACCTTTCCGCTCGCATGGCAGACGCGCTTCAGCGTGAAATCATGGAACACCACCGGAACTTCATCTCCAGTGATCTGTATGTCCATCTCGATCCCATACCCGGCCTTCACCGCACGCTCAAACGCTGCCATACTGTTCTCCGGCACACCGGCCGCCCGGTCATGCAGCCCGCGGTGCGCATAAAATACTCCTTTCATCGGTTCTGCCCTGTGGCGCATCTCCGGCATAATCGCGTACAAATATGTGCCCGCCGCTCCTAGCGCCAGACATGTTTCCTGTATCATACCCTTAGTTCCTCTTTTCTGTCTTTCCTTCCTCTACTTCATCTCATAGCTCAGACACTCATAATGCAGCAGGCATCCTTCATAGATTTCCGCCGGAAGCAGCGCACGCGCCACCAGCTTATCCTCCTGCTCCTCGCCTGGCGCCAGGTCCGTGCGGACCAGCACCGCGTAATCACCGTCAATCCGTTCTACCTTATATTCATATGGTCCAAAATCCATCCGTTTTTCACCTTTCCTCAATCAATCCTGCTTTCTTCCTGTACCTGTTATATACAAATCGCTCTTCCATCCCTCAGCTGCCCTTCTGCTCCTTCAGCACCCGGATCAGCAGCTGGTATTCGCTCGACTCGTCATACTCCGCGCCGCATAGCTCCAGCAGCGCCGCCGCGTCCTCCAAAATCACGGAAATCTTATCGGCTGTCTCCTCCGACCGATTGAGATAAATCGTACGCTCCCGGTCATCCTCTCTGGTATAATGCTGCAGTCTCTCTGGCAGGCTCCCTGCCCCGTCCTTTTTCGCTATCGCACACGCCAGATTCGCCACGCAGGTGTACAGCAGCTCCAGCCTGCTAAGCCGCCGTATATTCGCCGCAACCGTCAGGCGGTCCAGCTTTCGGAAGGAATGGTCCGCCTCCTCCAGCTTCTCCAGCTCCCCGATCAGGCTGTCAATCGTGTTCTGCAGCAGATCCACCCCGTACCGCTTCTCGTAAGTCGTACACCGCTCCCGGAAGCGCGCGAGCGTGCGGACACTCAGGGGCTGCTCCACAAACGACGTCGTGCAGAGCGCATACTGGAACCGCACATCAAACATCAGAGAACTGCAAATGTCCTCATCACTCATCCCCAGATACTCTTTGATAATCAGCGCCCCGATAATCACATTTACCGGAGCATTCGGCCTCGACGCGGCATCCCGGTAAAGAACCGCATACGGCGCCTCGTCAATCTTTGGAAAGATATCCCTGGCAAATACCTTTGCCCAGGATTTATCAAGGAAACGCTTCTCGCGCTCCGTCAGTGACTCATAAGAATCCCACAGGGAAAGCTGCTGGCTGCCAGCGGGATTAAACGTGAATGCCATTTCGTACCTCCTCCTGCTTTACGATCAATAGCCCATTACAAAAATAACCTGCTGCCCCAGCGTAGCAACCGATGCCATAGCGGCAGACCCGCCCTTTTTGCGTATTGCAATGGGAAATGCCGGGGCTAAAAGACACTTCGCCCATGTTATATCCATTTTATAATAGATCAATAGAAAATGGAAGAAGAATTTTGAAAAGCGGATGTACAAACAGCAGAAAAAGGCTGCTGTATAAGCAAAAGTATCCTCTTATACAGCAGCCATATAATTGGTGAGATTCGTCAGCGGAAATACGGGAACTGCGAAATCCGCAGCTTCGTACATCCAAAAGGAATCAGCGATATTCTCTCTGATTTCTCCTCCGTTTTTACCGGTGAAGACGGAAGCTCACCTGCGCTATTCTGCTCCATCGTCCACTCCGGAACCTTTTTGGCTGAAAGATACAGACGGCAGGCCGGCGATGTCCGCCCGAAAGGTATCCGGGAGCGTTTTTCCTCGCAGTATTCCGGTCTGCTCCGTAAGTCCAGCGCATAATTCCAGTCCTGTTCCGTGCGCACCTCATAGTCGTTGATTCCCGCGTGTTCCTTGCATATGCTCCAGATTTCTTCAAGCTCCAGTCCGTATACCAGCGGTCCCCGCTCCACTGCAACACTGTCCCGGTACCAGTGCGTGAATCTGATTTCCATCGGCAGCCTCAGCACAATCTGTTCCCCTGGCCTGAATATTTTTGTAATTGCATAAAAGCCTGCATTTGTCGTAATCTCCCGGCCATTCACTTGGGGATGCTTACACCATCCCGGAATCCGCAGCTTCAGTGTTACCACTTGTTCCGGCGCCTCCTGTATTTCATAACACAGAGTATCCCGGAAAGGATATTCTGTCGACAACCGCACGGCAAAGGCCTCTCCGCATAAAGTAGTACGCACCGATGACGGCGCATACACCATGGACACCAGCGCATCCTCCTCCTTCAACCATAATGCATCTACAAATTTCGGCCATGCCTGATGCATATTTGCCGTACAGCATCCATAATTAGGTTCCAGTCCATAAATATTTGCCTCTTCTCCATTATTAAACCAGTTGCGCTTCGCATTGGAAACAAGCACCTGATTGGCCTGCTGCATATACTGGTGTGCCATGAAATCCTCTGTTATCGTAGCCGGAAGAGCATTGTATGCCAGCCGCTCCAGATAGTCCGCAAAAACAGGATCGCCAAACGCTTCCAGATTCGTCTCCATGCTGAACATCGCTTCTGCCACGGAACACAGCTCCGAACCCTGCGTTGGATTGCTGCCGCTCAAGTGCTCATCTCCATTAATTGCACCGGAGGCCACACCATGATACTTTTTCAGGGTCTGCAGAGCTTCCAGCGCATGAAGCATCCCGTCGTCTTCCCCGGAAATGCCAAAATACGTTTTCAGTGCACTGTGTTTCAGGCCCATGGCAACATTGACAACATGGCTTGCATCATACCGCATCCAGTCCTCCGCATTTCCCTGGTGAAAGGCAGATAGCTGATTCCAGTCGTAATAATATGCGGTAGGACGCGGGAACGGAAAATCCTGAAACAATGCATCCCAATCCAGTCCATATGCATCCAGCTCTCTGGCCGTTTCCACCCACTCTGCTTCCCCCGTCTGCTCGTGCAGCCACTTAATTCCGTAAAGAAGCTCCGGCACTCTCGCCTTGGACCAGCTCTCTGGCAGCCGCCGCGGCATCTCTTTTCTCAGGAAACGCATGTACCTCTTCAGGAAAGGAATTATCCGGACATCCTGTTCAATTTCATAATACTGAATCAGCGCCTTGATCATTACGTAACGTGACCAATAATCCTCTCTGCTTTCCTCCGGTCCAAAATTGCCGTCCGGCGTCTGGCTGTTCAATGTCCAGTCCATAAATTTTTTACAGATTTCCCAGTGTTCCCGGTCAGCGAGATAATACGACAGCGGGATCAGACCATCCAGGTAATAAGGCGCCCGTTCCCAGTTCTCTCCGGTTCCTCCCAGCCATCCGGAATCAGGCCCAATGCTCTCCCATGCCCCGTACAGTTTGCCGGAAAGTCCGTTCATCTGAATCTGAAGCTGCTCATACAGCCACCCCTCCGGTTTTATCTCCGTAACTGGAAGCCTGTTCATTTTTTTCGTACAGCCACTGTGCCCTCCAAGCTCTATCTCTACGGTATAGTGTCCCGGCTGCGCAAAGGATATGCTGCTTTTTCCGCATGCCGCCCCTTCCTTTGGACGGATCACAAGCTTCTCCACCTGGCTTCCGCTCCCGCGCAGGGTAATATCCATCTCCACCTCCCGGAACCGGAGTCCTCTCAATGCAACCGTTCCAAACCCGGCCGGAAGACACGGACGAAAGGTAATCTCATTTTCATCCAGGACAACCCCGAAGACGCCAAATACAATACTTCTGATAAAAGCAGTCGCTGACCACGTCTGATCCCTGACAGACTCCCAGCTATGACCGCACTGCCAGCCTCCATCCGGCTCTCCGGTCTGTGGATTGTAAAGCTCGCTGAAGGAATTATTGTCCTGTTTTATCAGAAGGGCAAGATTTTGGATCTCATCTCCCACAAGCTCCGGGCATCCGCACTGTGCCGCAGCCGTAACGAAAAAGCCGTTCACCATGGGCCAGATCATATTATTGTGGCGGAGCGGCTTTTCAACGGAGGAAATTCCGGCAAACGGCGGCCAGATCGATACAAGCCCTCTCTCGCTTCTGTAGCATTGCCGCAGCATTCTCTCTGCCCGCTCTTTCTCACACACCCCGGTCAGGACTGCAAAGGAAATGCCGCAGCCCTCCTGTGAATCATCTGTCCTTCCATCCGGATAGAGCAGGTACGAATAGAAATTATCCTTTTCCCTCCACAGATACCGGTTCATCGCAGCTTTCAGCGCACTCCCTTTTTCCGCGTAGCCCTGTGCTGCCGCTTTATCCTCCAGAATTACCGCCATTTTTTCGAGTATCCGGTAGGCATTGTAATACAGGCAATTCGTGCTGAGCGTCATTACCTCTTTTACCGGGCGATGATCCCCCACGAAAGAGGATCCCTGTCCCTCCTCATGCAAGTCAGAGGGATATCCGCTGATTCCGTCATTAAAAAAGGAACCGCCCGTAAACATTCCGTAGCTTTCATTGAACTGAGCGCTTTCCAGCATTTCCATGGAATTTTTCACCGTTTCATAGGCGAGCGGCAGAAAGTCGTGGTCTGCAGTCGCAAGATAATAGCTCCATGCCCCGGCTGCCCAGATGATCTTATCCCAGTTCTGATTGTCTCTCTGAAAGCAAAGCCTGCCGTCCGCCCGCTCGCAGACTGCACAAAGGGTATTTTTCGCCACCTCAGGCTCCAGAAAACAGGCCGCATTCATGGTATTGACCGCCGCATCTCTCGTCCATGGCGTCGGATACGTGCCGCCTGCACGCATCATCAGACCCGGCTGCTCCTCAAGCAGACCGGTCTGGTTATAAATCCGGGCAGGACAGGGGACTGTGTTAATCTCCAAAAGATTTTTCAGCGCAAGCCTGTAGGCATTCGAAATCTCTTCCTTTTCTATGAGAAACACCGGCGCATTGCGCATGGCTTTCTCTGTGTACTCATTCTTCATTCACCGATTCCTCCAAAAAAACTTCCCGGAATGTGTCTCTGCCTGTTACAAGTCAGCCGCCCTGGCCGTGAAGTACGTCTCCAGGCAATTGCCTGCCTTCCTGCAACCGTTCTACCACATTCCGGGAAGTATCCCGTCCACCCTCAGGAGGCTTTCAAGCCCCCTGGGATTTTCCTGCAAACTGTATCCAACTGCTGCGCTGCCATATTAATATTTCAGCATTACCGTCCGAATCTCAAATGGTTTGAAGTCAAGAGTCAGGCAGTGATTCTGAATAGAAAGCTTCTCCTCTTCCTTCTCCATCAGATTGCAGACAGCCGCCTCTTTTATTTCATCTGCGAGCCTGATCTTACAGTTCACCGCGAGCCCGTCCGTCTGGTACATGCGCACCACCAGGCAGTCGGAATCCTCCGCTTTCTTGACCGATGTGATCTCTATATGATCGCAGTCTGGCTTCAGGAAGCTCTCAGGAAGCTTTGCGCTTCCATTTCCGCAAATGACGGTCGGTGCAATATTGAAGGCCAGCGCTTTCTGCTCCACCAGAGCCCGGATCTCATTCCCGGCGTGGGGATAGAACGCGTATCTGAATTCGTGCTGCGCCTTGTCTGCGTCGACACCCGGATACATGCTGCTGCGCAGGAGATTGATATCCAGCACATTGTCAAGCGCCTTGTAGCCGTACTTGCAGTCATTGAGCAGCGCCACGCCATAGTCGTCATTCGAAAGATCGATCCACTTGTGTGCACAGATTTCAAATTTTGACATATCCCAGCTCGTGTTGCGGTGCGTCGGACGTTTGATGCTGCCAAACTGGATATTGCAGGTCACTTCATCCGTATGTACACAGCAGGGGAAATCCGTCCGGAGCATCTTTTCTGTTTCCTTCCAGTCCACCTGTGTATCAAAGATCACATAAGGGCAATTCAGCTGCAAAATCACGCGCTGAGTCAGTACGGAGCTTCCGTATGCAAACTTTTGCTTTGCAATTGCATTCGGTCCTTCCAGTACAAACTCTGAGGAAAGCAGTCTCATTTCCTTCGGCTTCTTTTCCGCATAATAAATCCGGATATCCCAGCCATCTCCATCGGAATCGTCATATAGTTTAAAATGATTTGCCGCTCCCTCGAGCGTTTCCCGTCCATTCTGTTTATCGTAAATGGAACAAATCTCTCCATTTTCTCCAAACGTCACTTTTAAGAGATCGTTTTCCAGCTGTCCCTCGGAAGCCTTTACCCCCTCGAATTCTCTTACCGGGTCGGCAAGCCGCGCTGCGCCCATCGCGGGAAGCTCCACCTGATACCAGCTGCCATCCTCCTCCACAAACTCCCTGCGGGCAAAGGAGAGGGAATTTACCGCTGTTTTTCCGTCATAGAGCGTCTGATACGCACTCTGTATCTGGTTTGTCACCTTCTCAAGCAGTACCGCATAGCGCGCCAGGGATTCATCGTACACTCTTTTTATGGAAGAGCCAGGGATGATATCGTGGAACTGATAGAGCAGAACCTCCATCCACATCTCATCCAGCTCCTTCTTCGGATAAGGCATTCCCGCATAAACTGTTCCAAGCGCTGCCGCGTATTCCAGCTCACGGAGCTGCTGCTCCATCTTCCGGTTGTATCTCTTGTTCCGCGCATGGGACGTATAGGTGCCCCTGTGGAACTCCAGATACAATTCTCCCCTCCAGGATGCATAATCCTCCCGGTGCTCCTCCAGCTTCGCGAACAGATCTCTCGCAAAGCCCTGCTCACACGTCGGAAGCCCGTTCATATCGTGCACTCGTTTCAGCTTCTCCAGATGAGAGGTTCCCGGGCCGCCTCCGCCGTCCCCGACACCGAACAGCATCAGGGCCTGGTCGCTGGTCCCCTTATCCAAAAACTTTACTTCGGCATGATGAAGTGCCTCCGGTCCTGCCTGGCTATTGTACGTTTCCTCCGGAAGCATATGGGCCAAGACCTCCGTCCCGTCAATTCCCTTCCAGATAAACGTGTGATGCGGGAAAACATTATGCTCGCTCCAGGACATCTTCTGCGTCATAAAGTATTTTAAGCCGCTCTTTTCCATGATCTGGGGCAGCGCAGCGCTATATCCAAATACATCCGGAAGCCAGATATTGTCCACTTCAAAGTTGAATTCCTTCTTCCAGAAGCGGGAACCATACAGGATCTGACGGACCAGCGCCTCCTCGCCCGTGAGGTTGGTATCGCATTCCACCCACATGGCACCCTGGCACTCGATTCTGCCTTCCTGCACACGCTTCTGTAGCCTGCGGTAAAGCTCCGGATAATACAGCTTCATCCAGAAAAGCAGCTGAGGCTGTGAAAAACCGAACTTGTACTCCGGGTACAGCTCCATCATCTTATCCACGGTGGCAAAGGTGCGCGCTCCCTTCCGGATCGTCTCACGAATCGGCCACAGCCACGCCAGATCAATATGCGCATGTCCGATTCCGGTAATGTGCAGGGAGGCGTCTCCGCCCGACTTTTCCAGCTCCGGCTTCAGAATCGCTCTCGCCTGCACCGCTTCCTCTTCCGTAAACTCATCCATCACATTGCATACTTCATTCAAAACGCGCAGAATGCAGTGATACCGCGCCGAATCCGGTGAGAGCTGCTCCATTGTCTCCTTCAATACGAAATAATCATAGTACAGCGCTCTCAGCTCTTCCAGCCGCAGCGAGATATTCGCCTCGCGGAGTTTTCCCTCCGCATAGTCGCCAAACAACCCATTACAGCCGGCATCCATCCACATATCAACAGCGCCGTTATCTATCTTCAAATACCGCAGCGGCACGGTATGCTTTCTCGTCGCGGCATTTTCAAACGCAACGGAACCGTTCGTAATTCCAATCACCGGATTGCCGTTCTCATCCACGCACAGCCCTTCGCCGCTGATATCTATGCGCAGGCTGCACTCGTCCTGGCTGTATCCTTCCGGAAGCTTTCCGGTAAAATGAAACCAGGCGCAGTCAAACAGATCGCCCCAGACATCACCGATTCCCAGTCTTTTTTCCTTTCCTGAATACCGCTCAGCATAAGGTACAGGTTCTTCTGTCACATAAGCTGTTACGTCCAGATCTGAAATCTTTCTGTAATAGCTAAGCTGCAGGCGCCGGAACATTTTTTCAATGCGGTCCAGCGTATTTTTCCTATAGTAAGGCATTCTTAACCTCCTTCTCCTTCGACAGATCCTTCTTTTCGGAAACATCGAAATATATTTTATTTTAAAAATCTATATGTTTTATTCTACCATTCTATATGTTATTTGTCAATATTATAGATATAATATTCGTAATTTCTATGAATTATTTTAGAATTTTTATGTTTTACCTTGATTCTTTTATTATAATAAAGTATAATTAAAATAAATCACTCCTATAAGTATGCAATAAAGAAAAGGACAGTCATGAATAATAATTACAAATATCTGATCGTAAAAGAAGCTTTATTAAAAAATATCCAAGACGGAATACTTAAACCCGGCGAAAAGCTGCAAAGCGAACAAGAATATGCCCAAACGTATCAGGTAAGCCTGATTACGATCCGCAAGGCTCTGGCAGAGCTCGCCTCCGAAGGTTATATCACGCGCATTCGCAAAAAGGGCACCTTCGTAAACGACACGCTTTTCAAACCGCAAGGCACCAGCCATCTGATTTCCGTTATTATTTCTGCGGACGAACGCTATGACATTTCCTATATGAAAATGCTCAAGGGAATTCAGAGCATGGCCGCTCTGCAGAACTATTCCGTCATTGTGGAATGGTGTGATAACAACCCGCAGCAGGAGGAAGCTGCCATCCGCAAAATGCTCATGCAGAACGTAGAGGGATTTCTTCTTTATCTAAGTGATCCCGCCCAGAGCCGGTATATGCTCTCTCTCATCGAAGAAAGGAACCTTCCGTTCGTCCTGATCGACCGCTGTGAGGACTCTTTTCCCTGCTATTACGCAGGCTGCGACAATTTTACCGGCGGTATTCTGGCTACCGAAGAGCTCATAAAATCACACCATACCAAGATCTTTTTCGCCGCTTACAAGTTTTTCCTGCCCTCCGAGCAGGCACGCTTTGAAGGCTTTTGCTGCAGCATGTTAAAGGCGGGACTCCCTGTGGATTCCTTGAGGCTGATACGGGAATTTGACATCAATAAGCTCGCTGCGATGATACGCTCCCGTGAGTGCACCGCCATTTTCTGCTGCAATGACAGACTCGCCATCAAGACAATTCAGGCGCTTGGCAGGCTGGACCTTCACACGCCGCAGGACTACTCTATCATCGGCTTTGATGAATGGGATGAATCCCTCAACGATTCCATCGGGCTGACTACGATACGCCAGAACTTCGACGAGGTCGGCAGAAATGCCTTTTATCTTTTACATAGCGCCATCCAGGGCATCGTAACGGGCAATAATACCAAATTTATCTCCGGCGTTTCTATGGTGCGGAGAGCCTCCGTCGCAACCAATACCATTCACTGACGCTGCCGCAGAATGCTTTTTCAAATGTGCAGGTCAAAAGAAGCAGGCGCAGCGCGTCCAAAGGACGAACAGCGCCTGCCAAAGCAAAGACCACTGGTGAATGATTTTCCATCTTTACTAATACAGCGTTATAATTTCTGCGGCTGCCGCGCTTCTCTCATCCGCACCGCACAGCTTTCTGCCATTCAAATCCGCTTTTTCTCCCTGAAATCCCGGAATTGACGCCTCAAATTGAAGAGGATGTGCTTCCATTCCGTGATGGAACAGGCGAACATAAAATCTGTCATTCTCCCGATAGACCGTCACCGTCTCCAGCATAGGTCCGCTGACACAGAAAACGGAGTCCTCCATACCCTCCGGCCTCCCGTTCAGCAGCTGTATCAGAAGCGGTTCGTTCTTCCTGCTGTTCCACGAAATCACTGTCCCATCTTCAAAGCTGCCGCTGTGCGGCAAAATAGAATAAGCGATGACAGAGGTCCCGCAAAGAGGCTGGCATCCCCACCAGAATCCTGCGTGATAGCCAAATGCCTGCGTCAGTGAAAAGCAGTTCTCCACCAGAGAATACCCCGTCACATGATCACACAGCACCGCCAGCCCGTACCCCTCTTCCTGATTCCAGAAGTCCAGGAACTGATTCATAATATTGTTTTTGATCTCGTGCCAGCCCAGGAAACGGGTATCCTTATTTTCACTCACATAATTTTCATAGGGCGCGTGCTTTATCACCTCAAATTCCTTCATCGGCAGCGGAATCCGGACGCCAAGCTTATAATCCTCTCTGTACCCGGACCGCTCTCTTCCAAGATATTCTTCTCCCTCTTCCGGCTTATGCGGATATCCGACAAAGGTATTTTCCGGGAAGTTCACGCTGCTCGTCACATCGATCCGGGGGCTTCCCTCTGTAAACTCATAAACGGTTTCAAAACGAACGCCTTTTCTCTCCGTTGTGAAGCGCAGCCTCGAATAAAGCGGTCCGTTTTCTTCTATCTCCGCTTTCGCCATCAGATTCTCTGTGGACACGAAGCTTTCCTCCTCCACAAAGTACCCCTTCAGATAGCCCATACTCTCCTTCGCGTTTCCATAATCGCGTCCGCTCTTTTTGTCGTACAATTTTACGATTGCCCCGCCTCTGGTTCTGTCCAGAATGACAAACAGTTCCGAATTTTCCACCTCTATGGTATCCTGCACCGTGATCCTCGCCATCGGTTTCCCGTGCTCCTGCGGCGTTGGCAAAGGCTTCACGCAATAAGTGCTGTATCCGATTCCCTCTGCGCTGGCCGGGAAATAGATGCAGACTGCATCCGGACTTTCATCCGCATAGCGCCGCTTCACCGACATCTGAACCGGACACAGCCTGCCATCCGGTCCCGTAACCTCCACGCTCTGACTGCCCTTCGGCAGAGTGAGATCCGCACGGATGATTTCCTGCCGCCTCTCTCCCAGCGTATTATAAACCCGGATATACTGTACCTCTTCCCGGCCGGCCTGCTCCGTCTGCATGGAATCCATCAGGGAATTCTCTATGCGGTCCAGCAGCTTTTGCCCATTCAGAGTCAGGTAATCTGCTCTGGCAGCCCAGCCCTTATACGGGCTTCCTCCTGTAGTAGCACAGATATAGCCGTCGTGGTGCTGGACAAGCAGCAGCATGTCCCAGACTTCTTTTAAAAGCTCCTCCTCCCTGGGCAGAATCTCCTTCTTCATCTCCACATAGGAAAGCAGCTTCTCTGTCTGCAGCACACGGTTTTCCAGAGCGCGCACCTTGCGGCACATAGTCTGAAGCGTCCTGTTCCCCCACGGCAGCGCACAGCAGACCAGATCCTGTGAAAATTTCGCCTCTCCGTCCGTCTCTCCCCCAAACCGTTCAAAATATTCCCGATAGGTCACATATTCCGAGACAGAATCATAAGCCATCGGATGCGCGCTCCAGCCCAGATCCTGCAGGCACATGCCCAGCGGGTGTTTGATCCCATGTTCCGCACATTTGGAAGCAAAGCCGTCGATCGACGCAAAATCATAGCCGGCTCCTTCCGTTGCGCTGCAGCTGACCGTCTCCTCACATTCATATCTGGGAACGGCCGGAAGAGAGGAACCATCTGCAGAATACAGCCTTACAATATTCCCTTTCAGTTTTCCCATATAGCCGCCCCAGGCGGTCGGATTTTTCAGGCTCATCCTCCGGTATCCCAATTTCAGGCAGATCTGCGGAAGCGCAGAAGTAAAGCATGGCTCCTGAACCGCATAGGTATCAATCTCGACATGAAAATGCTTTTTGATTTCCGCAATTCCCCGGCACAGCTGCCTGACATTGCTCTCTCCGTTAATCGCCCAGCAAAAAGGCTGGCCATACGCGCCGCTAATAAATTCCACCCGACTCGCGGATTCCTCGGACTCCACAAACTCCTTCAGTCTCCGATAGGCCGGATAGTCTTTTCTTTTCAGCTCATTCCAGCTCTCCGGCTCAATCTCAAAGCTCACCTTCCACTCGGGATACCGCTCCAGCGCATCCAGAATGTCTTCAAACGAGCCGTCCGGCATATGCCCTTCCACGCCGCCGTGATAGCCATCTACAAAATAAAGCTTTTCCTTCCTGTTTCTGCTTTTCGTCATTGCAAATCTCCTTCCAAAAATGTCCACATCATCCTGAAGATAATGCGGACATTTCTACTGTTCTGCCAGTCATGCCTTTCCTAAGACACTTCCCTGTTCTATTTTCCTTCGTAATAAACCCACTTGTTGCTTGTCTTGAACACGATCAGGGAAAGACCCAGCGTCATCACCAGCAAAATCCACGCCAGCGCAGAGGCATATCCCATCTGGTATTCTGTAAAAGCCTTGTTGTAAAGATGATAGCCGTAAAAGTACGTAGAATAAGAGGGACCGCCGTTGGTCATAATAAACGCCTGGCTGAACACCTGCAAGCCGCCGATAATTCCTGTGATCAGATTGTAAAACAGAGTCGGCGTGATCATCGGCAGCGTAATCTTGAAAAATTTTGTAAATGCACCCGCACCGTCAATCGTCGCTGCTTCATATAAGGACTCCGGAACATCCTGAAGCGCTGCAAGATAAATCAGCATCCCGCCTCCTACCGTCCAGAGGCTCATCAGAATCAGCGAATTTTTGGACCATGCCGGATCAGTCAACCAGCCAGGCCCGATGATCCCAAAATTTTTCAGGAAATTATTCAGCAGACCAAAGTTCGGCTCCAGGATCCACATCCACAGAAGAGAAACCGCTACGGAAGAGACTACCGTAGGCAGGTAAAAGATCGTCCGGAAGAAGCGCATTCCCTTTACCTTCTGGTTCAGCAGCAGCGCAATCAGCACGCCCGCCGCGATTCCAAGCGGCACGCTCAGCACCGCATAATAGATCGTATTCCAGAGACTTTTCCAGAACAGCGGATCCGATGTGAAGATGATAATGTAATTACGCAGCCCGACCCACTTCGGCGCCTTCATCGTATTATAGTTTGTGAAGCTGTAATAAAGAGAGGAACACATCGGGTATAGCGTAAATACGAGAAAGCCCAACAGCCACGGCGACGCAAATGCGTATCCTGTCAGATTTTCGCGCCTTTTTATCTTTGTGCTCTGTCCTTTTTTATTGCTGCTCATCTTGGCGATTCCTTTCTTCTGCTGCAGATGGCCGGGGATTTGATCGCCCCGGCCGCTGCAAAATCACTTTAATTCAGGGCTTCATTATTCTCGATAGCAGTTTCTATCGCACTCTGTGCGTCATCCAGCGCCTGCTGAGGAGTCTTCTGCTCCAGCTGTGCTGCTTCCAGTTCCGGAGCAAGCAGATTCCACCAGTTTGGAGCGGTGCTTTCATACTTTGTCACCTTTGTCGCCTCCATCGTCTCCAGAATGACCTGCCATACCGGATCACTCTTGATTTCTTCGCTGCTCTCCATTGCCTTCTGATTCGTTGACGGCCATTTATTTTCAACTGCCCAGTACTGCTGCGATTCCTCTCCGGTCATAAACTTCAGGAATTCCCATGCTGCTTCGATCTTATCCTGATCGCCATGATCAAAGATTTCAAGGTCAAAGGAACCGCCCTGTGTTGCGTACTCTCCTTCGTTAATGCCAGGCATCGGCGCTACCCCATAGTTGATATCGCTTTCCGATAACTTCTTGTAAAAGTCCACAACATTTACTTCCATAGCCACAAATCCTGCCAGGAACGGATCAATCCCTGTCGTGCTGGACGCTGCTTTCAGAGACTGTACCTGCTTTGCTCCATATTTATTGGTCATATTCACGTACCACTCCAGCGTCTCCACATTCTCCGGGCTGTTGATGAGCGGGGTGTGCGCCTCATCAAAGAAGACATCGCCGCGGTTCAGAACATAATCCCGGAAGGAAACATTTCCAAGAGACGGATGGAAGCCGAGCACCTCGATCTCGCCGTCGTCCGTGAGCTTTGTCAGCTTATCCGCATATTCTTCCAGCTCAGCCAGTGTCTTAGGCGGCTGCTCCGGATCAAGTCCCGCCTCTTCAAACATATCCTTATTATACACGAGGAACCGTCCGCCGCCGGAATACGGGAGTCCATACCAGTCGCCATTATAGGTGCCTGCGTCATGCGTCCAGCTGTAGAACTGGTTCATGTCCACACCATCCCGTTCGATATATGGAGTCAGGTTCACAATCACGCCTGCCTCTGCACGGCGAAGGCTGTCCGTCAGATCCATAAATGCCACATCCGGGCCTGTCCCCGCCGGGATTGCGGTGTCCATCTTGGACAGGAAATCAAAGAAGCTGATTCCCAGATCTTCTACATAAATCTCATCCTGAGATTCATTGAACCGCTTGATCAGTTCATCATGCACCGGCTTGAACGCATCTCCCTCAGGGAAAATATGCCAGTAAGTGATCGTAGTCTTCTCCCCTTCCGCCTTTACCTCTGCCGCGTTGCAGCCTGCCATAGCTGTTGACAGAACCATTGCCCCCGCCAAAAACAGGGAAGTCATTCTCTTGTTTAACATAATACTCTTCTCCTTTTCTTTGTATTTTAATTTATCATAATCCAGCAAGCGCTGAATTGATTTTATAGTAACTATCCGTCTATCCTTTAATTCCTGTCAGAGTAATTCCCTTTACAAAATAATTCTGGAAGCAGAAAAACAGGATCAGCGTCGGAATCGCCGTCACTACCGATGCAGCCATCAGCAGATTCCACTGAACACCGGAATACCCCTGAAAAGCGCGGAGTCCCAGCGCAATCGTGTATTTTTTCGGTTCCGTCAGGTAAATGAGCGGTCCAAAGAAGTCATTCCAGGAACCCATGAAAGAGAATATCGCGATCGTTGCAAGCGCCGGCTTACACAACGGCAGCACGATCTTCATGAAAATCCCCAGCTCCGAGCACCCATCCACACGCGCCGCCTCCGACAGTTCATTGGGCAGCGTACAGAAAAACTGGCGCAGAAGGAAAATATTAAAGGCGCCGCCTCCAAAAAAGGAGCCTACAATCAGCGGCAGATACGTGTTGAGCCATCCCAGCCTTTTGTAAAGTACAAACAGAGGAATCTGCGTAACCTGGCCCGGCAGCATCATAGTCGCCAGCATAATAATGAACCAGATATCTCTTCCTTTCCAGCGAAGCTTTGCAAACGCGTATGCCACCAGGGATGCGGAAAATACGGTCCCGATCATGTTGAGTCCCGTTATGATCAGGGTATTACGCGCATACAGCAAAAACGGCATTGTCGTCAGAGACTTCGGATAGTTTTCAAATACAAGCTTCTTCGGGAAAAAGTTCTGCTTTATGATTTCCATATTCCCTTTCAGGGAAGTCATGATCATCCACAGAAACGGAATGAAAAACAAAGTACCCAGCGCGATCAAAAGTACATATACCAATGTTTTCACCGATATGGCTTTGATCCTCCTTCTGCTCCTTACAGCAGCTGAATCATCTGTCAATCCATTTGCCGTTTTCATTGTCGCATCCTCCTTTTGGCTGTTTTATTATTATACTTTTTTCTTTTTATTAAATATGCTTTATTTTGTTTTATTCTATACTTTATATTAGCACCAGACATTTGCCCTGTCAAGCATTTTTTCCTGTGTTTCCGGCTTAATTTTGCATTTTCCCCGGAAAAATGTATATTTTAAATTATCTATTATGTTTTTGTTTATACGATATTGCAATCTTTTTTCGTTCTTTTCCATTTAATCTGTGATTTATCCGGCACTCTGCCAGTATACTCACCCGGCTCAACAGGCCCTTTCACGCTCTCACACCGCCGCCCGCGTACAACCGCTTCTCTCTTCCGGCTGCCATGTTTTGAGCCTGCCGGCAATCAGCCGCGCCACCTTCTCATGAGTCCTTTCTGTCGGATGATTCCCTGTCACCAGTCCATCCTCCGGCAGCTGCTCCGGCAAAGCCAGCGCGTCCACGCGCAGATCTCCCGTCTCTGCACGATACTGCTCCACCGCTTCCGCTACCGCACGGCACATTCCCGTTCCCATCGTTCCCACTACCCCTAATATGCAGGAATCCGGGTTTTTTATACGGACATGCCTGAGGAACTCTGCATAAAGCTTTTGAAATTCCTTCTGCTTCTCCTCGTCCATCCCGCAGTAACTGGCGTCATTGGTCCCCAGGTTGATCACGATCGCCTGCGGTCGGAATCTGTCAAACTCCCACTCTGCCTCTTCCAGCCTCTTATCCCCGATCTGGCTGTAAGAAAACCCGGTCTTGTCATACAGCGGCGGCAAAATCCCGAGCGTATTTCTGGTCCCATTATCCGTAAAGCCGGAGAGAACGCCGTATCCGCTATATGCAACGACACTGTAATCCGCATCCAGCAGCCTTGCGGTCTTATATGCATAGGTTTTGGTGAAGTCCTCCGTCCTGGTATCAAATTCCGTATCCGGCTTTTCCAGATCCACTCCGAACCCACAGGTAATGGAATCCCCGATAAATTCAATCCGGTGCGGCCTTGGCTCCTGTGGAACAATCCTTCCGCTCTCCTCTGTCTCTATGGCAGCAATACCGATGACAGACATCGCACATTCCGAAAGCTTAAGCACTTCCACATCGGCTGTCCGGACAGCTTCCTCTTCCCATACCAAAATCCTGCAGTCCGGCTTCGTCATAACCATGTCTGCCACTCTCTCTCCGTTCACAAACACTCCAATTCTGGCCGGGCCTTCTGTGTTATCTCCATCCACATTCCCATCTCCGGCAAGCCGGATTGCCAGCCGCTTTGCCTCTGCGCGGAAAGCAATTCCCGACCCGGAAGGGCCGCACCATAAGATATCGTTTTGAGACAGGGTCCTGCCAATCAGCTTGCAGTTATTCTGATCCGCTCTGAACTTCATATGATTTTTCCTCTCCTGGTTTTAGATTTTTACCTTATTTTAGCAGATATCTTACATTTATTTCCTTATATAAGTATTTTTTATTATCATATTACATATGTTTTATTTTGTCAATATATGTAATAAATATTGTTTTTTATTCATGTTGTATTGACTTATAACGGATATTCTTATATGATCATTTATATTAATACAAAAAGGAGGAACTTTACCATGAATTCCGAATATTCCTGGATGCTTGGCCCCTTTCAGAAGGCTGCTGAGGCAAATCCCTGTCTTATCCCCTGTGAAACCTCATCCTTTTTCTGTCCGGTCAGACAGGAAAACGTAGCCTGGGAAGCCAAGGATGTATTTAACCCTGCTGCCGTTGTCAAAGACGGTCAGGTCTGGCTCCTGTATCGCGCAGAGGATCGTGTCGGAAAGTATGCCGGCACCTCCCGCATCGGACTGGCCGTCAGCAGCGATGGGCTTCATTTTACTACCTGTCCCGAACCGGTCCTGTTTCCGGATCAGGATGACTTTTCTTCTCTTGAATGGGAAGGAGGCTGCGAGGACCCGCGCATTATCGAAACAGAGGATGGGAGATATTTCTTATATTACACCGCTTTCAACGGAACCATCGCGCTTCTTTGCTGCGCGGAAAGCACCGACCTTATTCACTGGAAAAAGCACGGTCCCCTGTTCCGGGATGCACAGAACGGAAAATACGCCGGACTCTGGTCAAAGTCCGGCGCGGTGGTATGCAGACAAAGCGAAGATCACTTTTATCCTGTCAGGCTGCAGGGAACTTACTGGATGTACTGGGGCGAAAGCAATATCTACGCCGCCACTTCCGAGGATCTCATCCACTGGACTCCGCTCGAATATACCGCTGACGGTTCTGACCCGGCGCACACCTATTCCTTAAGGGATGACAGCCGCGCCGGTGATCCTTCTCTGACGCGCGTACTGCTCCCGGTCATTCTTCCCCGGAAAGGAAATTATGACGAGCATCTGTGCGAGCCCGGCCCGCAGGCCGTTCTGACCAAGAGCGGTATCGTCCTTCTCTATAATGGAAAGGGAAACAATCCAGACCATTTGGGCGGGCACGACACACTGTACGCAGGAGGACAGCTTCTGCTCGACCCTCAAAATCCTGCATGTGTGATTTCACGAACCACAAGGCCGTTCATCAGCCCCTCTGAGCCCTTCGAACTCGAGGGTCAGGTGATGCCCACCTGTTTTCTGGAGGGCATGGTTCATTTCCGCGGAAGGTATTTCCTCTACTATGGCACGGCGGATTCCAAAGTAGCGGTCGCCGTCACTGAGGCAGTGTAGAAAGCAGAGGCGTTTCCGCCAGTGGATATCCCGCTTGCAGCAGAGCACAGCAGCGGAGGCCTGCGCGCCAGGTCTCCGTTCGTTACAGCTCAGCCACCAGATCGCGCAGTGCGTCCGGAAAGCTTCAGCTCTCAATCATTCGTCTATAAATACTAGAGCGTGTTTGAAAAATCATTTCTGCCATCTGCACGCCCCACTTTGCGGGAGATTTTTGCCAAATTCAGTTGACGCAGCCCGCTGCACAGCCCTCATTCGGCAGAAATCTCCCACTCATTGTGATACACATCTGGCAGAAAGCATTTTCCAAACACGCTCTAAGATCCCAGAAAGCCTTCTGGGATCTTAGTTTCGCACTTATGATTTGCGTTACAGGCTTGCCCCCCGCACTCACACCGAAGGTAACATTCTGCGGATACAGTCCGCCGTCTGTCCGGCAATCTTCCAGTAGCCCTCCTCCGTCAGATGAAGCATGTCCTCACACTTATAATACTTCGGTCCTTCCAGGCACAGAGCATACAGATCATTCACCGGTATATGCTCTTCCTTCATGAGCCTGCACGCCGCTTCATTATATTTCACCACCCAGTCATTGTCATACTGCAGGAAACCGGATGTCCCTGTATGATCCATCGCTCCTCCTGCCTGATAAATCGGTGTGGTCGTCGCGAAAACAATCTTTGCCCCATTTTGCCGGATCAGCCGGATAATCCTCTTCAAAAAATTCACATATTCCTCCACCGGATGAATCGGTTCTGTCATAGGCGCTTCAATATTCATATCCCAATAGCCATTATTCCAGTGAACCAGGTCAAAGGGGCCGCAGTTTTTGAAAAACTGGTTTGCCTGCCAGAGTGTATACGCCGCGAACCGGCCGTTATCTTCCTCCGAAAAAACCACCTCATACTCGCCCTTCAGAATCTCCCGAACTTTCTTATCATACCCCATCCGGATAGAATCTCCCAAAAGCAATACTCTCTTCATTCCATTACCTCCCTGTTCTTCCCGGCCTCTTTCTCAAGGGCCATCCTGTCTTCTCAGAAATAAATGCCGCAAGATCCTGCGCCATGCGGTAATGTGTCTGGTATCCCGGGTGAGCGCCGCTTCCCCAGCCTTCCACCTCCGGCAGAATCAGTCCCAGATCTACAAGAAATACCTTTTCATTGCCTGCATTCCGGAAATGCTCCGTTACCCACTGCACGCTGGGCAGATAATTGTCATTCATCGTGCCGACGCAGCAGAACACATACGCATTCGGATACTGCCGCAAAATATCTTCGATAAAAGCAACATATTCTTCCACATACCGGTCATCCGAAATGGGAGTTGAATAATCGTTCTGTCCCAGATTGATGATCACTCCATCCGCAATATACTGCGAGAAATCCCAGTCCGGTGTCCCATACCCCTGAACACCATGAAAATGTACCGGCAGTCCGTTGATATTGCCCATGGCATCCTGCAGCACGCCGATCCCGGAAATCGCTATAGTATGATAGTCCGCCGAAAGCATACGCGCACTCAGAGCCGCATAAGACATATAGCCATTGTCCAGGCTCGGCGTGTGCTCCGCCTCATGCGGATGGCCAATCCCGCATCCATTCGTGATGGAATCCCCAAAATACTCCAGCTTCAGGCTGTTGCCCCTGGGTGGCTCCAGGAAACGCCCTCCCTTCGGCAGATAGAAATCAAGAAATGTGATCCGCCCCATCAGAAGCTCTGTTTTCTTATGGATTTCCAGCGTATGAATCCCCTCCGGGACGTTTGCTTCTATCCGGTAATCATGGGTCCCTTTTTCCAGGCCAATCCAGTTGCGCGCGATGCCATCCAGGATAATCTCAACATAATCCTGCCCATCCGAGTCTTCGGCACGCATCCATAGTTCCTCTCCCTCAAACGTAAGAAAAACCGCGCTGTTCACCCAGGCTGCCACCGGCTTTTCCGGCTCCCGGCAGTCAAAGCGTCCCATCAGTCTGGCATTTTTGCTAAATGAAAACTTCTCCATCTTCTTCTCCTTTCCCCAAAAGCATCGAATTTTTGCATAAATACCCGCAGCCATCTGTGGCTGTGTGGAGGTTGCTGTTTCCCCGCTTATCATTTAATCAAAGCCCCCGCTGTAAGCGACGGGTATCAAGCTGGCAGTGCTGCAGTGTAGCGGGTAGCAAGCTGCCTGGCTCGTTGCTCACGGAAATAAATCCGGCAACGCTTCCATATATTATATATATTATTATATAATAAAATCATATCTCTATAAAGCCACATTCCGGCTGTTTTGTCAATACCAAAATAATCCGCATCCATTTTTCAATATTATTTCCAATTATTTCATTTCTTCAAAGCAAAATTTATGCATTATTCCAGTATTTTTTCTTTTCTTTAAAAAGGTGTTGTCTTTCTTTCAAGAATATTATATATTTTAATATATGTTTTTATTTCATAAAAGGCACGGCTGAGCGACTTAAATTTTCTCCGTGTTCTTCTTTCTAAAGGTGGCTGATATGAGAAATATACATTGGATTCAGGGCGACAACCTGTGTGAATCGCCTCTTTTTCGAAGAAACTTTTTTCTGGAGCAGATGCCTCTCTCGGCTCAGATCGAGATCTGTGGATTGGGATACTTTCAGTTTTATGTAAATGGAAAGCGGATCGGAGACCAGGAATTTATGCCTGCAGCAACAAATTACTCTTCCATCCTCGGGAACGATACCACCTATCCGGTCTGGGAGGAGCGTTCCTCCTACCGCACCCTGTACCTCGACTTTGACATTCTGCAATATCTTGGCACCGGTGAAAATGTCCTCGGCTTTCAGCTTGGCAATGGCTGGTATCATCAGACCAGACGGCTCGATGAGGGACATTTCGTTTTTGGTTTTCCAAAGCTCCGGTACGAGCTCACAATCATCCAGCCTGACGGAACAAAGCGGTTCCTCGAAAGTGATTCCGAAACACTCTGGCACCCCAGCGAGCTGATCGGAAACAATCTCTTTTTCGGCGAGCGGCACGATCTTCGTCTCCGGCAGAAAGACTGGTGCACTGCCGCTGCCGATCTCTCAGGATGGAAACCCGCCCGGCCGTCACACGCTCCGGAATCACAGCTTGTCAAGCAGCAATGTCCTGCGGATAAGGTGCTGCGCACCATCCATCCGGTGTTATTAAAAGAAGAGGAATCAAGAAAGCTCTATGACTGCGGGGAAAATATCGCAGGCTGGGCATCCATCCGCTGTGCAGGCAAAAGCGGCGAAAGCGTCCGCGTCCGGTACAGTGAAGAGCTCGACGAAAAAAAGTACGACCTGGATTTTCAATCCGCCGGCGGTGATGTTCAGGTGCAGGAGGATCAATATATCTGCGATGGGACTCCCGCCATTGTTCATCCTAAGTTCTGCTGGCACGCATTCCGGTATTTTGAAGTGGAGGGGCCCGGAGAAGCGGCATCCGTCTCGGTTGTCTGCAACGATATTTCCGTGACTTCAACTTTCCGGTGTTCTGATCCCGTACTAAACTGGCTCTATGACGCCTACATCCGAACGCAGCTTGACAATTACCACAACTGTATCCCGACCGACTGCCCTCACCGGGAGCGGCTGGGCTATACCGGCGACGGCCAGCTCACCAGCGAGACAGCGATGCTCACGCTTGGCACGAAACAGCTCTACGAGAAGTGGTATCAGGATATCCTGGACAGCCAGGGAAAGGATACCGGGCACATTCCTCATACCGCACCGTTTCTAGGCGGAGGCGGCGGTCCCGGAGGATGGGGCTGCGCCGTTTACGTGATTCCCGTCAATTATTACAGAGTCTACGGGGATCCCAGCCTGCTGCAGAAAGGATATCCGGCAATTGTGCGCTGGCTGGACTACATGCATTCGCGCTGTAAAAACGGCCTTGTCGTGCGCGAGGAAGAAGGAGGCTGGTGTCTCGGAGAATGGTGTGCCCCCGCATCGGAAACACAGACAATCCCGGAAGCATTTGTTAACACCTGCTTTTATCTACAGGGGCTGATAGAACTAAAAGAAATTGCGGAAATTCTCCATCTGACAACGCCCGCATGGGCAGACGAACGGATCAAAGAGTCTACGGATGCCGTCATCCGTACTTATTTCAACGCAGAAACCGGTGATTTTTGCAGCGGAGTTGGCGCTGCAAACGCGTTTGCATTAAACCTCGGCCTTGGCACTCCTCAGACTGCCCAAAACCTGATTGACAAATACCGGACGCTCGGAAGAATGGATACCGGAATCTTTGGCACCCCCATACTTCTGGAGCAGCTTTTTCAGCAAGGAGAAGCCGATCTCGCTCTCCGCCTTCTGACAAACACCAGCCCGGTCTCCTTTGCGCACATGATGCAATCCGGCGCAACCACACTATGGGAGACCTGGGAAGGGACCGGATCGCACAATCATCCGATGTTTGGCAGTGTCGTAAAGCTGCTGTTTCGCGAGATTCTTGGAATCCGGCAGCAAAAGAATACCTGCGGCTTCAGGGACTATTTCATCGCTCCCGCCAGCATTTCCTCGCTTGCGTGGGCGGAAGGTTCGATCCAGACAGAAGACAAAACCATCTCCGTAAAATGGACCCAGGAGGATGGCCGCATGAAAATCACCACAAGAGAAACAGCAATCAAGCCGGGGAAGCAGAAACACTAAAATGCTCCCCGGCCTGCAGCATCAGCTCTTAACCTATCAGTTTCCCTGTTTCGTTTTCCTTCTTCTGTTCCTCCAACACAATCTTACAGTTCTTCTTATCACTATCTACTGCTTCTTTCGCAGCCAGCAATTTTAAGCTCCCTGATTTTTTCCAAAAGTCAAAGCCCCCGCTGCAAGCAACAGGGTATCAAGCTTGCAGCGCTGCAAAACAGAGGGGTATCTGGTCTACGCTCCGCTTCGGTCGGCGCTAAGCGTGTGCCACTAACACACAGCACCGCCAACTATCCATGCAAGCATAGCTACCTGACTCGTTGCCCGCAGGAATCAAAGACCCCGCTGCAAGCAACGGGGTATCAAGCTTGAGCGCTGCAGAGCAGCGGGGTATTTGACCCTCGCGGCAGTCGCCAAATATCCATGCAAGCATGGCTACTTGGCTCGTTGCTCGCGGGAATAAAGCTTCCCAGCCGCTCAAAGGTCAGCAAATACGATCCTATTGGAGACAAACAGTCCTGTCAAAATGTATTATGTATCAGTCTTCTTTCTCTGTATCCGGCACAAATTGATCCGGGTAGATATCACTTCCTACATAACCGCAGACCCCCATCCGCGGAGAATTGCATACATCCAGCAGCATGTCTTCCCCACAGCTGTGTGTCTCGCTGCAATCCTCACACAGAAGTCCTTCCCCTTCCCACATACACATAGGGCAAATCATTACCGCAGGCTTCTTTCCACATTCATCACAGATCATTTCGTGCGGATTGTTTCTTGATAAGATGGTCAGTTTTTCCTTTCTCCGACCTCCGATCCTATAATCGATCACTGACAGGATAAGCTCCGTAGTGGAGCCAAAATCATACTCATATCCGATCGTCATGCCCTTACTCAGAACTGTCTTCAGCTTATAATTCATGCTCTTCGCAGGTTCTCCCCAAAAGCTATCTTCATCCGGCATCACCTCGTAACTCGTACCCCCGATATTAAATGCACTCAGATGGCCGCAGCACTCCAGCCAGATATCTCTCAGGAAAGAATCCACATCCCTTAAGGTAGCGTCTTCCCTCACCTCAATAAACAGCCAGTAATCGTACCTGAACACATACTTTGGATAAATCTTCAGCACAAAATACCCACACTGCCTGCTCCCATTTTCCGCCATAAGACGGCTTTGACGTTCCTTACAGGCCAGCAGATGCCTGCCCATATAGCTCCCTGTATACTCTTTTCCACAATATTTGCATTTTCCTTTTATCTTCTGAATCATTACTCTCTCTCCTTTCTTTGCGCATATTCTTTCTGCAGGCTATCCCGCGGTTCGCTCTTTTTCTTAATCCCGTATTCCTAAACCTTTATCCACAACTCATTTTCGTCCATCCATGCTGCCACATTCAGAATCCGCTAAATGGAAATTTCATCCGTTACCTTCCAACTATTCTTCATGAAAATATCGCATCTACCTCTGAAGCATTCACCGCCCGCCTTCTATGTGCGCTTACCCATAGCTTCTTAAATCCAGCTTCGTCTCCTTTATTTTTTGCATCCTGCAAAAGAAAGATAAAAAATGGAGTCTGATTCTCTTTACATTTTTCTATCGCAAGCCTTGCAATCTCCACTGCTCTGTTGTGATCTGTTTTCTCATAGTAATTCATCACAATTTCATACGGCTCTTCCTTCTTCGCCAGATGACTCTCAAAATACTCCACACATTTTTCTTCTTCCCCAAGCTCTCGATATAACTTTGCTGCATCCGCTCCAAGATATTCTCCTCCGGCATCCATCATAATCCTGGCTCGTCGCAGATTTTCTTCTCTTGTAGAACAGATCGCGCCTGCCAGATCCTGCATGGGATCAGAAACACCGTAATAATCAAAAAAATCATTCTCATAAATCTCTTTGAGGATCTCCGCCTTTACTCCCCACTCTTCCTTTTCAAAGCCACCGCGCTTGATCAGGGCCGCGACAATGTTCCAGATTTCCTCGATTTCATATTGATCATCAATATAAGGTTCATAGCTCAGCCTGTTGAGCAATGATTGAATCTGCGACCATGTCCCCCTCAAAAATGACTCTTTCGGTTTCTCTTTTCCGATTCCGGCAAAATAGTCGATCAGGCTTTTCATCCGTTTCAGATACTCCTGATCTTCATATTGTCCCAGATAATATTTATTCTTTGAATATTTCTTTGAATACTGTGCTTCCGCTCTTGCCAGACTTTCCTGCAGCACCTTTTTTATAAGCGCAAGCAATGGTTCCTCAGAACCGATACTGATACAATCACGCAGCTTGCAATCCCTGAATAAATCCATTTCCAATGCTGAAACAATCTTATCTGCTGCAATTTCTGCATTATTTTCCGCATTTCTACACGCAGTAATATAATCCGCAAGTATCCTGTCCGTATCTATGGGCAATATCCCCTCCCGGACAGCCCGACGCAGGTCAAGAAATTCATCTTCGCAGGTATCGTCTGTGTCCGGATGGTCTTCTATGGCAAATTCCAGTCCAAGCACTTCATCCAGAATCTCATAGGCCTGCGCATATTCTCCCAAAATGACCAGGTCATGGCAACCCCGGACAATAGAAGAAAGAAACATCATTGCATGAGCCGGATCATGAAACTCATGTTCCCAGTCATCGTGAAAATGCCCGTAATCATCAAATTCTACATAATGGGTCTCGTATTCCACAGCAATCTCCCCATTACGCACTTTTTCACAAAAATCTTCAATCTCTTGCCTTTCCGGCATCGCTATAACCTTTTTCACTCCGCAGATACTCTTATAAAAATCCTCCTGCCGCCATTCCGGAGAAATTTTCGCCTGAGAAATAATCCATGCATCTTTTTCTTTCTCAGACATTGTCTGCAGCTGTTTCTGTATCTTCTAAATAAAATGATCCATTTATCCGCTCCTTCTCTGTCCTCAGTACATGCCCATATCATCTTTCCCGGATCCCAGAAACCATTCTTTTCTTAGACAAATTTCTGACCTTTTCATTGTACCACACTGCAGGTGAATATACCACTCATTCTATTTATAATCCAAAAAGCAGAGAGCCTCACGCTCTCCGCTTTCGATCCATCATCCTGCAAAACACAATCGCCACACCCGTACTCACCGCCGTCGCCAGAAGTCCCGGTCCTACGATCGCTGTGGGATTCACACTCCCGTACTGGCTCCGGTAGGCGATGACACTTACCGGAATAAGCTGCAGGGAGGAGATGTTCAAGATCAGGAATGTGCACATCTCATTGCTGGCAACGCCGCGAGGCATGGCTTTTATACCTCCTGTACTCTTCCGCTTCCTCACGTTCTGTTCTGCCCTATCAGCTACTTTCTGCTTTCTCCCCAAATCAATTCCAGACTGTCCCAGTCCCTGTGCAACAGCTGCATCTTTCTCCCGCCGCTCCCCCTCCAGCTTCGCCAGCTCCTCCATCGCCTTCAAGCCCGCCGGCGTCGCCGCCCAGCCGAGGCCGAGTATATTAGATGCTGTCAAGATAGGACTTAAAAAATTTGATTCCGTTTACTGATATTTCGTTATCACTGGCTAAGCCAACTGCATCATCTCAACTTCAATCTCTTTTAATTCATCCAGAGACAACGACGGCACATAGTCCGCAATCTCTTCCAGCGTCAGCTTTCCTTTTCTTATCATCCTTTCCGCCGTTTCCCTTGCTTCATCCTGCCTTTCACTTCTAATATATGATTTCAAGATCTCCTCTTCATCAAATAAGCTCATCATGATCGTTACAACCTCCTTTTCTCTTTGTGCCATTGCAGGTACCTATCAACAGCCTTTATACTAGCAAAGAGCACTTTCTAATATCCAGCCAAACTAATTTCATCAGAAAACTGCTTAAAGTCAAACCCTGGTTTATGCATACCCTTTTCGAACATAAGCACAATGATTTTCCTTACAATCTCTCTCAGATCGTAAAGATCATCGTTTACAATACTTTTCCCTTCATGAACATATTTTGATCGAACATTATAAAGTCGTTTTATACGCTTAATAATAGCACTCATTTCAACACTATTAGTAGAAAGAAACGCACCAACATTTCTACTAATTCGATAAGTCATTTCTTGTGTGGCGCCAATAAGCATTTCTAATATTACTGATAGCATTACAAACGATTGCTCTACATTTCCAATCCAATAAGAATTCAAGTATAAACTCTTCATTTTTGTAAACTTATCATTGTGCTCTCCATACATCATCTCCGCATTTTCTTTAAACCATTGTTTAAAATGCACCTTATCCTCTTCTGTCATACAATATGGCTTATCTGGCCATTGAATTGCATGCTCATAAAGGAAAACCTTTCCTATACCACCACAATAAATTTTCTCATCAACATATCGGTAAGAAAGCAGATAGCATGAAAAAATATCCACTGCTTTGTAAAATTTTAATGCATCCAAAATGCCTTCGAAATCTATAGATCCAATAGTTTCCATTACAATTATAGGGTTATCTTCTTCTCCGCTTTTCTGTGAAACAGGAAATGCATGATATTTAATAAGACTTAAATCAAAATAGTTCAGTTCCCGCTCCCCCAAAGTTGCCAGAACTAAACTCAAGAGATCAGAATAATTAATTGAAAGAATCTTACTGTTATTAATATGTAAACCAATCATGCTTTCATCTGCGTTTGCCAAAACATTCAATATAACTCTGTTACCGCTTTTATCAATAGAATATTCCATAACTATATTATTTCTCCTTATATGAGATACATTTCTCTTTCTTTAAGTCAACATTAAGCTCAAATTTGATATCTTTTACCCCCTGTCTTAACAACAAATTGGAGCCAGGCACAGTCCCGGCTCCCAAAGTAAATCAGAGCGACTAGACTAAAATAGAAGCATGCCAGCGAACGACAATCTTGCTGCAACAACCTATGAGCGTATTCGTATCATTGCAATTTTACACTGGTGATAAATTCATAAAATGTTTTAAATGATTTTATATGTTCTGTTGAATCTATTCTCTCGACTATTCCTTTAAAATATCCCTCCGTTGCTACATTTTGCGGTCTGTTTTTAGAATATCTAATTTTCTTATACCGCAACAATTCATGCAAATAGTGGAAATGATATTTTGCAATTGTATCTTCACTGTCCTCTGATGGTGTCATTTCTTCCGGATCATTTTCTTCAATATTATAATACTTATAATATGCATAGAAATCCGATGCCTGGTCAACTACTCCTGTTGGATATAAACCACGGCATCCCAAAAGCCACGTTTCAAAGCAGTGATTGCACACTAATACCACTATATCAAAATTTATCCTTCCATCCTCGTAATGTTCATTTATTTGTCTATATACAATTTGTCTTCTTGCTTCCAGTTCTAATTCTTCTGCATCTAAAATTATTACTAATTTATCAATTTTCCCAGGGTTCAATAAGATGGTATCTATCGTGTCAAAAAGCACTTTAGTGATTAATTGCGTAACCCCCTGTCCACTCTGTAAAATGTAATTATTCTCCTGTACCTGCTGTATATCCGCAACACGTCTATAACCAAAATTCATATATTCCAGCCACGAAGGCAGTACTTTTAGAAAAGATTTTTCATCTTCTAATAAAAAGTAAAAATTCATTTATATTTTTCCCTCAAACTCCCATCTGTTAATCAAATTAAAATAGGCATCATGCTGACTATTCCCGATTCCATAGCTCAAACTGTCGCTGTTATTTACAATCCAATTATTTCTATCAATAATTCTCCATTTATCCTTATCAATAGCATTAATAATCTTAGGATGGTGGCTCGTTATAATATACTGAAGATCTTTCCTCTCTGATAGCATCAACTCTGAAAGTAAATCAATGCAATTCACTCCCAGTCCATTTTCAAACTCATCAATCAACACCAGAGAGTCTTCTGACATCGTAAACAATTCAACAATATAATATATGGTTTTCAGCATTCCATTTGAGATGTCATGCTGAAGCAGCTTTTTTCCATATACCTGAATCGACACCAAATATATTTCTCTTATGCTGTCTTCCTCTACGTCGATATCTTCAATTTCGATAAATAATTCTTTTACAGCATTAAGAATCTTACTATACAAATCATTGTAATACTTTTTTGCAATATACAATTTCATTGCCACTGGAAGATGGCTAAATACTTTAAACTGTACATTTTCTTCATTTTCAATTGTATCTGCCACCTTAGCTTTTAATCGGCTAAAGCTCTCACTCTTGATCCCACCTCTAACAGCCAATTCCATTTCGACAGAATATAACTTGCGTATACCGGAAATCAGTTTTTCAAAATTTGTATCATTTGAATACTGCAAAATTAAGCTTTCATCTTTTTTGGGTTGCGGGACTTTATCATAACCGATTACGCTTACTTTTCCATTTTTTCTTTCAAAAATAACTTCTCCATTGCATAAAAGCTTTTCAGATAAAAATTCATACTTTCCTTCTTCGTTAATAATCAAATCATCCCTGCAATTCTCTCCAATTTCATAAAACCATTCATACCTGTCATTGTCAATAAAGAGCCCCATTCCAACACGATAGGGATGCAGAATTACGTCCTTATCAACTGCAAGATTCAGTGAATATTCCACAGCATTAAGAATCTGGGTTTTCCCTACGCCAGACAGTCCCACTAATAAAGTTGCATCTTTATTGAAATATATCCTTTCAATTTTAAGGCCGGTTTTCAAATTTTCAAATTCTATCCACTGTATTTTCACGTATTCTACCCTTTCATTCATGCTGCATTCCTCCATTCTGTATAATAATATCCAGATAACGGAAGAACCATACCGCTTACTACTATTTACTCAAATAATACATTCGTTATATTTTATCACTGTTCCCTGATTTTACCATATGATTAGCAGTTTTTCCACAAAAATAAGTCAGCGTTTTAAACGAATCACCTTGCGCAACAATTTTCTACTGTTTCCGGAATCCGATTTGCTGTATGCATGTATTCCTCTAAACAATATCTACTATCAAGCCTTTTACTAAATTTGCTATCCTTCCAAACTCAATCGTCTTTACTTTACCACTTCCTCTTTAAATTATCAAGATAGCTTCTCCCAGTTCGCCTTTAATCTATCACAATTTCCCTATAAAAGGACAAAGAGGAGAGCCTCACGCCCTCCGCTTCCTTTTATCCCATCACCTTACAAAATACAATCGCCATGCCCGTGCTCACTGCCGTCGCCAGAAGACCAAGGCCTACGATCGCCGTAGGGTTCACGCTCCCGTACTGGCTCCGGTAGGCGATGACATTTACTGGGATGAGCTGCAGAGAGGAGATGTTCAGGATCAGAAATGTGCACATCTCGTTGCTGGCAACGCTACTAGGCATGGCTTTTATACCTCCTGAACCCTTCCGCTTCCTCATGTTCTTTTTGGCACAACCCGCTACTTTTCGCTCTCTCTCCGAAGTAGCCCCGGACTGCCTCAATTCCTGTGCATTAGTCACTTTCCATTCCCGCTCTGAAGAAGTTTCAAACGATCTAGGCATCTGTGCGCTCGTCGCATCTTCCTCCCGCCGCTCCTCCTCCAGCTTCGCAAGCTCCTCCATCGCCTTCAAGCCCGCCGGCGTCGCCGCCCAGCCTAGGCCTAAAATATTAGATGCTGTCAAGATAGGACTAAAAAAAATTGATTCCGTTTGCTGACCTTTCGCTATCACTGGCTAAGCCAACTGCATTACCTCAGCTTCAATCTCCCTTAATTCATCCAGGGACAACGACGGCACACAATCCGCAATATCTTCCAGCGTCATTTTTCCTTTTTTTATCAACCTTTCCGCCGTTTCTCTTGCTTCATCCTGCCTTTCACTTCTAATATATGATTTCAATATCTCCTCTTCATCAAATAAACTCATCATGATCGTCACAACCTCCTTCTCTCTTTGTGCCAGATACCTCCTTAAAACATTCCGGTCCATGCATATGCGGATCGTTTCCGTAACCGCTTTCCTCGTCATCCCGTAACGCTTTGTCTGCTCATTGAATACCTTGCAGAAAATGATATATTGATTAATAATATCATCCGTATCGCTCTCATAGATCACTCTGGCTTTGACTTCAATATCTATATCCGCACACTCGAAAAATTCCTCTGACAGTGCGATTCTGTCAGGTTTTTTGCCTTTATTGCCTGTATATATCACATACAATTCAGGTTTCGGCATCTTTACTTTTTTGCTCTTGTAATAGTCCTGCCTGGTGCGCTGAAAATATTCGTGATAGCTATGCGCCAGATACAGCAGAATTCTGACCAGGATATTGACCGTCCATGTAGTCTGTGCTTCGACAAGTATCATTAACCTGTTATTGACGATGAAGCCCAGATCATTGTACAGATTATCGGTCAGTATATTTGTGATCGTTACATCGGTTAGTGAGTCCTCTGTTGCTGAACTGTCTTCCGGGTGAAGTGTTTTATACAGCTCCAGCAAATAGCTTTTGTTTCGAAAAAGGTCTAAAAACACACTGTTTTTGGCAGTACGTTTCGCCATAACTTCCTGCGACTGCTTTCCATCTTCCTGCATTTTTATCACCCCGCTCTCTGGAATCCATAGCAGAACAGCGCATCAACTGTCCCTACTATACTCTGATTATACGGAAAACCACTTCGGTTTACAATAGAATTCCCATAAATTTTTTGCCTGCGTTTCCAGAATATGCCAGCGCTGGGCATTTGCTGATCGTTTCTCCTCAGCAGTTACAAAATTCACTCTTGAACTTCAAGCTTATCTCCACCTTGTTCTCCGCATACGTTTCGACTCTTTCGATCAGCAGCGCGACCGTTTCTTTTGTTAGTTCCTGGAGTGTCTCATATCTCGGCAGGTCTTCGCCACTTCTGCTTTCCATCTCATGGACTCTGCGGTCTACGCTGGCCAATTGCTCCCGGGCTTCCTCCTCCTGTTTTGCCAGGGCATCCCGGGACCAGAGGTATTCTTTCTTTGAGATCTGTCCCTCTTTCCACTGCCGGTAACAAAGCATGCGCTTGTTATGACAGTGATCCGCCCTTATTTCCGCGATACGTTCCTTCTTCAGCACTGCAATCGCATTCCGCCCCAGATGCAGTCCGATTCCACACACTTAGTACTGAATTGTAGCTTTGATTATCTACTAATGTCCAATGGCATCACCAAGATACTTAATACTATTTTCATCATTAGAAACAAAAATAGTTTTTACATTATAATAATTCTCCGAGAGAACAACGAAATCATTTTCTATACTTTCCAGAACAATGTAGGTACCTGTCATTTCAAGTGGAATTTCTTTTCCTTTTTCGCATGCGTCTGTAATATTACACAATTTTTGTTCATTTACATTGTATAGATAGATCGCACTCGATGGACTGATTGTAATCTTCTCGTTCCAATACAGTATAGCTTTTTCTGTATCTGATATAATAACATTAAAACTATTTTCAATATTTCTATAAACTAAATCATTGATTGTCTCGGATACTTGAACAGCATATATTCTTTCCGGCGTATATGTGTTAAATGAAACAACTACAATGTCTCCCGGCTGTTTATTCCACTCTTTTATATCCAGGGGATTATTCTCTAGCTTGTTTCCTTCACTATGTACAAAACTCGTATCAGTGCTAAAAGATACATAGATATTTTCATTCTCATTCATTACATTATCCGGAACGCCGCCTATCATTGTTCCGCTAAATCCATCTGCGTTAATCTGATTAATTTGTATGAAGCATGATAAAAGCTCCTGGCTTATCTTCCTGTCCTGCACGCTGGATTTTGGTCTGATCATACCTTTGTCGATAAAACAAGCAGCAATCATAACTGGCAATGTTATACATGCAACAAGGAAACTCCATCTGTATTTTTTCCGATTCTCTTTTCTCTCGCATTGTTTTAACAGCTCGTCATCAACGAAACCAATCGCTTCAAAAAGTTGTAGATTATTCATATGATGCAATCCTCTCCTTCCAGGTGATTCTTTAGTTTTTTTCTTATTCTGAAAAGAACTGTCGAGATATTACTTTCCGTCATATTGTATTCCAGCGCAATATGTTTCACAGAGTCTCCATAAAAATATCGCAGCAAAAAGATATTACAATCGCGTCTTGGCAATGAATGCAAAAATTGATTCAGTGTATCTTGCAAATCTTTTGCAGTGATGTAGTCTTCTATACTATCACTGGCTGGCATACAGTCATTTAATTCTTCCAGAATAATAGAAACCTCACTGTTTTTACGCTTCAATGCTGTATTGGATCTAAATTTATCAAATGCAGTGTTTCTGATTATTCGTGCAAGAAATAAACGAAGATGACTCGGTCTTTGAGGCGGAATCGTGTTCCACGTTTTTAGCCAGGTGTCATTTAAACATTCTTCAGAATCCTCCCTGTTCGAAAGTATACTATAAGCTATCGAAAAACAATAGGATCCATACTTGTTTTTTGTTTCAGTAATAGCGGACTCATTTCGATCCCAATAAAGTCTGATGATTTGGTCATCATTCATATGATTCCTCCTCTGGAGTGATTTGAAATGCATAAATCTATATCGTTCTTATTATATAATGTAAGACGAAAAAAGAATATACAATCTTACAAAAACTTTAAAAAAATTCTCGGGTTTTCCCAAACTTCCAATCTTAACCCTTGCCATCCTTTGATATTTTTCTACAACCTTGTATGTAATAAAAGAGGAGAGCCTCACGCCCTCCGCTTCCTTTTATCCATCAACTTGCAAAACACAATCGCCACACCCGTGCTCACTGCCGTCGCCAGAAGTCCCGGTCCCACGATCGCTGTGGGATTCACGCTCCCATACTGGCTCCGGTAGGCGATGACATTTACCGGAATGAGCTGCAAAGATGAGATGTTCAGGATCAAAAATGTGCACATCTCGTTGCTGGCAACGCCGCGAGGCATGGCTTTTATACCTCCTAGCCGTTTCCGTTTCTGCATGCTCTGTTCTGCTCCAGAACCTGGACGCTTCCACACCCTTTGCTCTGCCGCACTGCCAGCCTCCGTCTCTATACTCTGCGCACAGTGTACTCTCGCTGAAACCGTTTTGACCTGTCCTGATTCCGGTGCATCAGCTACTTCCCGCTCAACTCCGCGCTGCCCTGCTTCCTGCCCTTCAGCCAGCCCACTCCCTGACGTAACCCCAGACTGTCTCAATCCCTGTGCGCCAGTCACATCTTTCTCCCGCCGCTCCCCCTCCAGCTTCGCCAGCTCCTCCATCGCCTTAAGTCCCGCAGGCGTCGCCGCCCAGCCGAGGCCGAGTATATTCGCAATAAAATTCAAGGTGATCTGCTCCCCCGCTGGATGCCCTGCAGGTATACCAGGAAACAGGAAGCGGATCAGCGGCTGGATTTTCCGTGATGCTGCGCGGATCAGCCCGGCATCCTTTGCAATCTCCATCAGCCCCATCCATAGCGCAAGCACGCCAAGCATTGTGACACACAGGGTAACTGCCTCCTTTGCAGAGTCCAGCACTGCGCCCGAGACCGCATCCGCCTGCCCGGTCAGCATACCATAAATAATTCCAGTAAGAAGCATTGCTCCCCAGATCAGATTCACAGAAATTCCATCCTCTCTGCTTTGCCTTATAGGCAAATCCTCTATCCAGAATATGCAGCTGCCTCTGCATTCAGACCACCGTTCGCCAACGTCGTTTTCTCAACAAAGGGCTTAAATAGAGCTACTATTTCGATAAATTCACTTTACCTTCCGCAGCATTTTTTATATTTTTTTCCGCTGCCGCAGGGACACGGGTCGTTCCTTCCGACCTTGGGCTGAATCCTCTTATAGCTCTCCATTCCATCTGTTATCTGCACTGGCTCCTTTTTCACCATGCTGGCTTTTGCATATGTTTCCAGCAATGCGCTGCGAAGCCTCTGCCTGTTCATATCTTTCTCAAATTTGAGGAGCTCATCGAGCACTTCTTCCGCAGTTCCCTGCGCATCCTTTTGGATTTTCTCAAACAATGTCCGGTTATCCGCATAGGTATAAGGATACTGTTCTCTCAGATAGTCAATTTCCTCTATATGCATCGGCGCGTACAGACACATATACCAGCTGTAGGTCAGCGCCGCTATCTGGATTCTGGAATGCTCCCCTTCCGAAAAAAGCCCCGGCTCCTCATATCTTTGCTGATGGCTGGAATTCAAAAATGTCTCCGTGAACGCACTGATCCTTCTGTCTTCGTGGTAATGATACGATTCCCATGATGTAAATCCGGAATCAAGTGTCTCCTGCGCCCCGGGCTCGCTCAAAAATCCCTTGCTTTTGACATAAGTGATCAGCTCCAAAAACAGCGGCTGATACCATTTAATATTCATCATCGTGCTAAAGGCAGCAATATTCGACGCCAGATGATTCTGCATCTCCTCTGTCATCTCTATCTGGTTCAGGAAATCATAATAGATCCGGATATCGTCCGGATATTTTCCGTTTCCAAGGGTAACATCAAGCATCAACAAATTCTCAAACGCCCCGTCGAGTATTACCGGAGAAACAACCGTCCCTGTCTCTGCAAAAAATTCCACCTCTTTGTAAAACATCTCACGGCTTTGCTTCCTTCTGCCAAGCTGCTGCAGACACTCTCCATAACAGGTATAATAGAGCGGATGATATTCCTGCAGCGGATATATTTTTTCAAGCTCATCCGCAACCTCTTCGAATCTCCGAAGCTCTATATTTGCCAACGCATGATGAATATGATAATCCTCTACCTCAGGAGCCGCCTTTGTCAGATCAGAAAATGCCTTCTCAGCCATCTGCATTTTGCCCTGCATGAGATAGCTCACTCCTAACAGCCTCTGGATTTCCGGCATTACCGCACAATCCAAAAGCGTGCGGCAAAGTGTTTCCACTTTCTCAAAATCCTCTTCCTCGGCCGCCTGATAAGCTTCCATTACATTTATCTGCATATGAAATGGATACTTCATGGCCACCTCTCGCGCTTCCTGCATCATTTTTCCGTCTTGCCCTGCTATCGTAAAAACTTTATACATCTGCTCTTCATCCTCCTGACTGTCCATCCATTCTCTCTGTTTTTATAGTCACTTTGAAAACAATATGAAAAGTACTCAGCTTTTTAGCTCCGCTTTATCTCCCATCTGGCGGTCGGCGGCCCGGCGCTCCAGTTTTCTGGAGATCAGGTAGCGGGGTCGCCGTTTTACTTCCTCATAAATTTTCGCGATGTAGTACCCAATGATCCCAAGGCTGATCATGATGATGCTCCCCAGGATCAGAAGCAGCAGAATAACGGTCGTGAAACCCTCGACGGCATGTCCCGTAAAATAGTGCGCCAGAGACTGTATGCCAAGAATGATTGCCATCAGAAACACAAGTGCGCCTGCCACAGTCACCATCTGCATTGGAACCGTCGAAAAGGAAACAATGTTCTTGACTGCGTACTGAATCAAAGAAACCGTCGACCATTTTGATTCTCCCTCCGTGCGTTCCTGCACATCGAATTCTACGGACGCAGACTTGAATCCGATCCAGGAGGAAAGCGCCCGGAAAAAGATATTCCGCTCCGGCATGTCAAGCAGCGCTTCGACGGCCCTCCGGTCAAGCAGCTTGAAATCAGACGCATGGGACATATCGATCCGGACGGCTTTGGAAATAATCCGGTAAAACAGTCCGGCGCTCGCGCGATGTAAAGCAGTCTCTTTCCCCCGGCTGCGTTTTACGCCCTCGACCACTTCGCAGCCCTGCTCCCACAACCGGTACATGTCAACCAGTACCTCAGGCGGATGCTGAAGGTCACAGTCCATCACCGCGCAGCACTCGCCTGACGCATTGGCGAGTCCGGCGAACATCGCTGACTCCTTCCCGAAATTCCGCGAGAAATTGATGCCTGTCACGTTTGGATTGCGCTGTGCCGCCTGCTCGATTTCCTGCCAGGTGCGGTCCTTCGAGCCGTCGTTGACAAAGACTATCTCATAGGGAATCTGTGCTCCTGTCAGTATTCCGTCAATGGTGTCCGCAGCCTTCTGTATCATTTTTTCTTCATTGTATGCCGGTAATATTACGGACAGCATATTTTCATCCTTCTTTCTATGGCTGGCTCTCCTCTTGCCCTCTGACCTTCTTTCCCCCGAGTTGGAAATCTGTATACGCCCCAAGGTCCGTCAGTACGATGCTGTGGCTCGTCCTCCGGGAGCTTACGGGAATCATCTGCATGTAGTCACCATACAGATAAGTCAGATATTTATCATACTCACGAGGCACCGGGAACTGATATCCCTCAAAGTCTACATAAATCGCCTCATCCAGCCACTTTTTCGGGAATGCTCCGCGCTTCAGATTGCGCCCCATGCCATCGTAGAGGTAACTGCTCGGCCGGTTTTTGAAAAACTGCAGCGCATGGTTCTGCGCCCAGAGAGCAAGCGACATTGGCACAAGATATTTGGCCCTGTCGACAAACTTGCAGATCCAGGGGTGCTTTCCGCCGCTCTTGATATCGGTATCTCCCCACTTGTTAAATACTACAGAGCGGGTCAGCATTGTGACCATCAGGTGGAGCTTCTGCGACCATTTACGGTTCCCGGTCTTATCATGCGCCAGGATATCAAAGAAAATACCGTTGTGCATATCCATGAATTTCCCGGTAAATTGTGTCGCGAACATCGTATTGTCGATGCGAAGCTTCGTGAACGGGTTATAATTTCCCTTCTCCGTCGTCGGGAGCTGAAGGAAAATGTGATCCGGAAGCTCGCGCGGCGCAACCTCAAGAAACCGGTCGTAATCCTCTCTCAGCATCATGACATCGGCATCATCGTCCCAGGGTATAAAGCCGTGGTGGCGAATCGCGCCTAGCAGTGTGCCTCCCGCAAGGAAATACTGAATATCGTATTTCTTACAGATCCGGTCAATTTCCAGCAGATAGCCGAGCAGAATTTCCTGCACCCGCGTCAGCTTGCCCAGATACGTGTTATCGAAGATAAAGACCTCTCCTGTGTTCTGCAAACTCTTCACAAGAATGATCAGGCCATCCTCCATGCTGATCTGCGGCAGGAAGCCGTAATGCTCAAGCAGCTGCGTATTTAATAAAAGACCACCGTTCTCTGTAATTTTCCTCCGCGCATCCGTATCCTCCCCGCTTTGCAGCATCATCTTGCACTGCTCCGGAAAGTTCTGATACAGCAGGATGGCTAATTCTGCCGCTGACTTGTCTGACTGCGGCCCTTTTACATTGAATATCTTGTTTTCCGGACACCTGGTCAGTACGAACTGGATTGCGGTGAGCAAGTCGTGCATACAGAGGTACGAACTGCGCTCCGGCGACAACCGCAGGGGAACGGATTCCTCGGATACCTCTTCTCGCAGCGATTGCCTGGGGGAAACCTCCGCCGATCCCTCCCGCGGCACTGATTGCTGAGCAGTATTCCCTGCAAATACTGCTTCTTGCTTTTTTTTCTGAGAAGCGATCCCTTCAGATGCCGCCTCTTGCAATGATTTTTGAGAAGCGTTCTCTGCAAATACCGCCTTTTTTGCCGATTGAAGAATAAATGGTTCTGCCTTCGCTGTCTTTTGTGCCAGCTGCAGCGCGGCGTGCGGCAGCATCGGAATACATGCGCCGTACAGCAGCCCGGTGCGCAGTATATCATACGCTCTGCCCGCACCCCGCATCGCTGCAACCAGCACACTCTCCATCGCCTGCATCAGATACTGCGCGCCAAATGCAGGGGAGGCAGGATCTGTCTGGCCAGCCTCATACTCGGATACCTCAAATGCATGAGAAAGCGCTCCATACACTCTCCCGTCCGAGAGCAGCAGGAGGCGTTTGCACGGGATCCGGCTCACTTCTTCCGTCAGCCGCTGAAATTTCTGCAGATAGTCCAGACGCATCAGGGCTGCGGCAGGCACAGCCTGCTGGCACAGCCCGGTCACGATCACATAATCCGCCTCCTGAACCGCAAAGCTTTCCCCGGTAAACGTACAGGTAATTTCCAGATGAAGATTCTGATACTTTCCACCGCCGGATGCCAGGTTTGCTCCGTCTGCGCTGATTCCGGCTGCCGTACCCGCTCCAGAGCCTTCATTTGCATCAGCCTTTGAACCTGCAGCCCTATATTCTGCATCCTCTCTGCTCCCGTTTTCTGCTTCCCCGCGATCCGCCTTCGCACTTCGGAATTCAATGATTTTACGGTTCTTGCCTGTGCCTTTTTTCCCCGGTTTTTTGTGGTCTGCTCCGCCCTTCCGCACAGAGACAAGCTCCGCTTCCGCGACACGGATGCCCGCCTTTTTCACATCATTCCAGGCCATGAAGGACCATGCGATCGCTTCCTGCAGCTCGTGTTGTCCGCCGACCAGCAAAACCCTCGCACCTTTGAGCGCTGATTCCGGGATCTGCTTTGAGCGCACTGCAGCCTGCGCCCAGTCTAATTCAAATTCATTTAATTTCTCTCGCAGCAACATAGCATCCCTTACCTTCTAAGTGATTCCAATTTACGCGCATCTGTGACAACCGGAAGCGGCTCGAGCGGAGAAAGTGCACCGTTCTCACCCTCGTCTGGGACTGCAGCCGGATCTCCTTGCAGGCTGTACTCCTCCCCGCCGGGCAAGTTGTAAATTTCTCCGTCTTCCCCATATATCAGCGCCTGCATCGCAGCAGTGAGCAATACCCCGGCCGCCTCACCTGTGGGCAGCGCTCCCATCCGTGCAATTTTCACCGGAAATGCTTCTTCCCGTGCGAGCTGACACGCGAAATGTTCCTCTGTCCGCAGACACTGCGCCGGCACATCCAGGCTGTTGGTATGACAGACATAGCCCAGCTCCTCCTCCGCCCTTGCGTGCGGCATGCCAAAGCTTTTTCCGTATACCTCGTTCCCGGACACCAGCAGGATAGAGCCCGGTTTTGCCCTTCCTACTGCTTCCAACTGTGAAAGCAGGTCAAACGTCTCCTCCCAGGAGGTATTTGCGCGCTGCCAGGCCGAAGCAGGCACATCCCACTTTCTGCTTCCCTGCTTATGGGAACGGACGGATTTTCCCTGATTTCCGCAATCTGCACCTGCACATTCCAGACTTCCGTCATCTTCTCCGTCCCAGGATGGCCGGCCGAACAAGAGGACATAATCTCCCTCTGACACATGCTCCGTTCCGTCCAGCACGGTAAAATTTGCCCCCAGCTGTGCGCGGATCCCTGCCAGATTCTGGCAAAAGAATTGCCGCTCCCGGTTCTCTATGCCTGCAAGCACAATGCGCTTCCCGGAAAGCTGCTCCCATATCCGCTCCTGCGGCTCATACAATCGTTCTTCCACCATCCGTATCCCTCCGTTTTTCCTGTCTGGCAGAACTTCGCTGCATAATTTTCTATCCCCTAATTACATTCTGAATATTTCATGCTCCCAATCAGCCGATCAAACATATTCGGAAGATCCACCTGCGCGCGCCAGCCGAGCGCATTCAGCTTTTCCGGGTTGACCAGCATTCTTGAGGTCGGGGCATAGCCGTACTGATTTGCATCCTCCGGAATGTCGAATACGAGCCGCGAACCGCTCTCCGGGTACTTTTCGATCAGCATTTCGGCCATCTCACGGATCGTTCCGTAGGTGTCCTGATTCGAAATATTATAGGCCTCACCGGATTTGCCGCGCAGCAGAACTGTCAGAAGTCCGAGTACCGCATCCGAAGTATAGCAGTAACAGTGCGCCTTGCTCCCATCCGTGTGCAGCACAATATCCCCGCCCTTCTGAATGCTGCGCGCAAACTGTGCAAACACCCGGTTCTCTTTTTTCGAAATACCCGCGCCAAAGGTCTGTGCCAGACGGGCGATCCTGACAGGAACACTATACTCGTGCGCATAGGCCGCGCAGAGTCCCTCCGCCATCCGTTTGCTCTCTGAATAGCTGCTGCGTACCTGCAGCGGATCAATATATCCATAATCTGTCTCACGTACATTGTAGTGTTCCGGGTCTACGACCCCGTAAGCCTCCATAGAAGACAGGTACACCATTCCCTCCACCTGCTTTTCCCGCGCAAGCTGCAGCAGGTTGACCGTCCCGTCCAGCGCGGTCCGGATTGTCTCTACGGGATGATCTACAAAATCCTTCGAGGCTGTGACACTCGCTCCATGGAAAATAAAATCAACCTGCTCCGGAATATCCGGCGGGGCAAGGATATCACCCTTTACCAGCTCCAGCCCATATCCGAAAAAGGTTGAAAACATCCTCTTTGCTTTTTCCGGATCCCTTACCAGCGCGAGTACCTTAAGTCCGAGTGCGCGGTGCTCTCCCGCACAGATCAGCGCGCGCGTCAGCATCCCGCCGAGCAGGCCGGTTGCCCCGGTGATCAGCACAGTCTTCCCCTTCAGCCTTTCCCAATCCACCTGTTCCGATACTGCAATTGCCTGCAGGTCCTCCTGCAGTACCGGGTCGTCTGTCCAATGTCTCATTTTCTGTCCTCTTTCTTTCGATAACGGTTCATCTTTGCTGCCAGACGGTTCGTCAGGCCAAAGCCAAATGCCTGCTCGTTTTCCTTGTATTGCAGAAGTGCGCGGAACATGTAGACATCCTCCGGCGTCGTTACTTTAATGTTGCCGCGGTTGCCCGCGACCATGTGGGGCTGCTTTCCCAGCGCATTGTAGATCGTACAGGCATCCACCATATTTTCGTAGCCGCCTGCCGTTCTGCGGATTGCCTCATGTGCCTCGATGATATCCTTCAGGTAAAAGCTCTGCGGAGCCTGCGCGGAATAACTTTCCTTGCGCAGCGGCAGATGATCCACCGTATTCCCATCCTTGCTGACCAGAATCGTCTCATAGCAAAGCGTCGAAGTGATCGCGCTCCCGTATTGCTTCACCGCCGCAATATTATCACTGATGACTTCGTACTCTACCACCGGGCGCACTCCGTCATGGATCAGTACAATCGAATCCATGGGGTTCTCTCCGGCTGCACGTTTCAGCGCGTTGTAGATGGAATCCTGCGCGGTCACGCCGCCAGGCACGACTGCAGCCAGCTTGTCAATCCGGTAATCCTGCACCAGCTGCTCTGCATACCGGATGTAGTCCTCATTCATCGCCAGATAAATCCGGTCAATTTCCTCATGCTCCTGAAAAAGCTGGAGCGTGTGGATCAGAATCGGCTTCCCGTTGATTTCCAGAAATTGCTTCGGCACGCCTGCGCCCATGCGCACGCCGCTGCCTCCCGCAAAGATAATCGCTATATTCATAAAACCCTCCTATTACAATAACCGCTCTGCTGTTTCTCAATCACAGCACCGCATTCAGTATCCGCTCCGTCGCATGTCCGTCACAGGCACCAATATACATCTCCCGGAACGCTGCGATCTCCGCCTGTCCTGCAAGGTATCTCTCCGCGCAGCCTGCGACAGCCTCCGCCAGCCCGGCTCCGTCTTCAGCCAGCGGAAACGGAAGCTGCCGGTAATCGAGATAAAAGCCCCTCTGCTTCTCGTACTCCTTCAGATCCGGTGCAAAGAGCAGCACCGGCTTCTGATATACCAGATAATCAAACAGCACGGAAGAATAATCTGTGATCAGCAGATCTGCAACAGCGAACAATTCCTCCGTGGGCAGCGCACAATTCGACACACGCCCATGTGCGTCGATATGCGGATGCGCCTTGATCACCACATACCAGTCATCTCTCAGCGCCTCTGCCGCATCACGAATCTCCTGCTCTCCAGCCAGACAGGGCCTTGCCGCATTTCCCCGGAAGGTCGGCGCCCACACGGCAATTTTCTTCCCGCGTGCCTGCGGATACTCCCGGAAAAAGCGTTCTCTGCAGCGCTCATTCCATGCCGCATCGAAATAGACATCCGTCCGGCTGACGCCGGTCGCCAGAATCCGTTCCTCCGGAATCCGCAGCGCATGTGCATGCACCGGGACACAGACCTGTGCACTCACGGTCATCCAGGTATAGTTTCCAAACATATCTCCGTGATATCCCTTTGGGATATCGTCTCCGGCATCAAACGCAATCTTTTTCATCAGACCACAGGAATGCCAGAGCTGTACCAGCGTTGTCTCCCGCCTCTTTTTGCAGGAAGCAGCCGGCAGGAAATAATCGCAGATAAAGACGTATTCAGCCGTCGCATACCTCCGCATAAACCGAATCAAAAATAATACCATCTGCCCAAACGACAGCTTCCCGAAGTCTGCGCAGAACAGCTCCGGCTCATAGCCCCGCTGCGTCAGCTCCTCATGCATCCGCTGCATTGAAAATGGCAGCCCCTCATGGTGTGCGTCCGCCATCAGGATGCTGCCCCTGCGCACCGGAGCACAGCGAAAGAAGGCATAGAGAAGCGGCAGAACTACATTTTGCAGCAGCATTTTTATGATCTGTCTGATACGAAACATCCCCCGCACGCTCCTTTCTATGCCCATGAACATCTACCGGCTCTCGAACTTCATAACCTCCTGGTAAATCCGCTCTGCATTCCGGAAGTCGTCAAACGCGAAGAACTGATCCGCGCGCTTCCGGTACTCATCCTTCATCCTGCATCCGCGCTTCATATAGCCGCAAAGCTCTGCGATGATTTGCTCATGCCCTGTGCAGATGGGTCCAAAGCCCATCGTACTGTAGATCAGCCCGCCCTCCGTGTAGTGCGGCGGAAGCTCATCCGGATGATAGTACACAATCGGCTTCCTCTGGTAAGCAAAGTCAAACTGGACTCCTGAATAGTCCGTCACCATCAGACTGGACTCTGTCAGAATTTTTTCATAGCTCATATCACCTGTCGCCTGCAAAAGCTCTACATAGTCATTGCGGTCATAATCATCGATCTGTGCGCTCATGGCCGGATGCAGCAGGAAAATAATCCGGTAGCCCAGCTCCTTTGCACAGGTGATCAGCGTCTGATCGTTGATCAGCGAATTATAAATCCGGTAATAGGCGGTCTCCTTAAAGTAATTGTTGTGCTCATTCGTCATCCCGACGCCCTTGGTCTGCACCACATTTTTCCGCCAGGTCGGCGTAATCAGGATCTGCTTCTGTTCCTTGCTGCGCAGCCCGTCATATCGCGCAAGCCCTGTCATCTTCAGCATGTCCGGTTCATATCCATAGATCGGCTTCGCTACATTGTCTCGCTCAAACGGAGAGGCCAGGCAGTAAAGCTTTGTATTGGCGTACAGCCGGTTCTGGAAATTCGCAATTTTCTGGATCGACAAGCCGTGCTGGATACAGATATTGTCCGCATGGTACAAATCCTTGAAAAAACGGAACTGCGAATTCTTGATTCCTACATAGATCGCTGTGCCTGCATGCGTCGCCATCACTGCCTCCGCACGAAGCGCCATCAGCCGGCATCTCCAAGTTTTATAAATCAAAATATGCTTTCCATGCTCCTCTACCAGCCTCTCATAGTCCGGCGCGTCGCGGTTGATGATGTAATAACAGTCCACACCGTCGTTTTGCCGTTCACAGTACTGGAAGAAATATTCTCCATTGTCCCCAGCCTTGTACAGCTTGTCAAAGGTAATCCAGATCCGTTTCTTCCGGTAAAATGGCTTCGTCAGCCAGTACCACAGCCGCATCGCTGTACAGACAAAGGCCTCCTTGCGGCTCTTCTGGAGCAACAGCACGGCAAGTAGCTGGAGCTCTCTCCACAGTGTATCCGGTGCGCTGCTCTTTTTTACCAGCAGGCTGTTTTTTCTCCGGTACAATACGTAACGATTCTTATCAAACCGCCAGTAGGCTCTCTGCGAATACGTGAGCAGCCTGGAATTAATCGAGGTAAATTTGAACTGAAGCTGATGCAGGGCGCCCTGATGCTTCACATACACCGAAAATCTGCTGCCGTCTGTCAGCTTTTCCACGGGAACCTCGATGTGTATCATACATTTTTTCGCGTAGGAAACGCCGAAGCATTTCAGCAGTCCGTAGACCTCCGACCTCTGTACGGGAATCTCCTCTGTCCGTGGTCCTTCGATCCTGCCGCACAGGGTATAATCGCTGTAATCAAGGAATGCAGCTCCCTGAAAGTTTCCATCCAGCTCCAGCTTTCCATTCCGTTCATTGATGACCTGGACATTGAATACTTCATTTTCCAGATTCCCGAGGATGACAGGCTCGCCCATCTCCTGCCCCGCATCATTCACAAACACGCCCGAAACGATGCCCTCTTCTGTCTCTGTCACCTTCAGCGTCATACCGAGCTGATCCGCTTTTCCCTTCAGCAGCACCATCCGCAGCGCGCGCGGCAGTTTCAGCTTGATCATATCTCCTTTCTGACAGATGATCTCATTGTCTACCATCGCAAGAAGTTCAAAACACAGCCGGTAAAACTCCATCGTTTCATCCCGGTTCATCATCAGCTTATCATCGCCAGACAGATTCGCACGGAATTTCGCAGACAAAATATAGTAAACAGCTGCCTGGAGATATTGCGGAATCGCACCCTCATACTCCTTGTGCATCGCACGCAGAAACGGAATCAAAAAGCTTCGGACGGATTCCTCATACCACCAGCGCTCTTCCGGAAGATTGGAAGAAGCGGAGTATTCTGTGGGTGTCCGATAACTGTAAACAGAATCCTTTTCGTACCAGAATGTCCCGCGGTTCTTCGATAACAGCCGGAGTATCAGTTCGATGTGGGCCTCTTCCCTCAAATCCTCCCGAAAACGCAGATCTGCAAGAAATCCCCTGCGCACCAGATACGCCTCCGGCACCATCACGGTGTGCCAGGGCTCCTGTTCCAGCTCAAACAGACCGCTGTGATCCAGACGGATCGCGCTGCCCTTCCGCACTTTTCCTTTACGCCCGGGGCAGAGACTGATCAGATTCTGCCCGGTGTCCCCACATAAAAACCTCAGAGAACCTTCTATCACTTTTGCGGACGAAGGCCAGAACGCGCAATATTCTCCCTGGGCATGCCCCAGACCTGCATTCCATGCCTGTGCCTTATTTGCCTCAGGCACCCGCACCAGCTCCACACTGCCGAAGCCCTCCCGCGCAGCAACCTCCATCCATGTCATGCCCGGCACAAGTACAGCCATCCCGCCTCCCGTATTTTGCCCGGTCGTCGATCCCGCTGCCTCACTGCCCTCCTCTTCTGCGAGCGTCACAGTCTCCCGCTCCTCGCCTGCCGGATTGAGAAGGATCAGCTGGACCTGCTCTGCGGGAAGTCCGGATGCCACACTGATACTCTCCAGACACTGCCCGGTCAGGTCACATCCCGCTGCATCTGTCAATCCATCGAGATATAAAAGCACCGATAACTTCTTCATTTCCCACTGCTCCCTCTGTGTACCTCATCCCGGACTGCCTGCAGCGCCGCCTCAATGGTCTTATCCATATCATAATAGCGGTACGACCCAAGTCTGCCTCCGAACAGTACATTTTCCTCTTTTTCTGCCAGCTGCCTGTACTGCTCGTACAGGGCATTGTTTTTCGCGTCATTTACCGGATAGTATGGCTCGCTGCCCGGCTTCCATTCCTCCGAATATTCCCGCGAAATAATCGTAAATGCCTTCGGATTCTGTTTTTCCTTTTCCTCCGCAAAATGCTTGTGCTCGATGATCCTTGTATATGGAACTTCGCGGTCTGTGTAATTGACCACGGCATTTCCCTGGTAATTTTCCTCCTCGAGCCGCTCCGTCTCAAAACGCACCGTCCGGTACTCCAGATGCCCATAGCAAAACTCATAGTACTCGTCGATCATTCCGGTAAACAGCACCCTCTGAAACATCTCCGGATGCTCCCTGCGGTATGCAAAGAAATCTGTATCCAGCATAACGTCGATATTATCCAGCAGCTTTTCAACAATCTGTGTATAGCCCTCCATCGGAATGCCCTGGTAGCGGTCATTGAAATAATTATTGTCATACGTGAAGCGCAGCGGCAGCCGGCGGATGATAAAGGCCGGCAGATCCTTGCACTCCCTCCCCCACTGCTTTTCCGTATAGCCTTTAATCAGCTTTTCGTAGACATCACGTCCGACCAGCGAGAGCGCCTGTTCCTCCAGATTGGCCGGCTCTGTGATACCCAGCTCCCGAATCTGCGATGCAATCTTTTCCTTGACCTCCTGCGGCTTCCGGATCCCCCAGAGCTTGCTGAAGGTGTTCATATTAAAGGGAAGATTGTACAGCTCATCCTTGTAGACTGCCACCGGTGAATTGATATAATTGTTGAATTCCGACAGCTTATTCACATATTTCCATACCTCAGTATTGCTGGTGTGGAAAATATGCGCGCCATACTTGTGCACCTGAATCCCGTCCACATCCTCTGTATAAATATTTCCTCCGATATGGCTCCGCTTGTCAATAACCAGGCATCGCTTTCCAAGCTTTGTCATCTCCCGGGCAAAAACCGCGCCGTACAGTCCCGCGCCTACCACCAGATAGTCATAGGGCTTCCCGGACTTTTGCAGCTTCCGGCGTTTTGCCTCCTTCTTTTTTCTAGCCATTTGATCCTGTTCCTCCTTGTATGCGTCGCATACCTCGTCCGCACGCCCTGCCATCCGGACTTTCCCCTTGTCCAGCCAGATCGCATGGTCACAGAGCTGCCGGACCGTCTGCAGGTTGTGAGAAACAAACAGCAGCGTTGTTCCGCCGGACAGCATCTGCTGCATCCTCTCGTTGCAGCGCTTGCGGAAATTGTAGTCACCGACTTCCAGTACCTCATCCACAATCAGGATGTCCGGATTGACCATCGTCGCAACGGCAAACCCCAGCCGCGCCTTCATTCCGGAGGAATAATTCTTAATCGGGGAATCCAGGAATTTTTTCAAATTGGCGAATTCAACAATCTCGTCGAAGTGTTCTTCCATGAACTTCCTGCTATGTCCCAGGACCAATCCGTTCAGATAAATATTCTCACGGGCGGTCAGATTCCCGTCGAAGCCTGCACCCAGCTCGATCAGAGGCGCGATTTTCCCTTTTGTCTTCACCGTGCCCTTGTACGGCTGCAGGATGCCGCTGATGGTTTTCAGCAGAGTGGATTTGCCGGAGCCGTTTGTCCCGACCAGCCCCCATGATTCGCCCTTCTGAATCTTCAATGACACATCGTCCAGCGCAAGCAGCTCCTGAAACAGCAGCTCATGTTTGACCATCTTAATAACATATTCCTTCAGATTGTCCACCTTTTCACTCGCCAGATTGAACCGGATCGATAAATGGTCGACGTCTATCACATACTTTGCCATGCTTTTTCCTCCAACATCCATTGAGACCGGACTTTCATTATATATACAGTATAAATTTGTCCTTCGCCCTCTGGAAACTCCAGACTCCGATTGCCAGCATCAGAAACGCGATCAGCCATCCGCCCCAGAAGATTCTCGGGCCGGGAAGCCTGCCGTAGTAGATCAGATCCCGGAACTGCGCTACATAGTAATACAGAGGATTTAGTCCTTTTATGACAAATAAAAGCTCCCTGGAATCGATCATATCGATGGAATACACGATCGGCGTCATGTACATCCAGCCCGTCAGTACTGCATTATAGATATACTGGACATCCCGGAAAAATACATTCAGCTGCGCAAGGAAAAATCCAAGGCCGCAGCAGAAGATGTACAGCTGCAGGATAACAACCGGACAAAGCAGAAATTCCCAATAGAATGGCGCGCGTGTTAATATCATGACAATCACGAGCGCCCCCATGGAAAATACCATATCTACCATGCAGCTTGTGACCTTTGCAAAAGTGAAAATGTACTTCGGCATGTAGACCTTTTTCAACAGGGAAGCATTGCCGACGACAGACTTCATCGCACCGGTGGTGCTCTGCTTCAAAAAGTCGTAGAGCATCCGTCCTGTGAAGAGATACACCGGGAAGTTTACAATCTTTTTCTTAAAAATCTGTGAAAATACGACTGCCATAATGATCATGACAAGCAAAGGGTTCAGGATACTCCAGAGATAGCCGAGAAAGCTGCGCCGATACTTTAGCTTCAGGTCACGCTGAACCAGTTCTTTCACAAGATCTTTGTATTTACAAAATGTTTTGATACGGTATTTTAATAAATTCATAATCTACCTCCGTATGTTTCTGTGCGTATGCAATACAGGATAGCAGCCGCACGCCATCAGGCATTCACAGCGCAGGCACTAAGCACGCTCCGCGTCTGACGGCTCCCGGCACTGGTAAGAGTTTAACATATTCCGGAGTCAGTGTAAAGGCAGAGCTTTCGCAGATGCAGCCGTATGTTCAGACCTCGTTACTGTTCACACTAAAATGGGGCAGCCGCACATGACAGCCACCCCGGTATTCAGGAAAATTGTAATGCATGCATTATCTCTGTACGCGCGCGCCTGCACCGCCCATGATCGCCTCGACTTCTTTCTTGCTTGCCATCGTGGTATCGCCCGGTGTCGTCATCGCCAGTGCGCCGTGTGCTGCGCCGTAATTGACAGCGAGCTCTGCATTTTCTGTCGTCATCAGGCCATAGATCAGACCTGAAGCAAAGGAATCGCCGCCGCCGACGCGGTCCATGATCTCCAGCCCCTTATAATCCTTCGCCTTGTAGATCTCGCCGTCCGCCCAGCAGATCGCGCTCCAGTCATTGACGGTCGCCGTCTTGACTGTGCGGAGCGTCGTCGCAACTGCCTTAAAGTTCGGATAGGTCTTTGCCGCCTCATTGATCATCTTCTTGTAGCCGTCCAGGTTCAGCTCCTTGAGGTTTGCGTCATTGCCCTCGATCTCAAAGCCGAGGCACGCTGTAAAATCTTCCTCGTTGCCGATCATGACATCTACGTATTTTGCAATCTCTTTGTTTACTTCCTGTGCCTTTGCCTGGCCGCCGATTGCGCTCCACATGGACGGGCGGTAGTTCAGGTCGTAGGAAACGACCGTGCCGTACTTCTTGGCTGTCTTAATCGCCTCGATGACGGTCTCGCAGGACTGCTCAGACAGAGCTGCGTAGATGCCGCCGGTGTGCAGCCAGCGCGCGCCAAGCTCGCCAAAAATATAGTCAAAGTCAAAATCCTCCGGTGTCGCCTTTGAAATCGCGGTATTCGCACGGTCCGAGCATCCGACTGCACCGCGGATACCAAAGCCTCTCTCAGTAAAGTTCAGGCCGTTGCGGCATACGCGTCCGATCCCATCGGTCGGCACCCACTTGATCAGGTCCGTATCCACTCCACCCTGCAGGATAAAATCTTCCATCAGCTTTCCGACTTCGTTATCTGCAAACGCTGTGATCACACCGGTCTTCATGCCGAAGCATCTGCGCAGGCCGCGCACGACGTTGTACTCGCCGCCGCCCTCCCATGCGCGGAACGACCGCGCTGTGCGAATTCTTCCCTCGCCCGGGTCCAGGCGGAGCATAACCTCTCCAAGTGATACTGCATCATATTTACATTCTTTTGCCGGTCTTAAATTTAAATTCATTGTAATCTCCTCCCAGTTGCTTTCTATTCCATTTATCATTCATAACCCCTGTAGCAGCAAGCACAGGTTGCCCCAGAGCCCTATATCTCCGTGAGCGATTACCCTCTGATCTCCTTTACAAGCGCGACTGCCTCCGCCGTCAGCTCTCTGATCTTCGCAAAATCGCCTGTCTTCACCAGGTCGCCCTTCACCATCCAGCTTCCGCCGCAGGCAATGATCCGGTCATAGCTGAGGAACTCTTTCAGATTGGACGCACTGACGCCGCCGGTCGGCATAAAGGAAACCGTGGTGTACGGCGCTGCCAGCGCTTTGATCGTAGATAATCCGCCGAACTGTGCCGCCGGGAAGAACTTCACGACCTTCAGCCCTCTCTTCACTGCCTGCGCAAGCTCTGACGGTGTGACAACTCCCGGGAAGATCGGAATCTCCTTCTCCAGACAGTAATCCACGATCTCCGGATCAAACCCCGGGCTGACGATGAACTTCGCACCTGCAGCTACCGCACGGTCTACCTGCTCAATCGTCAGAACTGTGCCTGCACCGACAAACATCTCAGGATACTCCTGCGTCATGATGCGGATCGACTCCTCAGCCGCCGCCGTGCGGAATGTCACTTCTGCACACGGAAGCCCGCCTTCTACCAATGCCTTCGCCAGCGGCGCCGCATCCTTCGCATCATTCAAAACTACTACCGGCACAACCCCCAGACCTGCAATCATCTCTGCTGCTGTTTTCATAAATACCTTCTCCTTTCGCATTTCATATTATGAAATGTTATTTCATATAATGATATTTTGTATCTTCATTATAGCCGATCAGGCGGAAATGTCAACACTAAAATTCGTATTTTTTCAATAAATAAATCGTTGTGTGAAACGGTATTTCATGATATGATACAGTGGCATCTGACAATTGCACAAACATTACAGTATGGTCAGCCAACGTCAAGAGAAGTACGTCTGGACGCTTGAGACAGCTGAACCGTAACAGTATCCAATTTTCAATTATGGAGCAATTATATATGGAAAACAAAACTGAAAATAAGAATCCCATCCAGGTCACAGACCGCCTGTTTCTTGTGATTGAAACGCTGGCGGAGACCGGCCCGCTTACGCTGGCCGCCCTCTGCCAGAGACTTGATTTAAATAAGAGCACGGTGCACCGTCTTCTGTCGTCTCTAATCTATGTCGGCTATGTCCGGCAGGACCCCTCTGACGGAAGGTACGCGCTTTCCTTCCGCTTTCTGACTCTGTCCAACCAGATTCTCCAGAATATTGATATTCTGGAGATTGCGCGTCCCTTTATCCGGGAGCTTTCCCGGGAGACCGGAGAGACCGTTCATTTTGTTCAGCTCGATGGACTAGAGGCCGTCTACATCTACAAGCAGGAGTCCAGCCAGAACTCGATCCGCATGGCCTCCAAGGTTGGCAGCCGCATTCCGCTGTACTGCTCTGGTATCGGAAAGGCTATGCTCGCAGACATGGAGGACGAGGCCATCAAAAAAATATGGGACTCCAGCTCCATCTCGAAGCTGACGCCCCATACAATTACTGATTATACAGCCTTTTTTGAACGGATCCAGGAGGTACGGCAGCGCGGGTACGCACTGGACGACGAAGAAAACGAAATCGGCGTCCGCTGCATCGCCGCCGCAGTCCAGGGCTTTGACGATGGAGCGCGCTACGCTTTCTCGATCTCCGCTCCCGTCACCCGCATGGACGACGCGCGGATCGCGGAGCTTTCCCAGTATGTCCTCAGGGTGAAAAAAGAGATTCAGACCTCTCTGCGCTGAATCGGCGCTCCTGTTCACGGTATCACTGCACAGAGAAGTATGAGCAGTAACTCTATAGGAGTTATTTTTATCTCTCCTCCCCGAACTAACATGCCTGCTTCGCAGGCACCACTACGCCATTTTTATACCGCTTTACGATGATGCTGTCAACCGCTGCATTCTCTCCGATTGCCTGGCACCATATTCTTACGGGAGCTTTCTGCAGCCATTCTCCAGGGACGAATGTGGTATTACACGTCCCTCCTCCCACCATGGGCACCGGATTGTCCGATAGGTAAATCCGCCCCATAACGTGATCTGCGGCGTACACAGTCATCTTTACATTTTTGCCGTAGAAAAACAGCTTCAGATCATCTTCTCTGCCTACATCCGCGGACAGCTCGATCATTTTATTTTTCTGCCTGTCCAGGCTGACCGGAAGATTTTCCTCCCTCTGCATCCCCCGCTCCGGTGAAACGGAGCAGAACCGGCATTCATCTGCTTTCTTCCCGGCATAAAGCGTGACTTTACCCATCTCGTCCGTATAATAGCGCCGGCAGACGTGCAGGGTAAGCTCCAGATCCCCCTGTCCTGCATAAGCCGATAAATCTACATAGGGATCATCCTTCACAACGCTGGCTGCCCTTCGATTGTTGACGTAGACGGTTATCATGCATTCGGCCTTCCCGAAATGCAGGAACAAGCCGTCCTCTCCCTCAGAGGAATGGATCGTCCGGTTCATCAACGTTATCAGCGGTGAGGACGCCCGGTTGTATCCATCTGCATTCATGACCGCATTGTACGGCGAATGCCGGAAAAAGCATGTCTCCTGCGGGTTCTCTGTGACTTCATACCCAAGCCAGCCGTTCGTAAGATCCTCCGTCCGCCGGACATAGAGCAGCGTGTCCATTCCTTTTAAAGATCCCATTCTCAGGCTTTTCACCCGGATATCATCAAAATTCGCATGCCCCCATATTTCCGTCATTACAGAAAGTGTTCCGCTCTCATATTCGTCTACCCTGGTGCTCCCATTGCAGTAGACAGTCTCTGTCCTGTCTCCCTGCATGATGGTTACGACATCGGCCAGACCCGAAAGCAGACAGAGCCCTTTTTCCGGGATTTCTGTCTCATACATCCCGATCCCGCGATACTGCCCGTATAATTCCATAGGCAAAATGCTGCCTCTGATTTTATTTTCTTCAGTCAGAGAACAATCATAGATTTTCGTATGCACATCGCGGATCGTTTCTTCCTGTTCCCCAGGCGCTGCCGCCAGAGCAGGGAAAAAGGGCAGGCCGTTTTCGGAAACATAGTCCTCACTTCCCAGCCGGAAGACCACGTCGCCTGCGCAGATTTCTGATCCGTCCGCTGGCTGCTCCGTCTCATACAGCCTGTCTGTCCCATCCTCGGAAATGAGGAAGGATGCTTTTCCTCTGCCGTACATCCACACAATCGTGCGGTCTCCCTCCGCCACAACGGATGCAATCTCATAATTTGCAAACCGCAGTGTCACCCGCTCATTAATCCTGACATCCGCAGGCAGCAGCTTTGTCTCGCCAGCCTCCATTTCCAGCTCGTAAGGTCTCCCCTGAAACACAAGCGAAACCGTCTGCTTTACAGAGAGACTGGAAACCTCCATAAATGTGCCTCTTTCTGTTACAAGCTCCGGAATTACCGTGTTGATATTCTTACCGCTCACAGTCGCCGTACTTTTTCCCGGGATTCCCCGTCCGAGAAAATCACCGAAGGTATAAAGCAGCCCTGCAAACAGTCTTGCCTTGATGATTGCATGGTCGTAATTTCCGGCAGAACCGATCATGGACTTAAAATCATAATCTGTCGCCATAATCGCGACCGGCGCCTCCTTTGGGCCCCAGTTCGTAATCCCTGTGTAAAAGTCCATGGTGGTGCCGGCTGTCTGATTGTATGGACCCAGCAATTTCGCGCCACTTGCAAGGAGCCGTTTCAGCCAGTCATGCTCCCGGTTCGTCTCTGTCACCATAAACGGCTGCTTCCGCAATGCCGCTGCCGCGTAAAGGTGCAGCGCCCGTCGCTCCAGATCCCTGTAATCTTCCGGCGCATACACATTAAACGAGGAATACAATCCCTCCGTCAGACCGCCGCTCTTCACGATATCATCCTGCCCGCAGCAATAGAACAACGGCACCTCCATGCCGAAGGATTCCGCCATTTTTTTCAGCTTCCCCATATAGGTGACAGGGCTTTTGCAATCATAAAAATCCAGCTCATTCTCAATCTGCATACAGACGACTGTCCCCTGTCTTGTAATCTGATATTCGCTCAGAATCGGAAGGATGTGGGAGTACCAGGCATGCATTGCCTTCAAAAAGGCCGGATCGTCCTGCCGAACCGGGATGCCGTCCGCATAGAGCCAGGCCGGGATCGCGCCTCCATCCCATTCCGAGCAAATATACGGGCCAGGTCTCGCTATGACAAACAGCTCATTCTCCCGGGCAAGCTTCAGAAAGTATTCAACATCGCGGTTTTTCTGAAAGTCCCACACGCCCGGCGAAATCTCGTGATAGTTCCACGGAAAATAGACGTCGATCGCATTATAACCGGCTGTCTTTAAAAGCTTCATTCTCCGGTCCCAGCGTTCCCTGGGAATCCGGAAGTAAAACAATGAGGATGCCAGCAAGATCCGATGCGTTTCGCCAATTTTTATCCCCTTTTCATTAAGCTGTATCTCCATAAGCGCCTCCTTTTCAAACGCCGATAAGAGGGTGTCGCAAAAAGCAGCCTTCTGCTATTTTGCGACACCCTCCGTACACATTACTCCGTCACAGATCACTCCGCAAGATTGTCATATGCCGCATCAAGCTCTTCGAGCAGAGCATCCACGTCAAAGCTGCTTCCCATGAATGCATTCATCATGGTTTCAAACAGTACATCCTCATGCTCCGAATCCTTGCGCACAAGTCCCGCCTCGCTGAAGGACTGCTCCGCCGGGTAATTCATAATCTCCGAAAGTGCCGGAAGCATCTCATAGTCCCCTGGTACGGACGGCATCTGGTGAGCTTCCTCTGCGTATACTCTCATGCAGTCCTCGGAATAAATCAGATTGTAAAGATTGCGCGCAGCCTCTTTGATCTCTTCGTCCTCATAATTGTAGAGAACCAGCTGCTGACCCGGCTCCTTGATCATGAGCGCTTCTGAGGGATCTTCACTTACCGGCATCGGGAATACTCCGATATTGATATCCGGATTGTAGGATGTAATCCCGTCAACTGCCCAGGAGCCATGTACCAGCATTGCCGCCTCGCCGTTTGCCATGATCTGCTGCGCGGAATCCCACGATGTACCGAAAGCATCATCTCCCCAATACTCATGGAACGCCCAGACCGTCTCCATCTGTTCTCTGAAATCCTCCGAATCAACAAACTTTAAAGACCGGTCCGCAAGCTTTGCCCAGAAGTCACCGTCACCATGCCAGCATACCTCATCATACAGGACACGGGGATAGCAGCTGAATGCCCATGCCTCCGCAAATGGTGTCGCAAATGGTGTGATTCCGTTTGCCACCAGCGTATCGCAGACAGTCTTCAGCTCGGAGAGTGTCGTCGGTTCCTTCAGGCCATACTCCTCAAAAATATCCACATTATAGAAAACCCCATATCCAGACAGTTCCACCGGGATACCGACCTGTTTGCCGTCCACCTGCCCTTCCTTGAGAAGATCCGGGTCTACATTTGCAAGACATTCAAAATCGCTTAAATCTGCCAGATAACCAGCCTCGTTATACACCACCAGGTCCGCATTGCTTCCCAGGTCAAAAATCGTCGGAGCATCATCGGATGCCAGCTTCGTCTGAAGGATCGTTTTATGACTGTCCGCATCCACTGTTTCAATGTTTAACACCACATTGTCATACTTTGCTTCGAACTGCTCCTTGACGCTCTGCACCCATGCCTGCTTGCCGGCCTCTCCATAATGGTTCAACCATGTCAGCGTAATCACATCACCTGATTTCGTCTTTACAGCGGTTTCTTTCGTAATCTCCTGCGCATTCACTGCCACAGCTCCAATCATCGACAGCGCCAAAGCACCTGTTACTACCATACCTTTTTTCATCTTAGCATTTGCTCCTCTCATTTTGTTTGAATACCTTATTTTCGTTTCTGAATTATGTTTTCCGGTCTTACTCCCCCTTTCCTTTCGCATTATTGTAAACGGCTCTTTCTCACGACTTCACCGCTCCGACTACAATTCCATTTACAATATATTTCTGCATGAAGACGAAACACAGCACAACTGGAATCATGGAAAGAATCGCTGCCGCAAAAGCCATGCCGTAATCGGCGGTATACTGACCGAAAAAGTAAAACTGCTTGATTGTAATTGTCCTTACAGCTTCCTTCTGAAGTAAAATTACAGAGATATTAAAATCATTCCAGAGCCAGATCATGTGCAGGGCTGCAACCGTCGCAGAGATCGGCTTCAGCAAAGGAAACGTAATCAGCCAATAACACTTGAATTCACTGCATCCATCTATGTATGCCGATTCCTCTATCTCTCTCGGAATGGATTTTACGAAACCTACATATAAAAATGCCGAATATGCAATACTTGTCCCCACCAGCATAAAGACCATCCCATGCAGGGTATTTAATAAATTCAGCGTCTTATAGATCTTGTATACTGGAATCATCAGGATCTGGAAAGGGATCATCAGCGAAGCAAGATAGACCTTGTCCAGCAGCATGAGAATGCGGGACTCTTTATAGTACCTTGCCACCGCATAACCGCTCATGGATGCGCAGAGGACGATGAGTGTGACGGAAGGCACCACAACCATCACCGTATTCAGTATCGAATGAAAAAAATCGCTTCTTTCTATCGCTCCTCTGTAATTTTCCAGATAAATCTGATCCGGAAAGCCGATGAGCGATTTTGCCAGATCTGGTTTGCTTTTAAAGGAAGTCAGCACCGCAAGCGCTACCGGCATGGCAAACACGAGCACGGCAAACAGGACGAGCAGAAAATAAGGAAGCTTCCTTAACTCAACCCGGTACTTTTTCATAACTCCACCTCTCTTCTGCGAAAGAAAGAAGAAACAAGCAATCCAACCACAATCAATATAAATGCGAACAATAATGAAATTGCTTGTCCATATCCGGCCTTGTAATATTTATACAGATTATCAAACACATAGATGGACACTGTTCTGGAAGAGCCGCCCGGGCCGCCGGAGGTGGCAGAGAGCGTCGTTGCAAACTCCTTCAGCCATGATGTCAGTGTAAGCGTTACGCAGACGGAAAAAGACGGCATCAGAAGCGGCAGGGTAATCATCCGGAACCTCTGAATTCCTGTTGCGCCATCCATCTTGGCCGCTTCATATAATTCTAACGGAATATTCTTAAGCCCTGAAAGATAAATCAGCATATTGGTTCCGGCAGTATTCCACACGCCGATGATCACAATCCCCAAAATAACCCATCTGGGGTTCCCCAGAATATTCTTCCATCCGAATACCTCCGGAAAGAACTCGTGATACAGAAACTTCCACAAAAAAGCGGTTAAAACCGAGCTGAGACATACCGGAATGAAGAAAATCACCCTGGCAATCGTGTTGAGCTTTGCATACTTGCCATTCACAAGAAGCGCCAGGGAAAGAGGTATGATATTCCCTATCACCGTCCCAAGAAGCGCAAACTCCAAGGTATTGAGAAACGGCGCTTTTATTCTTGTATCTTTGAAAATAGCAATAAAATTCTTAAGTCCGACGAAGTGATATTCCGGTGCGACTCCGTCCCAGTCCGTAAAAGCAATATGAATTCCCATAAAGAACGGAAGCAGCATCGCAAAGGCAAAGAAACAAAACCCGGGTAATACAAACAGATATTTCGTAAAGCCTTTCTTTTTCATCTCAAACCTTCCCCTCGCATTTTCTGTTACTGTCCACGCCCCTCCACACAGCCACAGACCAGCCGCTTCGCGTCTGCCGCGGCCATTCATATCCGTGAACAGTAACTCTTTTCTCAAACATCGAGTACCGCCCGGACAAGGCCGATATCGCTGGACACCCAGAGGCCATTATCGTCTTCGTCGCCTGTGCGCTCTCTTTCCGCCACAAAATTTCCATCCGGACCGATATGCCCTTCCTCCACCCTCAGATAAGGCGTATTATTCGCATTAAGCACCTTGGTTCCCAGAAGGACCGAAGCCATCTGCGTAGCTGTCCTCTTTGGGAAAAGTACCAGCTTAAACCCCTCTCCCGCCAGATAAAACACGCCGTCCCCGGCATCTACGATCAGCCCTTTTCCCCGATACCTCCGGTATTTTTCATCCTCATGCATATTATCCAGATGGATATACGTTTCATCGGACAAACAATTCAGGAAAAATACTCTGCCATACCACTCCCCGAAATCAAAAAACATGGAATCTGAAAATTCCTGCTGAACAACCGCATGGATTTTATCGGTTCCGTAATATTTCTCAATAAGCGGCTTCATGCTGGAAAGGATATCCACCGTCCGCTTATAAGCTCTGCCCGCTTCTGTCAGCTCTCCCTGGCTGTCTAATGTGGCATCGATGGCAAAGACGTGAATTCCTGTAAGATGATACCTCTCAATCGCCTCAAAAAGATGCAGAGCATTGATCTCATCCGCGTGGGATTCGGGAATGTACAGCGGATTGTCATGGCGGGAATACCGCTCACATACCTCCATGTACGTATCCCGGTCGTCAAAATAGATATCCGGACAGATACAGTCAATGTTGGGGGCAAACCGTTTCCATATCCCAAGAGTAATACTGGTGGCGCCGCCACAGGGATAATCCACGCCCTGTATGCGGTTTTGTGTCTCACGCACCCACGCATTCACGTACAGCGGAATAGGAAAAGCTTCTCTGCCTGCCGCCGCAACGGCATTTATGTACCTGGCAAAATAGAACGCAGAGAACAGCTCTTCTGCATCATTTCCAAAAAAGGTACGCCAGTCACCACAGCGCGAAGCCCCCGCCCTGCTCCAGATACCAGTCAGAATCGGATCACTCTTCTCAAAAATAAAAGCAGAAAGCTCTTCCGGAATATTGCTTTTAAAGAGAAGTTCCGCCTCCCTGGAATAATCCCGCGGCGCAGCATGGATCCCCGGTTCATTTTCCACCTGGACTGCAATGACACACTTCTGTTTATCGTACTTCTTAATGTGCGCAAGCAATCGCGAAAATGCTTTTGCATCCGCCCTGAGCGTCTCTCCGGAGAACGGAGACAATACCATCGTTTCATTGCCAAGCGCATCCACGATGTGCGGGAAACGCGTATGGTTGCTTTTTACCCATTCCGGTGCGTAATGGGATGCACCGTTCTTCCACGTGGCAAACCAGAGAAGAACCAGCTTTAACTCATTCTCCGCCGCCTTATCAATGATGTATTCCACCTGGCTGAAATCAAACACATTTTCTTCCGGCTCCAGCCGGCTCCAGTAGACTGGAAAAGCCGCCGTATTCATCCGATACTTTTTTATTGCGTAAAAACCCCGGTCAATGGATTCTTTATCCCGGGAACTGCTGTTATTGACCTGTCCGCCGATAGAAAAAAAATTCAAAGTCTTTTTTTGAAACATATCACAGTCCTCTTTTGCAATCGTTTACAGCATTTTTCTTTAAATATTGCAATATAATCCATATTTTCCACATTTATCCATTATGATATTTGAAAATAATTGCAATCGTTTACATTTCAGAGTATAACTCGGCTTTGCTGTTTTGTCAATCCTTATCTACCATTTTTATCAAAAAGGGCTTGTACAGGAATTGCGGATTGAGAACATCAGCGGTATATCATAAACATCCCTGGTTTCTCTCTTTTCTATCATATCAATCATGGTATTGATGATGGTTTCACTTAAAATTTCATAGTCTGTGGAGACAGAGGTCAGCTCCGGCTCGAGCATCTCCGCTATGTAGGTATTGTCAAAAGAGACGACTGAAACATCCGTTCCGCAGCGCAGTCCCATTTCATTCAAAGCCTGTATGACACCGATTGCACAGATATCCGTAATTGCAATCACTGCCGTCGGTGGAAATTTCTGTCGGAACAGCTTTTTCACTGCAAAATATCCGTCTTCCTGCCCGTAATTTCCTTCCGATATGATTGCCTCTCTGATTTCATGCTCCTTTAAAACATCATAATATGCCTGTCTTTTCTCTACAGTGGATTTTACGTTGCTTCTCCCTCCCACGAACGCAATTTTCCGATGTCCCAATTTAATCAAATATTCCAGCAGGGTGCGCATACATCTGGCATTATCCACATACACGCAGCGGCATTCGGAATCCTCCACTGGAACGGATGTAATGACAGGAATTTTCTCTGCAGTAGATTTTATCTGATTGTAAAGCTGCGGAGGGATTATCTGCCGATCCAAGGAACCGCCGATTTGAATAACCCCGCCTGCATGCTGAGCCAGAAGATGCGTGTAAAAATGTGTTTCACGCTTTAAATTGTTAAATGAATTGCACAGAGCCAGTACATATCCTTTTTCAAGTGCGATTCTTTCGCATTCCGAAAAAATGCGGCCATAAAACGGGGTGCGTATGTCGGGAATCAGCATTCCAATCATATTGCCCGCCATCGTACTGAGACCCTTAGCCAGATAATTTTCCTGATATCCCAGCCTGGATGCGGTCTCTATGACCTTCCGCCTTGTCTCCTCCCTGACGGAACTGTGTCGGTTTAATACACGCGAAACCGTGGCAACAGACAGTCCCGTTTCCTTCGCGATATCAACAATCGTAATATTTTTTCCCATGAGCCACCCTAACCTCAATTAAATGATTTGACAGAATTCCGGATAACAAAAACGGATTCGATGATTTCAATTTTTCCTGCTGTATAGCGACCCGCTTCATTGACCGCATCCAGCGCAGTATAAATCAGGCGCTGCGCAAATTTTTCATAATTACAGCCTACCGCTGTGAGCATCGGTGTCATACTCTCGGATATAAAGGAATTGTCGAAGCACACGACGGATATATCTGACGGAATATTTAAATTCCTCTCTTTTATTGCCCGTATGGCGCCGATGGCGACAATTTCATTGATAGCAATCACAACAGTGGGATACTCTTCTTGCTGCAGGACCTTCAGCATTTCGCGATAACCGCTTTCCTTCTCGTATCCACACATGCAGATCATGCTCTTTTCTTTCGGGATATTGTAATCGCACAGTGTCTTCGTAAATTGATCTACTTTGTCTGCGTAGGAGCGTGTTCTTGACATGCCGCCCAAAAAGAAAAAGCTTCTATGTCCCAGGCCGATCAGGTATTCCAGGATCGTGCGCATCGCACGCGCCTCATCCGTAATCACATTATAGACATTCTCACACTCCATACGTCCGATCGTAATAATCGGAGTGTTCTTTGCGATTCGCTGAACACATGCGGAATAGTCATGCTCAATCGTAATCCAGTCAGACTCGCCCCCCAGCAAAATAATCGCTTCCATTTTCTGAGCGGAAAGCATATTCATAAACCGCATTTCGATCTCCGGAGAATCATGCGTTTCAAATGAGAAGACCGAATATCCGTTCTTTTCCGCAATTTGCTCACACTCGTACAGGATTCTGGCAAAAAAAGGGTTACATACATCAGAAACAATGATCCCAATACATTTGGTGCTCTCTTTTTTTAATGACTTTGCATACTCATCAGGGACATAATTGTACTTCTCTATCAGGGATTCTATCCGTTCACGTTTTCCCCTGCTTACGCCTGCCTTTTTATTATAGACTCTGGATACCATTGACGGCGAAACATTGGCTTCTTTTGCAATATCATATATTGTAATTTTATTCTTCTTTTCCATATTGCCCGTACTTTCTCTGTTTTGATGCATTGGTGAATCATTCAGGTTTCTATTTCTTCGTACTACAGTTTCTTCTTTCCCAGCCGTACATCCTCCAGCAGCTGCCGGGTCTCGCCGCCTGTCTGGCCGAAGAGATAGTTCCGGCCTTCCGGGGATGGTCCAAGGTAGTTCTGGCGGATCTCCTGCTCCATACCGGCGATCTCATCCGCCAGATCTCTGGCCGACATCCGGTGTCCGCCCTGGCCGATGATGATGACCTGCTCCAGTGCGTCCGAGGTCGCAACCGTCACATGATAATTCCGCCCAATCGCATGCACGGTCTTTTCGATATACTGATCGGCGGTCTCCGCCTCTTTTGTGTACACCACATAAATATTGTGATACTTGAAAACACTGCCCTGGCCTCCCTCGACACGGTACGCGTCAAAGACAAGGATCAGATTCACCTTTTTGTAACCCTGATAATTGCTCAGGATGTCCATGAGCCGCGTGCGCGCACCTCCGACATCCACTTTCGCAAGCTCTGAGAGCTCCTCCCAGGCAAAAATGATATTGTAGCCGTCCACGAGCAGGTATTCCTCCTGCGGCGGACGCTTCGCAGAGGAAGTGCGCGAGGATGGGGCACTGTAGTCGATTCTGCGGCTTTTTTTATACGCGCTTTTCTCCCGCTTCACCGGCCCATACGTCCGCTCAAAAATCGCGTCAAGCTCCTCGTTGGAAATCGACAGGTTTGAACGGTCATACTTGCTCGTCGGGCCTGCCGGGATCTCCGTGCGGTAGGTACGGCCGGATCCCGTTGCATTTTTCTCACGGTTTGCTCCGCCGCCCTGCCCCACTGTGTTTTCTGCGTAGCTTGCCCTACCGTTCTGTCCTGCCGTATTTCTCATGTAGTTTGCTCCGCTGCTTTGTCCCATCTGTTGTATCTGCTGCTCTGTCCCATCGGCCCAGCCTGCCTGTCCGTTCAAATCCTGGCGGTTGTCGCCCTGGCTGCCTCTCTCCCCCGATGCTCCGTGTTGCCTGCCCTGGTCATCCAGCCATCCGCCGTCTGCAGGTACGCCATATCCTCCCGCCCGCTCCATCCACTTCTCCGTATCAAGGTGCACATACTCCGGCACAAGATCCCAACTCACGACAAAGCCTGCACCGTGCGCGCAGAAGACCGACCCGGTCGGATTCTCCAGGTCACTCTCGGAGTCGTAGCCGCGCGCCGCAATGACCTCCTCCGTGTTGTGGCAGGGTTCGTACCCTCTCAGTGTACAGCTCATTCTGCCGCGTCCCTTTGTATAGGAAATCAGCTCCGTCTGATAGCCGCGCATTGTGACGACCGGCGCGCTGCCCGTCAGCACTGCCATCTCTCCTTCATACTCCATCGGGGCAAAGCTGCCGTGCATCTTCTGGATATCTGTCATCGCTCTGCCCGCCGACTCCGGCGGAAGCTCCATGCGAAAGTCATAGACCGGCTCCAGCAGCACGCATGCTGCACTCTTCAGCCCCTGCCGCACCGCGCGGTACGTCGCCTGCCGGAAGTCACCGCCCTCTGTGTGCTTCAGATGCGCACGCCCCGCGATCAGCGTGATCTTCATATCTGTGATCTCCGATCCGGTCAGCACCCCGGGATGCTGCTTTTCCTCCAGATGCGTCAGGATCAGGCGCTGCCAGTTGAGGTCCAGCTCATCCGTGCTGCAGGATACCGCAAACTGCAGCCCGCTGCCCGGTTCGCCCGGCTCCATCAGAAGATGCACCTCTGCATAATGGCGCAGCGGCTCAAAATGCCCCCGGCCGATGACCGGCTCTGCAATCGTTTCCTTATATACAATGCTGCCCGCTCCAAAGCTCACCCGGATACCGAACCGCTCAAAAATGATATTTTTCAGCACTTCGGTCTGCACCTCGCCCATCAGCTGGGCAAATATCTCATTGTTCTGTTCATTCCAGACGATGCGGAGCTCCGGTTCCTCTTCTTCGAGCTGCAGCAGCTTCCGGTACGTCTGGTGTACGTCGCACTCGTCCGGGAGCACGATCTGGTAGCAGAGCACCGGCTCCAGCACCGGCACAGAAGTGCCGTACTCTGCGCCAAGCCCTTCTCCGCAGCGTGTCCTCGTCAGGCCAGTCACCGCGCAGACCATCCCGGCGGATATCTCATTCACCGCCTGATACGACGCGCCAGAGTAGATACGGATCTGGTTGACCTTTTCCTCCCAGATCTCCTCCTCCGACAATTCGCGACCGCCGGGACTCTGCATATCCTTCCCGGCTGACATGTTCTTCTTATCGCCTGCGAATTTTTCTGAATTCCTCGTATCTTTCCCGCCTGCTCTGCCCTGGCTGGAATTCTGTACTTCCTTCCCGCCCGCCTCGCGCCGGTTCGTCAGCACGTCCTTCACCCGCAGCCGCCCGCCTGTGATCTTCATATGCGTCAGCCGGTTGCCCTGCGCATCGCGTGAAATCTTGTAGATGCGCGCGGCAAACATATCCCGATACATCGGTTCCTCGCACAACCTATGCAGCCCGCCTAATAGCTCTGCCACGCCGCTCAGCCGCAGCGCTGAGCCGAAGAAGCACGGGAACACCCTGCGCGTCCGGATCAGCGTCTGGACGTCCGCCAGGTCCAGCTCCCCTGTCTCCAGATATTTCTCCAGAAGCTCCTCGTCCTGCAGAGCCAGCGTCTCCATCAGCTCGTCCTTTACCAGCAGCTTCCCTGCGCCACCCTCCAAAAGCAGCTCTGCGAGCCGCGCAGCCTCCTGCTCCGGCTCCATGCGCTGCCAGTCCTGTCCATCCGACGAGAAATCCACACACTGCGGATCCAGCTTTCTCTGCAGCTCCGCCAGCAGCCGCGCCCGGTCCGTCCCCGGCTGGTCCATCTTATTTACAAATAGAAATACCGGGATCTCATACTTCTTCAGCAGCCGCCACAGTGTTTCGACGTGGCTCTGCACCCCATCCGCTCCGCTGATCACCAGGACTGCATAGTCCAGAATCTGCAGCGTCCGCTCCATCTCTGCCGAAAAGTCGACATGTCCCGGCGTGTCGATCAGCGTGACCTGCGTATCGCCAAGCGCCAGCTCGGCCTGCTTCGAAAAGATCGTAATTCCACGCGCGCGCTCCTGCACATCGTTATCCAGATACGCATCCTGATGGTCCACGCGCCCCAGCGTCCGGATGCTCCCGGTCAGATACAGGATGCCCTCCGCCAGCGTCGTCTTTCCTGCATCGACATGGGCGAGGACACCCAGGCATATATGTTTTTTTGGCTTATTTTCTGATGGTTCCCGCATCAAAAATACCCCTTTCTGCTGTTCATGATCCTACAATCCCTATCATAACACAGAAACGGGCATTCGTCGATAAATGCAGACATTCTTTGGAATCATTTTACTGTGAAAGTAAGCCAAGTGGACATAGCTGCGACGTGCTCGCACGAGAGCAGCTATGAACATTTGGCGCCTCCCCGGTATGAGCAAGCAGACCGATAGGTCGGATTGCGAATACTGGGGCGATTGCGGGAGTGCGAAGCACGGAGCAATCGACTTTCATGCGTAGTGGCGCCTGCGAAGCAGGCAT
>DKWE01000007.1 GCA_002491565.1 Lachnospiraceae bacterium UBA7160 | reverse complement strand
GTATGGCTCGCCTTTCTTGTCTACGGATACACTATTGAGCAATTCATACACTTGATCCTCATCCTCCGGCAGCTTGTCATTGATCCTGCACGTGTAAATCACCCAGAAGAAGTTTCCCTTATTCAGGTTCTCACACCAATTCTCTCTCTTAATTTCCAGTACTACAGTTCCTTCACCCTCGTCGTATCTACTGTTCTCTGTAACACTAACACCCAGATATAGCTCTCCTGTCAAAGCTCCAGTCGACTTATCAATCGTTGCAGTAAAGTTTCCATTTTCATCACCAAAATTAAGAGTTTCAAGAGTCACAAGCGGTTTACCACTGCTGTCCTTTGGAAGATAATCCGTAATTTTTATAGTTTCCCCCGTCTGTACGTCTTCGTCCATAAAAATTTTAACTTTCCATGTAACAAGTCCATCCTCCGATGATGTAAACGAACTTCCTGTCTTGCCATCTCCATCCATCTTCTGAACATTAATATTGGACGAAAAGACGTATTCTGCCTCTTTTTCTTTACCTCCCGTATTTATCTTATTTTTAAAGTAATATGTTGCTCCATTCTGCTTATCAGATACAACGGCACTTGTCTGATACGACATCTCCGCAGTGTCCTCTTTTGTCAAACTCTCTTTCATGTTAAACTGAAAGCCAGTAAACTTTGTATCGTCCGCAGAATTCGCCACATCCGCATAGGGTACCCACTCCCCATTTTCTTTTCGTAGCTGAAGTGTATCCTTGTTCGCTTTACTCAGCCATTTCAAACTGGCATCTGAAATTGAATCTTCTTTCTTTCCAACATATTCCGCCCACTCCTTTATCTGAGCCAGCGTCATATAATGATCCAGATTTGGATTCGTATTCCAGTCTTTTATACTATTGGTCAGAGTATCTGTAACCAGCATATCCGCTGGCGTGCCTCCATCCGGTATCTGAATAGAATATTTCCAATTCAGTGTTTTGATAGAATCATCTCCGCCTGCAGACAAAAACTGCTTATCAACACTCCCATCTGCGGGAATCTTCGCAGTGGCAACTTTCTCAATTTCATCTCCACTCGTTTCCGGAGTCGGATCCAACACGGCAGTATTCGTTACAATTTGCTCCTGCCATTTTTTTTCAGCCGGTGTCTCATAAGTAATCTCATATTTATTTCGATTCTCTGTTCCTCCCGTCGGAGCAAACGAAATCGCTGAAACCTTTTTCCCTGTTGCATCTGTTACTATAGAAGCACCTTCTGAAGGCGTAATTGTTATTTTTCCCTTCTCTAATTTCGTCATCATATCATCAGTGAGCTGATAACCTGCAATATTACGATTAGATTCGTTCACTGTTACCGTCCACTTAATGACTCCTTTATTCGCATCATAATTACCATCCTTCTTTAAGCTGGAATCAAAGATCGTAATTTCTGCTCCTGTTTTAACGCTTAATTTTTCTCCATTCCCCGGTTCAGCTGATTCTGCATTAACATTATTAATTGCCTTATAATCCACTTCCTTCTCTATCCCATCCACAGGATATTCATACTCAATCACATACTGAACACCTGTGTATTTGATTCCATCAGAAGTCGTTTCCTCTACGCCGTCTACCTTCGGAAATGTCGCATTAAGTGTATTAGTATCTGGGTGAAAATCTGGCTTTATATCCGAGTTTTCCAAAGGACCAAAGCTCTCATTTACACTTCCATCCGATTTCTGAATTAATTCATAGGTCTGTTTTTTTACAGTCACATTTTGAATCTTATTAATATCTAACAGACCATTTTCTTCCTTCCAGATGTCTGTAAGCAAAATCTCCGCTGGCGTTCCCTTGGCAGAGCCTACCTCTATTCTATACTTCAGGACATTGTCACCCTCGCGGCTTCCTGACTTATGAATTCTCAGGTTGTAACGTCTAGTTAATCCCTCCTCATATGTAATATCCTTTGCCTCAATACGTAAAGACGCCTTGTCTGTAAATTCATGCGTGACACTTCCGTCCTTATCCTGCATAGAACCAGCTAATTGTCCGTTAAAGTCAAACGAACCTTTTATGTTTGTACCACATACACTCAAATATTTATCAAGGAATTCCACTGTAACAGAATAGGTGCCATCCGCATTTTTCGTGAAACAGTATTGAAATCCATTCGTTCCATAGTCTTTATCATATACGGTGTAATTCGTGTTTAAAAGTTTATCAGGCACTACAATTCCTTTCGGATAGTTATAGGAAAACTTCTTGCCTGCCGCAGTTACCTGTGCCTTTTCCATTGCGAATTCTATCCGCAAATCCGTATTATAGTAATCCGTCCCCTTGTCATACGTCGTACCAGTTCCCGTCACACCTGTAATATATGGCGACAAGTCAGTTCCTGTACCACTGGCAGCTACGACATCACCCATGCCCGGCTCTTCTTCGCCATTAGCCCCCTGCGCATCGTTTTCCGCATAGCAGGACGCATCGTGGACATGCTCCTCCAGTCCGCAAGTTGGCGTCTGCTCAGCAGATGCATCGGTTGCATTGACGGCTGCTGCGTCTTTGGTATCAGCTGTATTTGCTATATTAGCCGTGTTTGCCGTGGATACGGATGCAATATCCTCTGAGGCTGTGTAGCATGCATCGGAATGATGATGCTCTTCCAGATGGCAGATCAGCTCTCCATAATTTTCAGAATCTGCAGTGGATTCCGACTCGGTCTCAAGCTCTTCTGATTCTGTAGTTGTTTCCAGTTCAGTCTCCGCTTTTTCTGTAGCCTGTGTGGTCTGCGACTCAGTCTCGGATTGTTCCGTGCCTGTGATTGCCTCTGACTCAGTCTCCGACTCCTCCGCACTTGTGATTGTCTCTGGCTCGGTCTCCGACTCCTCCGCACTTGTGATTGTCTCTGGCTCGGTCTCAGATTGTTCCGAGCCTGCGCTTGTCTCTGGCTCGGTCTCAGACTCTGAGTCGGATTCTTCTGTCTCTTTCCTCCCCTCTCCGATGCCCGAACCTGGCTCCTCAATAGGTGTAGACGGTACAATATCCAGGCCAGAATAATTCAAAGTTCTTAATGCCAATATAGAATTCGCTCTTGGTATAAGTGGTATGGGCAGTGTCATATTTGGAAGCTTGCCTGCATCTGTTTCTTCTATATTATTTACAGTGTTATTATCAGCCGTGCTGTTGTCAGTACTGATTATCGACTCTTTGTCAGATTCTGACTCCGTTTCTTGCTCGGTCATAACTTCAGATTCGGTTTTCTGCTCAGTTGCAACCTCGGATTCGGTTTCCTGCTCGGTCTCACTCAAAGACTCCGCCTTAGTCTCATTCTCTGTACTAAGCTCTGATTCATCCCCATCTTCAGTCTCTGCTACTATCTCAGTCTCCATTTCTGTTCCAGACACAGCTTCGGTCTCCGGCACTGTCTCTGTTCCAGCCTTAGATTCGGATTCGGTCCCTATCTCTCCTTCTGTTTCAGTTGCTACTTCTGCTCCCGTCTCAGTCTCAGTTACAGCCTCCTGCTCAGTCTCAGCACTTGTACTGAACTCAGTTCCGATTTCTGTATCAGACTCTGTTTCGGTTTCAATTTCTGTCTCGACTTTTTCTGTTTCCGTCTCTGTTGCTGTCTCAGATTCTGTCTCTTTGTCAAGGCAGCTGTCGTCATGTACATGTTCTTCTTTTTCGCAGATCAGAACCGGCTCGCCCTTTTCGTCTTTTGTGTAGCAGGACTCTTCGTGCTCATGCTCTTCCAGACCGCAGAGATACAAGGAAGTCTCTATCTCGATTTCACTCTCTGACTCTGTCTCGCTTGCGGACTCGGACTCGCTCTCCGACTCTGCTCCGTTCTGGGAGGATGCAGCAGAGTCTTCGTCTTCGAGTCCCGGATCTGTGACCTCTTCGATCCCTTCGATGGAGAAAAGGCCCACGGAAGTATCGCCGGACGCCAAAGAGACAGCGGGTTGTGCCGCTGCTTCCTCATTTATGATCTCATCTGTCCTCTGCTCGTAGCAAGAGGTGCTATGTATATGGCCGGGCTGGTTTTCCTGACCGCAGTAGGTCTCCTTTTCCATCGTGATAGCGGGGAGTATCAGCATATAGGTCGTGACGAAAACGACTACTGCTGCCATCATGGATACTGCACGATGCCAGATTGACTTTTTTCTCTGTGCCTGTAAAAAACGCTTTGCACGTTCAATGATTGTGGAATACATTCAGGCACCTCCTTCTTCTTTTATTCTGCTCTGTATGATTTCTTGTTGTATTCGCTTCGTTTAAGATTTTCTTCCGCTCTATCAGCTGATCGAACCGACCTTATCTAATGGCCAGATGCGAAAGATCAGTCTGCCGACAATCTGCTCTTCAGAGACGCAGCCGACGGATGTGTTCCGGCTGTCTACTGACACGGACCGGTGGTCGCCCATCACAAAATACCGTCCCTCTGGTACCTGGTACGGCAGCGTAATATCACAATCGCCAAATGCCTTATCGATCAGATAAGGCTCGTCGAGCGGTTCACCGTTCACGGTGACATTGCCCTCCTCGTCGATGTTGACCCACTCGCTGGGGCCCGCGATCACGCGCTTAACGAGGATCTTGTTGTTGTAATAAAATGCTACGATGTCCTGCTTTCCGAAATCTGCTTCCTTCAGAGACAGGATAATGTCGCCGTCCGTGAGCGTCGGGTTCATCGAAGAACCATAGATCTGCAGCACGGGCAGCAGCAGCGTCGCCACGAGAATGGCGGCTGCCGCGACAGTCACAAGCGCATAAATAGTACTGCGCAATGTCCTGCCGTAATTCATCTTATAACGCTCCCTTCGGAGCTCATTCTCCAGCTCTTCCACGGTAGGGAGCTGGATCTCTTTTTTCTTCTTTTTCATGCCGTTCTCTCTGTCCCTGCATGTGTTCCAGCACGCGTATGCCTGGTCAATATTTTGCGCTCAGCTATCTCTACTCACTTGCCTGCTTCCCTGATTGCATAGAGCAAACAGTGTTCATGCTGATTCTCAGGTGATCCCGATCTTGTCCTTCGTCTCCTGCCTTACGGCCGCGCATTCGTCCTGCATTGCCTTTTTCATGGCTTCGCATTCCTCACGCCCCGCCTGTCTCATGGCTTCGCATTCCTCACGCGCTGTCTGTCTCATGCCTTCACATTCCTCACGCACTGTCTGTTTCATGGCTTCGCATTTGTCACGCGCTGCCTGCTTCATGGCTTCGCATTCATCCTGTACCGCCTGCTTCATAGCCTCGCATTCGTCACATGCTGTCTGCTTCATGGCTTCGCATTCATGTCCGGCGGCACGCTTCATCTCCTCGCATTCGCAGCGCGCTGCTTTTCGCAGGCGCTGGCACGTTTCCTGTGCCTGACGCTCCAGCTCATCACACCGGATCCGTGATTCCCAGCGGCGCTCCTCACACTCTGCACGGCATGCCTCTTCTTCTTTGGCACAAGTCTCTTTCTGCCGTGCGATGACACCATCCAGATTGTCGAGATACTGCTGTGCCGCAGCTTTCGCGGCATCAAGCACACCGTTTAGCTGGAAGGATGCCTCGGCGATCGTTCCGGCACGGTCGAGCAGGAGTTTTCGCTCTTCCAGCTTTTGCGTCAGTTCAGCTACCTGGCTGCGCAGCCGATCGGCTTCCCGGCTCTGCTCCAGGAGCATTTCCAGAAGCTCATCCCGTTTCAATTTTCGAAGTGTCTTATCCGCCATGCGTCATGTCTCCCCTGTGCCTTCCTTATATATATATGCGGTATGAAGCCGGAATTGTGAATTGCCATCCGGTATGTCTGTTATTTCCTGCTCTTGACCGCCTTATTTCAGTAAAACATATTCATCTATGAAAGAATTTTCGCGTTCATCTATCAATTAAAACTCTTTCATCTTTTTGGAAATAGTATATAGGATCAAAAAATGCCTCTCAACTATTATTTCGTGAGTGGCATTTTTCGTGTAAAATTTCGTTCATTCATGAAAAGTTTTTTTCATTCGCGAAATATTCATGTTTTCATTGATAGCAGGAACAGATAGGAGTATAATGTTAAAATAATCCAAATGCAGACAGCGGACATGCAGGGCCTGCAGGGAAAGCTCGTTATATGACATACCTTAATAGAACGGTTTTGGTAAAAGAAGAACGCAGAACGGAGAATGGCTATGAACGAAAACAGTACAAAGACAGTTACCTTCATGGTGAACCGGCAAGAACGTGTGGTACTGACGGATACGATCATCTACGCGCTGATTCGGGACAAGCTGTGCACAATTTTTCTGACCGATGCAGCGCCGCTCCGGATATTTTTGTCTCTTGCGGCTCTAAAAAATCTCCTACCAGCCCCCCCCCAGATGGCTTTTTACAGATCAGCCGCGGCTGCATGGTCTCTCTGAAGCATATCCGGAATATCGGGGACACGCACCTTGTCTTGTCAAATTCTGTCGTGCTGCCCTACAGTCAGAGACAGCGTACCGCGATTTTGCAGGCGTTTCGGGAATACCTGGCGACGCGGGCAAAATCTCATGAGGCCATCTCATGGAAGCTGGACTTCTCAGAAGAGTTTAGCTGCTTTCTGCGCTGTCCGTTTCCGTTCTTAGTGATGGAAATTGATTCTGACCGTCAGCCGTGGGAAGCCGCATCGTTTCTTGTGCGCTGGGCAAATGAGCCGTTTGCCTCTCTGATACGCATGCCGCTGCATCGCCTGATCCACGCACCGCTCCCCGTCTGGGTGTTTGCACAGGACAAGGATGTGCCAGGTACGCTCGCACGCATTGCGCTTTCCGGCGGCACTGCCGAGTGGTACGAGCACCCTTACTACTACGAAAGCCGACAGATGCACATCTGCTGCTATCAGCCGCACTTTGGATTTTGTGCGTGCCTGATTGTGCCTACGGACGGATGATATGCTAAACTCCTTCCTTACTGTACCGTGCCTTCTCATAGAGCCTGTGCAGCTCCTCATGCTCCGGCCCGCTCATTCCTGCCTTCTTCTCAAGCTCCTCGGGAGTTTCGGTGCCGAGCAGACGCTCCTTTGCACCCTTTTTTACCAGCCTCCGGTAGCGCCTCCGGATCCGCTGGTTCTCAGAGAACAGGCGCTCCCGCATGCCGCGCAGTCCGCGCGGCTCTTTTTCTATGCTTTCTTCCTCATCTTGATCGAGCGACAGAATCTCATCCTCTCCCTCCACCGCAAATTCATTCGACGCCTTTTTCAGCGCTCTCCACAACAGACGCAAAAGCAGGACAAGCCCTGCGGCAAGCACTACCCAGACGAGTACATCCATGAGCGTCATCAGCCATTGCGGAGGCTCAAAGCTTTCTCCTCCTCCCAGCTGAGCCAGCATCTCTTCCATGGATGGTCCCTGCGGCGCTTCCTCCGCCTGCGGTGTTTCTTCTATTTTATATGCAAACTCCGGAAGCCGCACTTCAGTCAGCGGCTCTTTGTTATACAGCACCGACGGAAGCAGAAACAGCAGCAGCCCTGCCGTCAGCAGGATGAAAAGATTCCGCGCGACATGCTGCATCGTGCGGACGGGAAGGTTCGCAATCCGCTGGTTCTTCCGGACGAAATCCGTCAGGTTCTCCAGATAGCGATAGATGAACCAGACAAGTACTTCCGCAAACAGCATCCAGTAGATAATCCGCAGATACCGATGACACCCGCTCACAAGCAAAGCGATATAGCAAAGAAGAAACAACACCCAGTGAGCCATCCTCGGGCAGTCAAACAGGGTCGGAATCTCCCACAGCTCCGGCACCTTCTGATCCCATTCCCCCGGCATATCCTGTATCGCCTTCCGGATCCGGCCGCGGCGGATGCGCACGTAACCCCGCCCAAGGAACAGCGCCGCAGTCAGCACAGCGGTCAGATAGCTGCCGCTCAAAAATTTCATTGCCACACAGCAGACTGCCCCCGTCGCGAGATAGCACCACAGATTTCCGACCTTGCGGATGCAGGCATAGCTTGCCAGGATTGGGATCCACACCAGCAGACTCCTGACAAAATAACTGGCAGCCTTGGAACCGTCCGGGCTAAAGAATGCGGCTGCGAGCATGTAAAAATTCTCCATCATCAAAAAGGTATGGAGAAAGGACAGCGCTGTCCGGGCTGTCTCCGCTTTCTTTCCCATGTCATTCCACCTCCCACGGTATGATCGTGACTCCGCGCAGCTCCTCCACGGTCCGCACAGCTTCATGTGAGACCGGAAGCACCCACATAACCCGTGTGCCTCTGGCGGCAGCGCGCCGCACAGCATCTACGGTCTCCGGATCCTGATTGTGTGAAATCAGCACCTGTATGTAACCGGAATCCACTGTCGGATGCGATCCGGCCAGCATCGGTGCGATCCGGTCTGGCACCTGTGCAGTATCGAGGCATGCAATCCTGCGATAGAACTCCTGCAGTTTGCCTCCGCCCGGCTTGAGATGCATTCGCAGAACTGAAGCTCCTGATGTGGCACTTTTCTCTCTTAATTTGCCAGACAACGCATCCCGTGACTCTAATGCCCCCATTGCATCAGACATACGCGCACCAGACATCACACCTCGCAGCCCTTGCACCCCAGACGTGACACCCTGATATTTCTGCGGTGTATCTGACGAGATACCGCGTGGCTCCCGCGCACCAAACGCATCACCCTGCGTCTCGCCCTGGCCGGATACGCCGTCTTCCTCCTCATCCGGCAGCACGCTCACTCCGTTGCAGACAAATTCCAGCTCCATCTGCTTGCGCGACAGAGCTGCCGTCAGGGAAGCCGCAATCCGAATCCCCTCCTCCGTCAGCGCCTCGTACTTCAGAATTCCCGGGTCCTCCACATCCAGCAAAATGCATGCCCGGATATTTGTGGTCGAGTCAAACTGATTCACCATCAGCTCACTGCTGCGTGCAGATGCCTTCCAGTTGATGTGATTTCGCGGGTCTGACGGACGATATTCCCGGATGCCCGCAAACTCAAAGGGATCCGGATACAGACGGTTCTGCACCAGCACCATGCCGGACACCGCGCTGCACAGCAGGCGGATCCGGCCCGTATCTACCGGTCGCGGATACACGTACATCTCCGTATGAAGTTCCTGTTCTTTGTAGTATCTCGACTCCATGAAAAAGTCATAGCCGACAAGATCCGCCTTGCTGATCCGGTAGAATCCGCGTTTTTCGCACACAAAGGTCAGTCTGCGGATCACCTTCTGGTCGGCGAACAGCGCAAACATATCACGCCGGTAGCTTTGGTCCGTGACGTTGGAATTGCTCAACGCCTCACCGGAAAAACGCAGCGCCCTGCTCATCGACAGCCGCACCTCCAGCGCCGGAAGCGGCAGCTTTTTCCCGTTCGTGATCTCTTCTCTCAGACAGGAGTCTTCCCCTTCGAACACACTGCGGTCGGTAAATTCGACCCGCACCCCCAGTCTCCGGTCCCAATACTGCCGGTAAATCCATTTCTGCAGGAGCCAGGCAAGCCACACTCCCGCAAGCAATACCACTATCATCGTGCCTGCCAGTCCTCCGTTGGAAGCTGCACACTGCCGAGCAGCTCCTCTATGATTTTCTCTCCTGCGCTGCCATCCAGAGTATCTACAGCCGCGCTCATCCGGTGCGCCAGCACTGGCACTGCGACCGCCTTAATATCCTCCGGAACGACAAAGTCCCGTCCCTGCACCATCGCATACCCCTGCGAGGCACGGACGAATGCGAGTGTCCCGCGCGGACTGACTCCGCTCGTGACCTTCGGATGATGCCGTGTCGCCTGCACGACCGCTGTAATATACTTCATCAGGTCTGCATGAATATAGACCTTCCTGCATGCTTCCTGCAGCGCTGCCATCTCCTGCCGCGTGCAGACACTTCCAAGCTCCTCCAGCGGCTCCGCCGTCAGAAAACGCCGGATCATCGCCAGCTCCTGTGCCTCTGACAGTTCCTCCATCGACAGCCGCATCAGGAAACGGTCCATCTGCGCCTCCGGCAGCGGGAATGTGCCAAGCGTCTCCAGCGGGTTCTGCGTCGCGATGACGAGAAACGGCTCATCGAGGCGGCGCGTCACCCCGTCTACCGTCACCTGCCGCTCCGCCATGCACTCCAGCAGGCTGCTCTGTGTCTTCGGTGTCGCCCGGTTGATCTCATCCGCCAGCAGGATATTGCAGAACACGGGGCCTTTCGAAAACACGAATTCTCCCTTCTTGCTGTCAAAGTAATTCAGTCCGGTCACATCCGACGGCAGCATGTCCGGCGTGAACTGAACCCGCCCGAACTCTGCCTCGACCGACCGCGCAAGTGATTTCGCCATCACCGTCTTCCCTGTCCCCGGCACGTCCTCCAGCAGAACATGCCCCTTCGCCAGCACACAGGTGAGAATCAGCTCGATTGTTCTCTCATTTCCTATCATCACCTTCGCAACATTTTCTTTTAATTTTTGCAGCATTGTACTTCTCCCTCCAACTGTTTTATAATAGCCTAACTATATCCAAACTAGATTTCACATAAATATCCGGTTTTGATTTTCGGTTGCTCCTCTGAAGTAATGCGATAGTTTCGACTGGCTTATCATTGAACAACCAAATTTCAGCACTCTCTCCTCTTTTTTTAATCTAATTCATTATTCTGTTCTTCAAGCAATCTCTTCAGTTCTTCTTTACTTGGAAGAACTGTCTGATACTTACTGGCAAAAATCTGTGTATTATTTTCAGGAAGTGTCATTTCTACAACAGCGTTATTCTTATCTTTACACAAAACAATACCGATTGTTGGATTTTCATCTTCCAGTTTTACTTTTCTGTCATAGTAATTTACATACATCTGCATCTGACCAATATCTTGATGCTTCAATTCTCCAATCTTCAAATCAAAAAGCACAAAACATCTCAATAAGCGATTATAAAAGACCAGATCCACCCGGAAATGTTCTTCATTGAATGTAAAACGAACTTGACGTCCAATATATGCAAATCCTGTTCCAAGTTCCAGCAAAAATTTTTGCAAATGATCAATAATTCTTGTTTCCAGTTCTGTTTCTGAATATTCCGGTAACTCTGGAAGCCCAAGAAACTCCAATACATACGGATCCTTCACGGCATCTTCTGGCTTCTCAATAATCTGACCTTCCGTTGCCAGACGAGTAACTTTATCCTTGTTCGTACTTAGTACAAGCCGTTCATATAAAGCACTATTGAACTGTCTCTTTAACTCTGACAGACTCCAATCATTCTTTGCTGCTTCAATTTCATAGAAATGTCGTTCTTTTACATCAGAAATACGCATTAATTTCAAATAATGTGACCAACTGAGAAAAAATTTTCTTCCACTACTTACTGTTGGTAAATTTTTAAATTGGTCAGAGACTGTCTGACCAATTTGATCATTCACGTAAGTCAGATAAAATTTTCGCATCTGTTTTAGGTTTGTAACCGAAAATCCCTTTCCAAATTTCTTCAACAAATAATCTGACAATTCTTTCAGAAGATACTTTCCATAGTCAGCACGTTCTTTCCCTTGCTGTTCTTCTTCGTAAATCCGACGTCCAATCTCATAATATGCATAGACCATAGACAGGTTAACTGCGGTTTTAGCCTGTTTTCTTGCACCGTCAAGCAGTTCGGAAATATCTTGTAAAAAATTCTTATTGATTAAATCCATATTGCCACCTCCCATCTTATTCCTATTGCTTCCATATCATGTTCGATTTAAATTAGTCAGAAGGCATCTGACCAATTGACAGTTCATACATTTTTTCAACACATTCTCAAAAATCACTCATTTTTTGCGTTTTGCATCCTTACTCCTATAATAATCTTCCATATCCAAACTTAATTTCACATAAGTATCAGGTTTAGATTCTCGGTTGCTCCTCTGAAGGAGCGCTATTGCCTCGATACTCTCTGTAAACGGAAACTGGTCAAATGGCCAGCAGCCCTGCGGCTTGTAACCATGTTTCGCAAGCCAGGCAACATCGCGCGCAAGGGTTTCCGGATTGCAGGAAATGTAGACAACACGCTCCGGAGCGAGACGGACAACGGAGGAAAGGAACGCTTCGTCGCTGCCCGCACGCGGCGGATCCAGGAAGACAACATCCGCTTTTTCTCCGCTCTCAGCCATTCCAACAAGGAAACGCCCCGCATCGTTCTGATAGAAGGACACGTTTTTGATGCCGTTCTGGCGGGCGTTGCGGATGGCATCACGGACCGCATCCGCGTTCAGCTCTACGCCGATGACCTCTCCGGCCTTCTTCGCTGCAATCAGGCCGATTGTGCCGATCCCGCAGTAGGCATCGATCACGCGCTCCTTTCCAGTCAGGCCGGCCAGCTCGATTGCTTTGGCATAGAGTGCCTCCGTCTGGACTGAATTGATCTGATAGAACGATTTCGGAGAAATCCGGAAACGGCAGCCGCACAGCTCATCTTCGATAAAACCTTTCCCGTACAGCACGATTTCCCGATCGCCAAGCACCATGCTTGTCTTTCGGTCATTCACATTCAGCACGATGGTTGTGATTTCCGGGTGCAGCTTCCGCAGCGCTTTTACAAAATTGTTTTTTGAGGGAAGCATAGGCGCCGCAAGGACAAGCACGACCATGATCTCCCCTGTGCAGTGGGCAGTCCGAATCAGTACATGACGAATCAGGCCATAGCCGGTATCTTCGTTGTAGGTCTTGATTTTAAAGGACTGCAGCAGACTGCAAAGGTCCCGGATGATCGCGTCCGCGCGCGCATCTTCCAGCAGACAATCCTCGACCGGGACGATGCGGTGCGTGCCCTCCTCGTAGATACCGGACAGAATCGTTCCATCCTTGCGATGTGTGAATGCGGCATGTACCTTGTTCCGGTAGCGGAGTGGTGACTCCATCCCTCTGATTTCATGCACAGTGCAGTACGGCTGCATCAGACGCGCCACCTTGCGCTGTTTCATCGCCAGCTGCTCCTGGTAGGGCAGATGCAGCAGCTGGCATCCGCCGCACCGCTTTTCCACCGGACAGTGCTGAACCTGTGATTCTGTTCCTCTCTTAGCTCTCATGCTCGTTTCCTCTTCTGGACATATTTTCTAAATGGCGTTCTCTTCTATATAATCTCAATGAAATTCCGGGATGAAGCTCTCGCTTGCGGTATCCCCCTCCTGGCAGAATCCCTGTGTCACGCCCAAATCCATCGCATAATCCAGTAGTCTCTGGTATTCTCTCCTGGTCACGCGCCGGTTCAGCCTGGCATCTTCGAAGTCCTCCCTCATCGGCGTATATTGGTTCATCATGCTGATATAAATCCTGTCCCCATACGTCCGGTATAAGTATTCCACAACGCGCTTCGCCTCCCGGACATGCCCTGGCAGCAACAGATGCCGCACGATAACACCCCGCCGCATGAGCAAGGCTGCCTCTGGCTCCGGCAGGCCAGTCTCCGTTCCCCTGTCCGGCACCGATGCTTCCAAAGTCTGGCATTCCACCGCAGTCAACTGCTGATTCTCCTCTGCAGACTCATGCTCCGGGCACCGGCTCTCTGCCAGAATTGCCGACACCGTCCTCTGTCCTTCTTCCGGGAAGCCACCCTTCGGCCACCGGCTCTCTGCCAGAAACTCCGGCTTTGGCTGCTGGCGCACCATCTCTTCGAGTGCGCGCACGGCAGCCTCCGGATAATCAGGAGCGTGCGAATACTGCCTGGCAAGCTCTGGATCCAGATACTTCAGATCCGGCAGATAGATATCGACCAGCCCTTCCAGCTGACGCAACGCTTCCACCTTCTCATAGCCGCTGCTGTTGTACACAATCGGAATCGAAAGCCCCTGGCTGCGCGCCCGATCCAGAGCGCAGCATACCTGTGGTACATAATGGCCAGCCGTTACGAGATTGATATTGTTTGCGCCTCCCTCCTGCAGTTCCAGAAAGATTTCCGCAAGCCGCTCCCAGGAAATCTCCTGTCCCACGCGTCCGCCGGAGATCTTCCGGTTCTGGCAGTAGATGCATCCAAGAGAACACCCGGAAAAAAAGACAGCGCCGGAGCCGCGTGTGCCGGAAATACAGGGTTCCTCCCAGTAATGTAGTGCCGCCCTTGCGATCTTCAGCTTCTCACTCACCCCGCAGCGCCCAACACGCCCTGCGGCCCGGTCAGCGCGGCATTCCCGCGGGCAAAGCGTACAGCAGACCTGATTTTTCTCACCCGGACGCCCGGGGCTCTGTCCGTATATGCTATGATCGGGAAGCTTCGAACCTATTCCTTCCATATTATATGCAATATCCTGTTCTGCCACTTCTATACTCTCCCTGTTTTAGTTTAGCCGCCTGCACTCGACCACATCAAGTCTCATCCATTCTTCTTTTCTGCGGCAGCTGTGCCAGCAGGATCGCTGCAAACATCAGCACACAGCCAGTCATTTCCTTTGCACTTAAAGCCTGTCCGAGCAGCAGCCAGCCTGCCAGCACGGATACAACAGACTCCAGACTCAGAATAAGCGACGCGACTGTCGGATCGGTCCCCTTTTGACCGATGATCTGCAGCGTGTATGCGACGCCGCAGGAGAAAACGCCTGCATACCCGATCGGCATCCAGGCCCTCAGAATTTCATGCAGATCCGGTGTCTCAGTCAGCAGCATCCCGACCCCGGAAAGCAGTCCGCACACAAAAAACTGGATACATGACATCCGCACACCGTCCACCTTGGGAGAGAAGTAATCAATAACTAAAATGTGCACGGAAAATACCAGCGCGCACAGCAGCACCAAAAGATCTCCGGTGCCGATGGCGAATGCTTCTGTAATGCACAGCAGGTAGAGCCCGGCAACCGCAAGCGCAACACTCACCCAGACTCTTGCTCCCACCTTTTTTTTCAGAAAAATACCGAGAATCGGCACCAGCACAATATACAGCGCTGTGATAAAGCCCGCCTTGCCGACCGTCGTGTACTGGATTCCGAACTGCTGCAGGTTGCTTGCTGCAAACAGAGCCACTCCGCAGCTGATGCCTCCGGCCAGCAAAGTGCGGTCTGATTTTCTGCCAGGCGTCCTTCCTATACGCCCGGCTGTTGTCTGACTTGCCGCCGGCTGCCCTGCTGCATACTTCGCTCCTGACCGCCCTGCTGCATGCTCTCCTGCTGTCTGCGCCGCGGCATGCTTCGCTCCCGACTGTCCTGCTGCATACTTTCTTGCTGTCTGCAGCGCGGTATCCCTCGTGCATACCTGTCCTGTCTCTGCATCTGCTTTCTCCGGCAGTTTTTTTCCTGTGTCCCCTGCACTTCGCCTCTTGCTCCAATCCAGAAACCAGATGCATGGCACCAGAGATGCTGCTCCCAGCAGACAGCGCACAAAATTAAAAGTAAACGGCCCTACATAATCCATTCCAACGCTCTGGGCCACGAACGCCACACCCCAGATCACCGCTGTCAAAAATAGCAGCAATGGGTTTTTCAACGAAGTTTTTTCCATAATTGTTTCATCCTCACGCATAAAAATAATATTCTCCAGCCAAAACGTCATACAAAGCAGCAGACCCGCTTGCTGTTCAAGCTATCTGCTGCTTCGCACCCACACTCTGGCCAGCACTCATCACCCTTTTGCAGCAGCCCGCAAATTCCGCAGATTTGCAGGACTGCACGCATGCAATTTATCAAAAATTTTCAGACAAGAAAACGCCGAAATTCTCGGACTGCAACCCCCAGAATCGCAGCCATCGAACGCCGCAGCTAATGTAACATCCTGCTTACAAAGATCAACCGCAGCGCTCCGGCCGCTCCAGCTCGCGCCCATCCAGCGCTGCATAGATCAGGTCGTCGCCCCGGTACATCAGTTTCAGGGAAAAGAACGGCGCATCCTCAGCCAGAAGCCGCAGGAAGATCCGGTCTCCCTCCCAGAGATTCAGCTCCCCCAGCTTCTGCTTTGGCACCCAGCGCAGTGTCCCCTCGTTGCAGTCGGTCAGCTCACCTTCAAACCCGTCCGCTGTATACAGACACATGTATTCCACCGGCCAGCCCTCTGAGGCAAAAGTGACGATCCCCCGGAACTTCCAGGAGGTCAGGCGCAGACCGGTCTCCTCCAGCGCCTCACGCACCAGGCACTCCTCCGGGCTTTCCCCTTCTTCAAAATGACCGCCGATCCCGATCCACTTATCTTTATTGACATCCTTTTTCTTGCTGACGCGGTGCAGCATGAGATATTGATCCCCCTGCTCCACGTAACACAAGGTCGTAAGCTGTGATTTCATCTTATATAATACTTCCTTCCTACAAAGCCAGCCCGCAATTATGGCTTTCTTCCACCTCACCCAGCCGCCCTGCTGATGAAAACCATGCTGCGGAATTTTGCCAGATACAATCCCGTCACCGCATGATTCCTCTGCCCCGCGCACACAACGCCGATGGCATTCCCTCACGCTTAATCATTATCCACCGCTGGCTTCCGCTCCACGCTCACATCGCTGCACCCGTTTTCGCGGTACGCACGGCTCATGGCAAGAAGTGTCTCATGATCATTTTTCTCCGGACTGTCCAGCACCTGCTCCAACAGGTAATTCAGCACATGCCCCAGCTCCGGTCCCGGCTGCATTCCATCCGCAATCAGATCATTGCCCGTAATATGCAGCTCCTTCTGCGACAGGCAGTCCCCATGCGTCCGGATATCGAGCCAGATCCGCTCCAGCTCCCGCAGATAATCAAGTTTGCCCGGGATCACGTCTGGATTGTGCGCCATGATGTCCGCCCGCTTCACCATCAGGAACGAATCGAACAATTCTGGACCGATCTGATATGCACACCGCCGTACCTCCCGCCCGCTAAGCTGCGGGTAGAGCGAGTGATTCCGCACCAAAATGCAGACCTTGCGCATCGTATCCCGGTCAAACTTCAGATCCTGCATGATTTTTAACGCTATTTTCTCGCTGTAGATGGCATGTCCCTTGAAGTGATCTTTGCCATCCTCGCTCGTCGTAACGACCTCCGGCTTGCCCATATCGTGAAACAACATCGTCAGCCGTAGTACCCGGTCCGATGGAATGCTCCGGAGCGCCACCAGGGTATGTTCCCCAGTCGTATAAATATGGTGCGAATTGTTCTGCCGCTGCACCATAATCCGGTCAAACTGCGGCATAATCACAGAGGTGATCCCCGTCTCATATGCCAGCCGGAACCAGTGAGGTCTTGGAGATATGAGCAGTTTGATCAGTTCTACCTGGATCCGCTCCGCGCTGATCTGCGCAAGAGCATCCGCCATCTCCCGGATAGCCTCCTTGGCACTCTCATCCAATGTGAAACCCAGCTGCGCCGCGAACCGGATCGCCCGCATCATCCGGAGCGCATCTTCCGTGAACCGTTCTTTCGCGTCTCCCACGCAGCGGATGACCTTATTTTTCAAATCCTCCAGTCCGCCAAACTCGTCGACCAGCCCTGTCTCATGCGAGTACGCCATCGCATTGATGGTAAAATCACGCCGCCTCAGATCTTCCGTCAGACTCCTTGTGAAAGTTACCTGCTTCGGATGACGGCAGTCCTCATACACCCCGTCAATCCGGTAAGTCGTCACCTCGAATCCGTCTTTCCCATCCATGACCGTCACAGTCCCATGTTCGATCCCCGTGTCCACCGTCCGTGCAAACAATGCCTTGACCTGCTGCGGGGATGCCGAGGTCGTGATATCCCAGTCACCCGGTGTCCGTCCAAGTATAGAATCTCGGACACAGCCTCCAACCACATACGCCTCATAGCCTTCGCGATGCAGCACATCCAGAATTTTCTCAGCCTTTTCCGGAATCACAATATACGTCATGTCGCTTTCCTTTCTGCCATTTTTAGCCCACGCTTCCTTTCAGCCCACAACCTGCCCTCGCGGACAAAGATCAGACGGCTGCAGTCCGCAGAGCCTCCGGTACACTAGTTCTATCATAACACAGCCCTGTTTTTCTGAAAAGGAAAAAGTGAATTTTCTATGATTTTTGCAAAAGGTATTTACATTCCGCGCGGAAAAATGCTATAGTGATGATACGTTACTATTCCTATAGAAAGGACAGACATGCTATGAAAAATACACGCAAATATCTCCTTCTCGGAATTTCTGCGGCTGTTCTGCTTACTGGCTGCGGCAATTCCTCCAATTCAAAATCAGACTCCTCCGCCAAAGACAACAGTAATACTGCAGCAACGGACAGCACAGAAGAAGCTGTTTTCACCGAAGCAGATGGAGCCGGCGACAGTACTCTATCAAACGCCGCAGCTCCCGGCGAGGAAGAATCCACCGATGAAAGTGAGGATGCACCGCTTGCGCCGATCACTCCTTCTGATTATCTCGTGAAGAATGCTTCCGATTATGTGACACTCGGCTCCTACGACGGGCTTGAGATTATTCAGTATACCTATGAAGTCACAGATGACATGGTGCAGGATCGGATCGAGGAGGAACTGGCGAATGTCGGTGAGGAAGAGTCCGTCACGACACCGTCCGCCGAAGGCGACACTGTCTATGTCACTTTGAAGTCCTCCATCCAGGGCAGCTCTGAGGCTCCGGACGAGGAGGAGACTTACTTTACCATCGGCGATGAGGAGTTCGGCCCGGACTTTGACGCTGCGCTGACTGGGCTTTCTGCCGGTGATACGAAGCAGTTTTCCATCACCTTTGACGATACCGTCTGGAATGAGGACTGGATCGGTCAGACCGTTGATTTCGATATCAAAGTTTCCGATGTGACCACGATGAAGGTCCCGGCGTATGATGATGCCTATCTCGCTGAGTATACGGACTACAGCACAAAGGAAGACTACGAGAAGTCGATCCGTGAGGCGCTCGAGATGGAAAATGAAGAGATGAGCTATTCCGATGCGATAGAATCTCTGTTCAACGCTGCAATCGATGCCACCACCTTCAACGGATATCCGGACGAGCTTTACAATGAAGAACGGGAACAGATGCTCTCCTTCTACCGGATGTTTGCCGGCGACGAGGAGCTCTCCGACGCTGAGATTCTGGAAGCGTTCGGCGTCTCAGAGGAAGACATCTCCTCCGAAATTCTCGCCTCGGTCAACCAGAAGCTGTTCATCAGCGCATACTGCCAGGAAAATGACATCAACGTTACCGAAGAAGAATATGTCGCTTTCCTGACTGAAAATGCTTCCTACTATGGCGCTTCCTCCGCATCACAGTTTGAGGAGCTGTATACCCGCGACTCCCTCGTCTGGGATCTCTATGACTCCAAGGTGGCTGACGAGCTCTACAGCGCAGCCCACATCACAGAGGCCGCTTACGAAGAGGAAGCACTGTTCGAAGAAGACTTGGAGGCAGAGACCATAGAGGAAGAAGCTTCCGAAGAAGATACGGCAGCCGAGACCGAGAGCTGACACGGCGCATCCGGATTGCCAGAACTACCTCCACGGCTGAACCTTTTGGCTGCCAAGTTTTCCAACTTTTCCTTGACAGTCCAAAAGTTTGTGCTATAATGAGAGTTGCTAAAGGATTGACTGGTTAAACTATTTCACACACTATTATAGATTGAAATGAACCTTTATGATCTATAACGGTGTGTGTTTTTTTATCCGGTTCACGCATATTGTAATAGGAGGTACCAAAATGAACAAGGGTACAGTAAAGTGGTTCAACGCAGAAAAAGGCTATGGCTTCATCACCGGTGAGAACGGATCCGACGTATTCGTTCATTTTTCTGCAATCCAGGGCGAAGGCTACAAGACGCTCGAGGAAGGACAGGCAGTTTCTTATGACTTAACCGAAGGCGCTCGCGGAATGCAGGCTGCTAACGTTGTAAAGCTTTCCTAATCCGCTTCGCCAAAGCAGGAGATGCTGCTGCCGTTCACGCCAGAAGGTCTGTCCTCTACGTACAGACACAGCGATCCACAGGATCGGTTACAGAAGGCCAGGACCGTAACAGACAAGAGAGCGAATAGTAAGATACGAAATGTCAAAAAGCGGAGCACCGTCAAGTGCTCCGCTTTTTCATATTCTTCTTTTACTCCTCTGCCGGTACGAACTCTTCCTTACCTACAGAGCAAACCGGGCACTCAAAATCCTCCGGGATATCCTCCCACTTGGTTCCCGGCTCGATGCCGTTCTCCGGAGATCCGGCTTCCTCATCATACTCCCAACCGCATACCTCGCATACATACTTCATCGTGTTTCCCCTCCTTTCCTGCATATCTTTCAGATATCTATGCATGCTGCCGCAGCCGCCAGTACGGATGCCACGCACACTGCCGGTGTGTTTTCTTATTCTCACTCCGGTCAGGGTATCCCGGCCGGAGTAAAATAAACACCGCTGGTCTTCTGCGTGCTGCCTGTATCTGCCAATTACACCTCGTCCTTTACAGACGCTCAAAATCCTCCGCTCCATGCTTGCACAGCGGGCAGATATAGTCTGCCGGGAGCTCTTCGCCCTCGTAAATATAGCCGCAGATCTTGCACACCCAGCCCTTCTTCTCTGTCGTCGGCTGTGGCTTCGGCTTGATATGATCAAAATAATACTGGTACGTTACACTCGGCACCTGGGAAAGCACTGCTGCCTCTGTTACCTCTGCGACAAACAGCGTGTGCGTATCGAAATCCTGTGTCTCCACAACCTTGCCGGAGATCACCGCGTTTGCATACTCCGGCACGTACCGCAGGCCATTTGCCGTGCGGACAACAGCCGCATCCGCCGCAAACTTGTCCACATCGCGGCCACTCTGGAATCCAAACTGCTGGAACAGCGCAAACGGTGCGTCTGTTGTCAGCACAGAAATATTAAACACGCCTGTCTTCATGATCATGTCGTGTGTATAGTTTGCCTTATTTACTGCAATCGCGATGCGCTTCTTGACATCCGTTACCTGCATAACCGTATTGATGATGCAGCCATTGTCCTTCTCGCCATCCTTCGCCGTCAGCACGAACAGCCCGTAAGACAGCTTAAACATTGCAGACGGATCGACCTTCGGCTCGCCTGTCTCTTCGACGACCGCCGGAGCAGCCGCTGCCTTTGCAGCCGTCGGAATCGCCTCCGCCAGCGCATCTGCCAGCGCATCAATCTCCACCAGCTGGTCCTTCTGCAAAGAAGAACGAATCGTTAACGTATTGTCCAGAATCGTCATCTTCTTGCACTTCTCAAACTGTTCCCGCATCAGCTTGCCGCTCGTCGGCGCCCAGGAACCATTCTCGATCAGCGCCACAGTCCGGTTCTGAATGTTGTGCGCGACGAGATCGTAAATCAATGCTTCCATATTAACAAAAATGCCCGCATTGTAGGTCGTTGAAGCGAAGACCAGGTGGCTCCACTTAAATGCCGCCGCGATAATATCCGAAGCCGGAGTCACCGACACATCGTACATTACCGTCCGCACACCGCGGTCTCTCAAGCGGCATGCCAGCACCTCCGCCGCGTTCTCCGTATGTCCGTAGACGGAAGCATAGGCGATCATTACGCCCTGCTCCTCCGGCTCATAGGAGCTCCAGTGCATATATTTTCCGATAAAATCTCCAAGGTTCTTTCTCCACACGAAGCCGTGCAACGGGCAGATCATCTGGATATCAAGCGTCGCAGCCTTCTTCAGAATCGACTGTACCTGATCACCGTATTTCCCGACGATATTCGTATAGTACCGGCGCGCCTCATCCAGATAGTCGCGCTCAAAGTTCACCTCGTCCGCGAACAGCGCCCCGTTCAGCGCTCCAAATGTACCAAATGCATCCGCCGAGAACAGAATCTTATCCGTAGTGTCGTAGGAAACCATGACCTCCGGCCAGTGCACCATCGGCGCCATCACGAAGACCAGGTTGTGCCGCCCGGTATTCAGGCTGCTGCCCTCCTTCATCAGCACCGCTCTGGAATCCACATCAAAGGAAAAGAACTGCTTCATCATCTTCGCGATCTTCGCGTTGCAAACGATCTTGACCTCCGGATAACGCATCACAACTTCCTGAATCGCCTCAGAATGATCCGGCTCCATGTGATGGACCACCAGATAATCCAGCTTCCTGCCGCCTAATACCTGCTCGATATTTTCAAAAAAAACTCCCTTGACCGCCTTATCCACCGTGTCCAGCAGAACCGTCTTCTCATCCATGAGCAGATAGGAATTGTAGGAAACGCCGCCCGGCACGGAATATACGCCCTCAAACATCGCCAGTCTGCGGTCATTGCTTCCGATCCAGTACAGATCATCCGTCACTTTTCTATAGCAGTACATATGCTGCCTCCTTTCTTTTTTAACCATGCATGCAGGCTTTTCCGGTTACTGTCCAAGGCCCTCCCGGCCGAAAACATAGCACGCTCCCCGATGCACGCAAAATGCATTCTCGCATTTTGGCGCTGCTGCACGAAATGCCACTACAAAAGCCCCCTGCGTCGCTGGCCTGTCACCGGCTCCGTCTCCCTGCAGTCCATCTGGCCTCCAGGCCGGCTTTCCACAACATAGGAAAGTGGCGCATGCACGATTGCCCGCCGCATACGCCATCATTTTATACTAGAAATCTGTACATTGCAACCACTTTTCTTATTACTTATCGTTTCTGTTTTTGCTTTTGCGGATACCTGCAAAATACATGCTCCACTCTGCCTGCACCTGCCGGATATCCGCCTGGCGTTCTGCGTATTACGCGGGCGTTGCAGCCTTTGTTCCGCTATTTATCCTCAAATGTCACGCATTCGGTCTCTTCGCACCGGCAGGCTGCCGCGCCAGCGATATCTACATGGCGCGCATGGCAGCTACAGCCCTCATTGAACCTGCAGTGCTCTGCCTCACATTTAATGGCAATCTCAATAGACGGGCTTCCCATCGAGTTCTTTGCACTCTCGCGTTTTCTCTCTACAAAGCTCTCGCAGCAGGTATCCTGGCAGACCTTTGCATTCTCACCGCCCACCTGAATATCGCCTCTGCTGCAATACATCGCATTGTTATACACGCAGCTCTGCGCTGAACATACTAAACCTGGCATCTTTCCTACCTCCTGTTTTTCCCCGCCGCCACTCGCGGCGGGCGCATGATTCCTGATCCAGCCATCCAGACGGAGCACACGGACTGCCCCGCGCAGCATGACGTCTGGCACTGTCATCAGATTTATTTCCAGAGGTAGTATGCGCTGTCCGCGCGGATTCTATGCACACGCTTTAAAATTTTTTTCTATTATTTCTGCTCTTCCTGCACAGTAGTCTCTCTGAGTACTCTGGTGCGGATCTCTTCCTGGATGCTGCGGATAAACGACGCAAGCTCTGTCTGGCCCTCGTCTCCTGCGAACCGGCTGCGGACAGAAATCTTCTGCTCCTCTTCCTCCTTCGCACCGACGATCACCATGTACGGCACCTTCATCAGCCGCGCGTCGCGGATCTTGTAGCCGATCTTCTCTGCGCGCGCGTCCACGCTCGAACGGATGCCCTTTGCGTTCAGCTTCGCGTCTACCTGCTTTGCGTAGTCCAGATACTTGTCCGAGATCGGCAGCACGCGCACCTGCTCCGGCGCGAGCCAGGTCGGGAATGCCCCCGCAAAGTGCTCGATCAGGATGCCGATAAAACGCTCGATCGAGCCAAAGGCTACGCGGTGGATCATGATCGGGCGGTGCTTTTCTCCGTCCGCGCCGATATACTCACACTCAAACCGCTGCGGCAGCTGGAAATCCAGCTGGATGGTTCCGCACTGCCAGGTCCTTCCGATGGAATCCTCCAGATGGAAGTCGATCTTCGGTCCGTAGAATGCGCCGTCGCCCTCATTGACCACATACTCACGGCCAAGGTCATCCAGCGCTCCGCGCAGTGCGTCGGTCGCCATCTCCCAGTCCTCATCGCTTCCCATGGAATTCTCCGGACGGGTCGAAAGCTCTACGTGATATTTGAAGCCAAACAGCTGATATACCTCGTCGATCAAACGCGCAACGCCCTTGATCTCCTCGCGGATCTGCTCCGGCATCATGAAAATGTGCGCATCATCCTGGGTGAAGCAGCGCACACGCATCAGACCGTGGAGCTGGCCGGACTTTTCATGGCGGTGCACGATGCCGAGCTCGCCCATGCGCAGCGGCAGGTCACGGTAGGACCGCGGCTCTGACTGATAGACCAGGATGCCGCCCGGGCAGTTCATCGGCTTGATCGCGTAGTCTTCTTCGTCGATCAGGGTGGTGTACATATTTTCCTTGTAATGATCCCAGTGTCCGGAGGTCTCCCAGAGCCTGCGGCTCAGGATGATCGGAGTCGAGATCTCGACGTAGCCCGCCTTGCGGTGGATTTCCCGCCAGTAGTCCAGCAGCGTATTCTTCAGAACCATGCCCTTCGGCAGGAAGAACGGGAAGCCTGGACCCTCATCGCGGAGCAGGAACAGGCCGAGCTGCTTGCCGAGCTTTCTGTGGTCGCGCTTCTTCGCCTCTTCCATTCTGGTGATATAAGCCTCCAGATCCGCCTTCTTCGTAAAGGAGGTGCCGTAGATCCGGGTCAGCATCTTGTTCTTCTCGCTGCCTCTCCAGTATGCGCCTGCAAGGCTGGTCAGCTTAAACGCCTTGACCGGCTTTGTGGTCATCAAATGCGGGCCTGCGCACAGGTCTACAAATTCTCCCTGCTGATAGAAGCTGATTTCCGCGTCCTCTGGCAGGTCCTCGATCAGTTCTACCTTGTAAGGCTCGTTTTTCTCTTTGAAATACTCGATCGCCTCCGCTCTCGGCTTTGTGAAACGGGTAATCGGAAGCGCCTCTTTGACGATCTTCTTCATCTCCGCCTCAATCTTCTCGAGATCTTCATTGGTCAGCGGAGTCTCGCTGTCCACGTCATAATAGAAGCCGTCCGCGATCGACGGTCCGATCGCCAGCTTGATCGACGGATACAGACGCTTGATCGCCTGCGCCATGATGTGGGAAGTCGTGTGGCGGAATGCGCCTGCTCCCTTCTCGTCGTCAAAAGTCAGGATATTCAGGCTGCAGTCTGCATCTACGATGGTGCGCAGATCCTCCACCTCGCCATTGACTTCACCGGCAGTTGCTACACGCGCAAGCCCCTCGCTGATATCTGCAGCGATGTCATAGATGGACATTGGCTGCGCGTATTCCCGGACGGAACCGTCCTTCAATGTGATAATCATACTTATTCTTCCTCCTCTTCTATTTCTTCAAACTCCTCGTCTGCCCCGCTAAAGTGCGAACCGAATGAATTGTCGCAGAACCATCTCGTTCCCTTCTTGAACGGGGACGTCAGCCAGCCGAGGAGCACGCCTGCAAGCAGGACATCTGCAAGCAGCAGCGCCTTCTCTGAGAGCGTCCAGTTTGCCAGCAGGAATGTTTTCAGTTTTTCCTTCATATAAATTCTCCTTTCTTCGTAACCGTCACAAAATGAACTGCACAGGATAAACTTCCTGCAAATCGTTTTGCGGCAGTATCTTAATGCGAAAGTGCACTTCACGTACTTTCGTGACTCAATGAACACCGTTTGAAGGACACTTCGGGAAGACCACGCTTTTCTAAGAAACAAAAAAACGCCCCTGCAGCCCGTAATCGGGACTGCAGGGACGGGTAACTTTCTACTCGCGGTTCCACCCTGGTTGTCAGAAGCTATGCTTCACCACTTCATTCGACGATAACGGTGTCACCGGACCGGATTGGGGCCACTCCGAGGTAGTTTTCAAATGGTTCCGCATAAGGGATTTCCAGCTGTCTCCCTCTCTCTGGATGCTTCCGCATTCTACTCTTCTCATCTGCGTGTTCGATGCCGCACGATAACTGCCGCACGGCTTTTTTATCATGTTCCCAGTATATCATTTTACTTTGATTTGTCAACCGGAAATCGAATGAATTTTTTCATTCAAAGATGGTCTTGAATAATCCATCTATGTGTGCTATAGTAGAGACACCAAAAGAAATCAACCGCCCACAAGGGGTTGACCTTTAAAGACAAAGTATAGAAACTCCACCCTCTTACCGGTCAAAGTTCAAGGGTGGTTTTTCTATGTACTGCTAATGACTAATCAAATAAATGAATGTCAGCAGCGCCATAAGGAATATTCCGAACTGCATCAAGTCGTTAAAACTGAATCTGTTCTTCATATGCACCACCTCCATCCCACATAGAATGAAGGCCAGCCACCCTGTAACACGATTGATTTCCTATTACTTATAATATCACATTATCGCCAGGAAAGCAATAATATTCATATGATATGGATGTTTTTGTTTTACTATATTGTGCTCATATTGTCTAAGTGAAGTGTTTCGAATTCATACAACCACAACCTTGCATTCCTTTTTAAAGAAAGCCATGCCATACCGCAGCACTTTTTTCAGTCTCTTGCGCTCCAGGTCCACGGCATACTTTCGATCCTCAATCTGTTTCAATGCCTCCGCGCAGCCCTTCTCCAGATCGCCATCGTCCGCATATTTCATCTCGATAATCATGCCGACCCGGTCCGGCGTACAGATCACGATATCGCTGTAGCCCTCTCCCATTTCCGGATTCGACCTTGTCAGCCAGTCGCTTCTGCTCCGCAGAAGCCCGAGAACCATTCCATGATAAAAATTTTCCTGCCTGTCCTTTCTGACCGCGGTATCGCGTACACTGATAGAATCCCACAGATAATCATGCAGCATTTCTTCAATCAGAACAGCATCCCCGTTCGGAAACGCAGCGCAGAACTGTTCGATCCTTGCCAGATCTGCCCTGGATGTATCCTCAAACCATTCCTTTACGAGATCAATAAACAGCCGCCGGATCTCTTTGTTAGGAATTACCAGCTGCAAAACTTTCTCGTCTTCGTCCCCCTCTTCTTCTGCTTCACCTCGCTTGGTTAAATAACCGGTAGAAAACAGCACACTCCAAAGATTCTCCATAGAATTGTCCAATTCTTTATAAGTCAATTCCTCTTTCACCGATTTCTGAATCGTTTCCCCATTGATCAGCCGCTCAATCTCATCCTTCGTACTCTGATCCGCCCGGTAAATGAAGCGCTTCACCAGATCATTTCCGCTCGTATTCGCCCAGTAATTCTGAGCCCTTGCCTTCGGATTCTTCCGCAGCGCCTGCGTATATTTAATCACATCCCACGGACAGTAGACAGACGCCCCGCCGAACTGATAGCCATCGTACCATTTCCGCATCGTATCAGCCGCTTCTTCCCTGCCGTAATACGCCAGCAGTTCTCTCACTTCCTCCTCGGTAAATCCAAAGCTGTCACTGAAATACGCATCCGTAACCGTCATGACGTTCAGATTATTCAATCCGGTGAAAATACTCTCTTTTGAAATACGCAGGCAGCCTGTGATGACAGCAAAATAGAGAGCCGGGTTCGTCTTCAGTGCGTTTCCCAGCAGATTCCGAACCAGCGACACCATTTCCTCGTAATATCCGCCCTGAAATGCCTTATCCAGAGGAACATCATACTCATCAATCAGAAGAATGACTTTTTTGTCATAGTGCTTTGAAAGCAGCTGAGAAAGCGTTTTCAGGCTCGCCTGCAGGACATCATCTTCTATCGCAAACTGGCCTTTTTCGTTTACCTTGATCAAGGCGCTGTATCTGGCCCGCTCCTCCACTGTAAGGCGATTGCTCTCTTTCAGAAAATAGAATCTTGACGCCTCCTCACCGATACTATAGCGCATCGCATCCACAGCTTCCCGATAGCTCCGGCCAACAGCACCCTTTAATGTCACAAAAATGACCGGAAACTGCCCCATGTACTCCTCGCAAAGCTCCGTCTCCTGCGAGATCTTCAGACCGTCAAACAGTGTTTTATCAGAGCCAATTTCAAAGAACGCTTTCAGCATATCCATCATAAGCGTCTTTCCAAAACGCCGTGGGCGGGTAAAAAGATTAACTTCCCCCCAATTATCCAGAAGTTCCTTTATGAACATCGTCTTATCTATATAATAGAAATCCTGTGTCCGGATCTTCTCAAAACCCTCTACACCTATTGGCAATTTTTTCATCATTGCTCCATCCCCTTTTCCGACAATCCTTCGATTTTCCAGGCTTTATCCGTGTTTCCTCCTCACATAGCAGTTTTCCCACTCCCGCGCGTTCGCAAGCACGATTCTTGTGCTGGTTCTTTTGGACGCGGCAGCTTCTCTATCTGCACATACACATGCGTTGTTTCCTTTAAAAGCCTGTCACTGCAGCTCCTCCAGCCACATCCGCGCACTGGCATCGCTCGGCATGCGCAGATCGCCGCGCGGGGAGAGGGCAACACTGCCGACCTTTGGACCGTCTGGAAGGCAGGAACGCTTGAACTGCTGGGAAAAGAAGCGGCAGTAGAACGTGGTCAGCCACTTTTTCACCGTCTCTGAATCATAGCTGCCTGCAAAAGCGCGGCACGCGACGCGGTACAGCTTGGATGGAGCGTAACCGAAGCGCATCACATAGTAGAGGAAGAAATCGTGCAGCTCATACGGGCCGACCAGATCCTCCGTCTTCTGAGAGATTTCGCCGTGCTCCGGGGGTAGAAGCTCCGGGCTGACCGGCGTGTCCAGCACGTCATAGAGCACGCTGCTGATCGCCCCATCTCCGCACGTATCCGCATAATAGCGCACGAGATGGCGCACCAATGTCTTCGGAACCGAGCAGTTGACGCCGTACATGGACATGTGGTCCCCGTTGTACGTCGCCCAGCCAAGCGCAAGCTCAGAGAGATCCCCTGTGCCAACCAGCAATCCGCCCAGCTGATTCGCAAGATCCATCAGAATCTGTGTGCGCTCGCGCGCCTGACTATTCTCATACGTCACGTCATGGATACTGCTGTCATGCCCGATATCGCGGAAATGCAGATTGACGGCATCGCGGATGCTGACCTCGCGCAGCTTCGCGCCAAGCCGCCGTGTCAGCTCGCAGGCGTTCTGGTAGGTGCGGTCTGTCGTTCCAAACCCCGGCATCGTGACTGCTGTGATGCGCTCGCGCGGCAGTGCAAGCAGATCGCATGCCTTTGCCATCACAAGAAGCGCCAGCGTCGAATCCAGCCCGCCGGAAATGCCGACCACGAGGCATTTACTCCCGGTATGCTCCATCCGCTTTTTCAGGCCGCACGCCTGCATCATCAGGATTTCCTCACAGCGCGCGGCGCGATCCGCCTGCCCGGACGGCACAAAGGGAGATGGATCAAAGAACCGTGTCAGCTCCGTTCCGGTCAGCTGCAAATGAAACGCTATCTTTTCATACCCGTCCGCCATCACTTCAAAGCTGGTCATACGGCGGCGCTCGGAGACCAGACGGCGCACATCCAGCTCCGTATAGAGCGCGCCATGCCCGAACCGCTCCGATTCACACAGGACATGTCCATTCTCTGCGATCAGATTGTGTCCGGAATAGACCAGATCCTGCGTGGATTCTCCCTCCCCGGCACTCGCATAGATATAGCCGCACAGGAGCCGTGCAGACTGGGAGGAAACAAGTCCCTTCCGGTACTGGCTTTTCCCGGTCGCCTCATCACTTGCAGAGGGATTGACAAGCACCGTCGCACCGGCCAGCGCATGTCCTACGCCCGGCGGATTCGGCGCCCACAGATCCTCGCAGATCTCCGCCGCGACGACGAGCTCCTCCAGCTCCTTACAGCAAAAAAGCAGATTCATGCCAAACGGCACCACGCCCTCCTCCGTCTCCACCCAGTCTGTCTGAGCGCAGCCAGGTGTAAAGTAACGTCTCTCATAAAATTCATTGTAATTGGGCAGGCAGTGCTTTGGAATGAGACCGAGCAGACGCCCGTTCTGCAGCGCTGCCGCCACATTGTAAAGCTTCCCATCTTTCTGCCAGGGAAGTCCGACGAAGATCAGCGCTTCCTTTCCACGGCTGTGAAACAGGATATGCCGCAATTCCTGCCGCGCTGCCGCGAGCAGCGTCTCCTGCCAGAACAAATCCCCGCACGTATAGCCAGTGATACACAATTCCGGAAATACCAGAAGCTTCGCACCCTGTGCCTCTGCCTCATCGATCATGGCACAGATATTGCTGCCGTTGTACTGGCAGTCCGCCACCCGGATCTTCGGAGTCAGCGCCGCCACCTTCACAAATCCATCCTTCATCTCGGTTCCCTCTCATCTTTTCTGTGCTCCAAGTCCATGACAGCTCAGCCCTCTCCGCTATGCGAGTGAGCTGCCATGCGGGTAAAACGCTGCACAACTGCCTCTCTGCTGCCTGCGCTACCGGCTGCTGCGTTTCAGCAGCTCCCTCAGTTCCTGTACCGTCACCTGATATTTCTTTCCGCAGAACTGACAGCCCATCTCAATCGGCTCTCCATCGCGGATCATCTCCTCAAGATCCTTCTTTCCGATACTGATCAGCGCCTTCTCAATACGCGCACGCGAACAGTCGCAGCGGTACTGCGTCTCGATCGTATCATTGATCTCAAGCCCGAACTCTCCCAGAAGTTCTTCCAGAATCTGCTCCGGTGTCATGCCGCTATCCAGCATTGCTGTCACCGAATGCACCCCAGCCAGCTTCGTCTCCAGACGGTCGACGATCTCATCCGGAGCGAACGGCATCAGCTGCAGGATGAATCCGCCCGCCTGCCGGACTGTATTGCCCACGTCCAGCAGCACCCCGAGTCCGACCGAAGACGGCACCTGCTCTGAAGTTGCAAAATAATAGGTAAGATCGTCTCCGATCTCTCCGGTCTGCAGCTCGCACTGTCCGATGTATGGCTCCTTCAGCCCCATATCCCGGATCACACTCAGCATCCCGTGTCCGACTGCGCCACCGACATCCAGCTTTCCTTTTGCGTTCGCATGGATCAACACCTCCGGATTCCGCACGTAGCCCTTAACATGCGCCGCCGCATCTGCCGTTACCGTGATCCCGCCGAGCGGCCCGTCGCCGCGGACCTGAAGCGTCAGAAGATCCTGCTCCCCTTTCATCATTGCGCCCATCATCGCGCCGGCTGTCAGCAGACGCCCCAGCGCAGCGGTTGCCACCGGGCTGGTATTGTGATAGCGGCGTGCCATTTCCACCGTCTCACGCGTGGTTGCCGCAAACGCGCGGATCTGATGGTCCGCAGCAGTCGCCCTTACGATGTAATCCATCTTGTGTTCCTCCCTACTGTATCCATATCTGTTGCGTCACTTCACAGACAGGATCAAAAATCTGGCCTCCGGATGCCCGTATACGCAAATACCAGGGTTCCTGACACTTTCACATCTGTCATGAATGCGGTCTGATATCCTGTACCCCTTCAGCAAGTGCTAAAGCAGTCCTTCTGCCAATCCGTGTATCATAAACGTCAAAATACCTTTTGACGCTTTCATCATAGTATATTCATAGTTCCGATCAGTATCCCGGCTGCCGTGCCGCTGACGTACAGAACGGCCAGCAGCGCCAGGCTCTGCTTCCGGTCCGGGTTCTCGCGGAACAGCACCAGAAGCCCCGTCCCGGCTCCGCAGAGCAGACCGGCAAACAAGGCTCCCGCATCCAGCACACCGCTGATATACAGTTCCGTGATTAACACAGAAGCCGCGCAGTTTGGAATCATCCCGACCAGCGCAGCCATCGCTTCCTCCAGCCCAGCCAGATGCAGCATGGAATCTGTAATCCCATGTTCTCCGAGATAGTCCATTCCAAACCCAAGCAGTATCGAAATCACGAACAAAAATGCGGCAATCCGCACCGTGTGATGCAGCGCCGACCGGAAAATCCCGTGTTCCCCGCAGTGACAGTGCTCGTGCACACACAGCTCCGGCGCATCAGGAATTGGCTTCCTTCCACCGAGAAAACGGTCGATCACCAGATCCACCAGAAGCCCGACCGCCATTCCAGTCACTGCCTTTACCGCGAGTATTTTCAGAATCTGCTGCAGCGGCATCCCGGAAGAAACCATGACTGGCAGCATCTCGTCCGAGGTCGAGAGAAAAACCGCGAGCAGCGTCCCCGGTGTCAGTATCCCACCTGCAAAGAGCCCCGCAGCCGCAGCAGAAAAGCCGCACTGGGGGATGATCCCGATCAGTCCGCCAAGCACCGGCCCCGCCTTCCCCGCACGGAAGATCCATTCCTTCGTTTTGCGGCTCATCTTGTGCTCTGCATACTCCACCGCCACATACGAAATGTATAAAAATGGCAATAGCTTGATGCAGTCCAGCACCGCATCCAGTAAAATGTCACCCATCTGTGCTCCCCCTGTCACTGTCTCCCGCCCTTGCGGCATCTCCTGCCTGAACGCCGCATACATACTATAAGATTCCACGCCAGGACAAATTTATACGCCTGCACGACAGCGCTTCCGCTCTTACTCCTCCACTCCGGAGCCTGGAATCCAGGAATGTTCTCGCCTGCTCCGGAGCTAAGTTTACATCCGCTCCGGGGCTGAGAATCCGAGCAGATCGATACTGGTCTCTAGCACCTCACGTGTGAGATCCAGCAGCCCGATGTAGCTCTTCTTGCGGCCAGCGTCCTCTTCCGTCAGGATCTTTGTCTCGTGGTAGAAATGATTCAGGTCGTTCGCAAGCTCATAAATAAACGCGCAGATCCGGTGCGGCGCACTCTCCTCGCAGGCCTGCGTCAGCGCACTGGCAAAATTGGTCAGAGCGAGCATGAGCTGCTTCTCGCTGTCTGATGCCGGCGCCTGAATCCTTCCTGGCTCCACCTTGCCGCCATTCGCGCGGTATTTATTCAGGATCGACTTGATCCGGACGATCGTATACAGAATGTACGGACCGGTATTCCCCTCGAAGGAGGTAAATTTGTCCAGATCAAACACGTAATCCTTCGACGCCTGGTTGGACAGGTCCCCGTACTTGATCGCGGAAAGCGCGACCAGCTTCGCCGTCTCGCGGGCCTCCGCTTCGTCTACCTCGTGATTCTCAATGATCTTCCGGAACATCTCCTGCTGGATATCGGAAATCAGGTATTCCAGACGCATCACACCGCCCTCACGCGTCTTAAACGGCTTGCCGTCCTTGCCATTCATCGTGCCGAAGCCAAGGAACTTCAGTCCGGTTTCTTCCTTCACCAGCCCGGTCTTGCGCGCGCAGCGGAATACCTGGATAAAATGCATTTCCTGCCGCTTGTCCACCACATAAATGATCTCATCCGGATCAAACAGCTTGCGGCGCTCGATGATAGTCGCCAGATCCGTCGTCGTGTACAGTGCCGCACCATCTGACTTCAGGATCATACAGGGAGGCACTTCCTTGGTGTCCGTCTCCTCTGCGATATCGACAATCAACGCTCCCTGATCCATATAGGCATAGCCGTCGCGCTTCATCGCTTCCACCATATCCGGGATGTAGGGCTGCGCATCGCTCTCTTTTTTCCAGAGATCAAATTCGACGTTCAGATTGCCATAATTCTTTTTCAGATCTGCGATGGAGACATCCAGAATATGCTGCCAGAGCGCACGATAGCCGCGCACACCGTTCTGCAGCTTCGCCGTGGCGTCCAGCGCCTCCTGCCGGTAAGCCTCATCCTCCTTGGAGCGCGCACTCGCCGCCGGATAAATTTCCTCCAGCTCGGAGATGGTAAAAGGCGCCTCCGAAGGATACTCTCCCTCGTACTGCTCGTCAAAATACGGAAGCTCCGGCTGCCTTGTTTTCACCTCCGTGATGATCAGCCCCATCTGAAGGCCCCAGTCTCCCAGATGGACATCTCCGATCACATTGTGTCCGAGGAACCGGCCAATCCGCTTGACGCTCTCACCGATGATCGCGGAGCGCAAATGGCCTACATGCAGCGGCTTCGCGACGTTCGCCCCGCCATAGTCCACGATGATAGTCTTCGGCTGCTCCGCCTTCTCCACGGACAGATGCTCATCCTGCTGCATCTGGCACAGATAATTTGCGAGAAAGCTGCCGGAGACACGAATGTTGATGAAGCCCGGCCGCACTGCGCTGATTTCTTCAAAAATCGGATTGCCGGTCAGCTTTTCGACGACCTCTTCCGCGATCACAAGCGGCGCCTTTTTATATTTTTTTGCGCAGGCCATAGCGCCGTTGCACTGATATTCACACAGGTCCGGGCGATTGGAGAGCCCGACCTTTCCATACTGGGCTTCGTAGCCGCAGGTCTCAAATGCGGCCATAACTTCCTGACTGATGAAGCTCTGAAAATTTTTCATTTGACTTTCCACCCTTTCTCTCTTGCTGTCTTTCCAGTGCCGCCGTCTCCTGTCCACCGCTTTGTAAAAAACGTATTTTGTATGGTGAAGCGTGCCATTGCTCGCAGTCAGGATGGCCGTAAACAATCAAAGACCCCTTCCGGCAGACGCACTGGAATTCTGCCGCACCGTATTATAATAATACAAGGCGGCAGACATGATGTCGTACCGCCTAGTATAGCACAGAGGTTTCCTGTTCTACAATCCTTTTTTGCATAAATGTTGCTATTTCTGCCTGTCTCTGGCTGCAAAGCCGCTAACCCGGCCGGGCAGTATATCCGGCTTGACAGTATTATCTTTACTTTGCCTTTGCGGCACGGAGAAGCAGGACAAGAAATCCGGTGAAAAGAATCGGAGCCAGAATACACCAGTTCAGAGAAACATAGTAGCCGATGGCAGCGTCGGGGCTGCGAAAGCCGTAGGCGGCAAGAACCGCAAGGACCATGCTGATCCCCCAGGGAAGATACCGCCGGTCATCTTTCCAGGGAGCAAGGGGGAGCAGGAGCTGCCGCAGTGCCAGAAAAGAGCAGAGTACCGCTGCGAGCAGACCGGTCAGCAAAAGCGCAAGGAGCAGAAGGGAAAGCAGTTCCCCTGGCAGCCCGGAAGCTCCGAAAACTCCCGCAGCCCCACCAGATATACTGCCCGCTGCTTCTGCTGCGCCGCCGCTCAGACTGCCCGCTGCTTCTGCTACGCCGCCGCTCAGACTGCCCGCTGCTCCTGCCGCGCCGCCGAGTGCCATCCTTCCTGCTCCGGAAGCGCGAATCACGATCGTCCGGACAGAATCTGCGACGGACACTGCGCCTGCGCGTATCAGGCGAACGGCAAAGTAAAGAAAAACCGCTGCATCTGCAAATGCGTATAATACAGCTGCCTCATACAGCAATGCTGCCGGACGTCCCAGGCGCAGGACGCCTGCACGATACATTCCTGCAGCATCCCATTCCAGCTTTCTCCAGCAGAAAAAGAACAGCACAGAGACAGGAACCGCTACCGCAGCCCCAAATGCAAGCGTTCCGTACCTCTGCTGTTCTAAAAGCGGCGGCACTGTCATGGCAAGCTTTCCCGCCCAGGCCAAAATCAACAGCACAGATTCCATTCGCATTTACACCACCCTCACTATATAATAAAGAAAGGGACATCTCCTTCCAGATATCCCTTAGTATGTCTGTCTATGCGATTTTTATACACTTCGCTGCCGCTCACAATTCCGCAGGCAATCTGCGAACTTATCACAGCTACACTTCTATTTCTTCCGCAGCATGCTCATGATGTGGTCACGCTGCTGCACGATATGTCTGCAGGTCGCCTCCAGCGCCAGCTGCTCCTTTTTTTCCTCCAGCCCACGGACAATCTCCTCGTGGTCCCGGACGAGCGCACTGTATGACTGCCGGTCCTTCAGATATTCCATGCGGTAACGGTACATCTGCTCGCGCAGATTGTTCAGAATCTGCACGAGACGGCGGTTGCCGGTCGCCTCATAAATCGCATCATGAAAAGCCATATCCGCCTGCGCACAAGCTGACACATCGTCCCCATACAGGGTCTTGCTGAATTCCTCGGAGCGCTTTTTCAGCTCTGCCAGCTGCTCCTCCGTGATTTTCCGGCATGCATTCCGGACCGCAAGCTCTTCCAACGCCAGCCGCACCTCCAGCACATCCTCCAGATCCGTCGCTGTAATCTCCGCCACAACTGCACCCTTGCGTGGAATCATCAGCACAAGACCGTCCAGCTCCAGCTTACGGATGGCCTCCCGAACCGGTGTCCGGCTCACACCGAGCTTCTGTGCCAGATGGATTTCCATCAGCCGCTCGCCCGGCTTCAGTTCTCCTCTCAGGATGGCCTGCCGCAGTGTCTGAAACACGACATCGCGCAGAGGCAGGTATTCGTTCATCTCTAATTTAAAATTTCCCATTCCATTTCTCCATTTGTATCTTATGATAGGTTCCCAGGGCGTATCATAGTATCAGAACTACCGCCTTATACTGACATCTGCTGGAATTCTTCATTTCTGTTCGCAGACATGTCATGGTTTCCGAGCCCCTGCTCACGGTGCTTCTCCAGAGCTTCTGAAGTCTTCACACGGTTGTGGAAAAACCTGGTAAGGTAGACATCCCTTGCCATGCTTCCTGCCCGGAGACGGCTATATGCTGCCTTTGCTTTTTCCCGGTCATCGAACAGACCGAACACAGTAGGACCACTCCCGCTCATCATCGCATTGACTGCCCCATACGACAACATGCTGTCCTTGATGGCCTGAATGACCGGAAATGCAGGAATCGTCACCGTCTCCAGCACATTTCCCATACGGTCCGCCATCTGCGCGAAATCACCATTCTGAATCGCCTGCACCTGCCCGTCGATATCCGGATGCGAGGGAATTGCGTCCACCTTCAGATTGCCATAGACAAACTTTGTTGAAACATGAACCTTCGGCTTTGCGAGCAGTACCCAGCAGTCCGGAGCCTGAGGAAGCGCAGTCAGCTTCTCACCGATCCCCTCCGCCAGCGCGGTGCCCCGCAGCAGGCAGTACGGAATATCCGCCCCGAGCTTCACGCCGCGCTCCTGCAGCTCCTCCAGGCTAAGCCCCAGCCCAAACAGCCGGTTCACTCCGACCATCACCGCCGCCGCATCCGAGCTTCCGCCTGCCAGCCCTGCTGCCACCGGAATAAATTTTTGCAGCTCAATCCACAGCCCGCTTTTAATTCCGAATTCTTCCAGCAGGCAGTGCGCCGCCTTATAGGCGAGATTCTCTTCTCCGGTCGGAAGATAGCTTAAATTCGTGCGCACATGGATCCCTGGCTGCTTCGCCATCCCGATCCGGATCTGGTCATACAGATAAACACTCTGCATCACCATCCGAAGCTCATGGTAGCCATCCTCGCGCCTGCGCACCACGTCCAGCCCCAAATTCACCTTCGCCATAGCCTTCAGCTTTAGTTCTTTCATTCTTGTACTCCTATGCACTTTGTATACAATATAAGTCCATTGTATCCTGTTCTCCTGCGCCTGTCAAGCTGTAGTTCTGATATTTCTCTTCATTCATGACGTCCGGACGCATCTGTGAGCAGCAATTTACTCAACCGCCGCCCGCATACTCTTCATCAGGATCAGCCGGTCCCCCTTCCTGACCTCTTCCCGCTCCAGACCATTCATCTCGATAATCTGTGCCGGGGTCAGGAAATAGCTGCGCGCAATCTTCCACAGCGTGTCGCCATCCTGCACTAGATACCCCGTGATGCCCGGAACTGCTTCCAGCTGCTCCAGATCATATTCCTGCTCCTCAATTTCGTGAATACAGGTCTGCTTCACCGGGCGGATCACCAGCAGGTTCATTCCCACCGACAGCTTCACCTCGATTTCCTCACTGTCCGACATCGTAGCCGAAAGCTGATCCATCGAGGTCGTCAGTGAAAACCGGCAATCCTCGCTGATTCCAGGTACTTCCGCAAAATGTGTGAAGGGTACTGCTCCCTCCAGCACTGCGAACGGCATCGAATCATCTGCCGAAATATACAAAATGGACACCGGCGCCGCGCCTTCCAGCCGAATCCCGCCCTCCTCGATCTTCGTCTGATCGATTTTGATGCTTCCGTTCACATGACAAATCTGAAGAATCCTCGGCTTTGCTCCCTGAATCCGGATTTTCCCGGATGCCTTGCATTTTGAGTCATTTTTCATCACGAGTGCCTCATAGACCTCTTCGCTGGTGGTCAGCGCAAGATTTTTTTCCGGTGAATAGATATCCTCCAGAATCTCGGCCTCACCCGTTCCATATAGCCGGATTTCCAGCTCCAGCACCCCCTCCAGATGAAACAGGCGCAGTTCTCCGTCCGTATCCTCCTTCGCCTGCAGATCCGACTGCGCCAGCGTCACCTCGACATCCGGCACCAGTTCTGCCGTGCAGCCTGCACAGTCGATCTCTCCTTCAAAGGGAAGCACCTGCTCCATCCACTGGCAGGAAGCAGATTCATCCTCGGCACGATACAATACAAACAGGAAAATTTTGCCCTGCGCAGCGAGCTTTCCCTCACGCAGATGGATCCGGCAGCCGCGCAGCTGAATGTTCTCCCAGAGGACTTCCCGGATATTCGGCTTGTTGGAGGCAAGCGGCACTTCCTCCTTCAGCCGCAGAATATCCTTTTTCTGCACCTCCAGCTGCATCATTTCCAGCTTTTTGCGGCGCTCGCACAGCTCCAGCTTCGTCTGCGCTTCCACCGCAGCGGACAGATCGTAAACCTCATCTGCCGACACCTGAAAGCTCAGAATCGCGCGGATCGCCAGCTTCCGGGAATTGATTAGCGCAACATTCAGGTCATCTGTCTCGTACCGGACACGCACACTCTCCCCTGCCTCCAACCCTTCCACTGCGATACTCTCTTCAAATGGAAGCTTTGCGTCGAGACGGTGAAGCTGCCGCTCTTTGGAATCATCCATGTAAAGCACGCTCACCTCCATGAAACCGTCCGCCAGCAGCTTTCCTGCTTCCGTCCGCGTATGTTCCAGCACGACGCGCTCCTTGCTTTGAATAATCATTTCCACGTCCGGCTTCGCGTCCGGCACATTGACATCCTCTTCCAGCGTCATCTGTGTGCCCGCCTGCTTTGCCTGCCTGCACATATGAATATTTTTCATTAAAAGTTCCATACTCGTCATCCTTCCTTTCCCTGTCCGTCAGGACTTCTTGTTCCTGTTTGCTTCCCATGGCAGTCTCCATACAGCCATCCACGGCAGCTGCACAAATCAGACGCGGCAGCTACAGTCTATGGCTTTCTGCGCTGAGCCTCTTTCCTCACAGCCATCTCTATCCGTCCGTCATCTGCACCTCTTTCCCGCTTGCTTTTATTTTCACTGCGATGTACGGCCAGGAGGGTTCCTCCGGCAGACCATCCAGACTGGAAGGTCCGCGCAGCTGTGTTGTGAGATACACCGCTTCCTCATCCTCCGCACATTCCAGCACTGCGATGCCGTACCCGCCTGTCTTTTGCTCTCCATAGCCGCAGATCAGATACATCTCGTCGCCATCCCGGTATGTCAGCCGCATCCTCCGCTCCTTATTTTCTTCGATGGTTTCCAAAAGCTCCGGCGGCAGCTCCCGCTCCCCGACGACTGTGAACTCCACCTTCTGACGGTCCCCCGGATCATCAGAAGACGGCGAACAGCCCGCCAGTGACAGCGCCGCAAATAGTGCCGCCGCCAGCAATTTCCAGCTTCTGCCTCTTTTCACCGCCCGCACCCTCCGCACACTTTCTACTATACCTATTCGGATGCCTGAAAGGATATGACAGGCGAGGTGTTTTCGTGCAGAATGCACGAAAATCCCGAGGACAGCAGCGCCAAAATACGTTGAAAACGTATTTTGTGTGCATCGCGAAGCGTGTTATTGTTCGCGGCCAGCATGGCCGTGAACAGTAACCACCCCGTCGTGTCGAAAAGACCGTTCTGTCAATTTCAGGTTGTCTTCTCTCCCAAAATCCGGTATAATAGACAAGGCAGTCGGCTTTCTGCATTTTACAATGCCTGCCAACTGCCAGAATCACAACTTACGATTCTTACAAAGGAGCACAACTATGAATACAACACTTGCAACGACAGAACCGGAGCTTCTTGCGGCAGAAGAGCCGCTGCGGCTTTCGGGAATTCTGGTACACCCAACCTCGTTTCCTTCGCCGTACGGCATCGGGGACCTCGGACGCGGCGCCTATGATTTCATCGATTTTCTCGCTGCATCCGGACAGCGGCTGTGGCAGGTACTGCCGCTCGGTCCGACCGGCTTCGGCGACTCACCCTACCAGGGGTTTTCTGCATTTGCCGGCCAGCCGTTGATCATCAGCCCTGACGAGCTGATCAAGCTGAAGCTGCTGACAAAGGAGGACATCGCCAACGAGGAGATGCCTCAATGGAATCCGCGCAAAGTAGACTACGGCCCCGCAATCCAGTTCAAGACAAAGCTTCTGAAAAAGGCATGGCACGCATTTTCTCACACGCCGGACAAGACGCTGCTTGAGGAATATGAGCTGTTCTGCAAAGAGGAAGCCTACTGGCTGGACGATTACGCGCTCTTCATGGCCTGCAAGGACCATCACGAGGGGCGGCGCTGGCTGGAGTGGGCGGAGGAGATAAAAGCCCCGACCGCAAAGACCCGGAAAGTGTACCGGGAACAGCTTGCGGACGATATCGACTACTACTGCTTCGTACAGTTCATCTTCCAGAAGCAGTGGCTTGCGCTGCGCGACTACGCGCACAAGAAGGAGATCCAGATCATCGGTGATATTCCGATTTTTGTTTCTCTGGACAGTGCAGACGTCTGGGCAAACAAAAAGCTCTTCCAGCTCGACACGAAGGGCTATCCGACCAGTGTGGCAGGCGTTCCGCCTGATTACTTCAGCGAGACCGGACAGCTCTGGGGCAATCCGCTCTATGACTGGGACTATCACAAGGAAACTGGGTATCGCTGGTGGATCGACCGGATCCGCCGCCAGCTCACGATGACCGACTATCTGCGCATCGACCATTTCCGCGGCTTTGAGGCATACTGGGCTGTCCCGGCAGACGAGGAGACAGCAATCAACGGCGAATGGGTCAAGGGGCCCTGCGAGAATCTCTTCCACGCGATTGAAAAAGAGCTCGGCTCCGATCTGCCGATCTTTGCAGAGGATCTCGGTATCATCACGCCGGAGGTCGAGCATCTGCGCGACAACCTTGGCTTCCCTGGCATGAAGGTACTTCAGTTTGGTTTCGGAGACATGAATGACAAAAAATATGTACCATATTATTATACGACTCCGAACTGTATCTGCTATACAGGCACTCACGACAACGACACCACGATGGGCTGGTACGCACAGCAGCCGGAGATCATCCGGGACCGCGTGCGCCGCTTTGGCAATACGGACGGCAATCAGGTCAGCCTGGACTTCATCCGCTTTGCGCTCGGCTCCATCGCAAACTACGCGATTTTCCCGATCCAGGATCTATGCCTGATGGGAAGTGATGCACGCATGAATACTCCCGGTGTTGCGGCAGCGAACTGGGCATTCCGCTATATCCAGGAGGACCTGAGCGAAGACCGGAAGCAGTGGCTCTTAAAGACCACCAAGCTCTTTGGACGCTGCCCGCTTGAGCCGGAGGATTTTGTGCTGAGATAGGAGGGCTATCATGATTCGTCTCATTCTTGTCGCAGTCTTTCTGATCCTGTTCCTGATCCTCTCGATCCCGGTATTTCTGATTGAATGGCTGATCGGGAAAGTCAACCCGCGTGCGCGCGACATCAGCTCGCTGCGCATCGTGCAGGGCGCATTTAAAATCATCCTGGTGCTGGCCGGCACCAGGCTCACCATCATCGGGGAAGAAAACGTCCCGAAGGATCAGGCGGTCCTTTACATCGGCAACCACCGCAGCCTGTTCGACACGGTAATCACCTACTCCCGCTGTCCGGACCTGACTGGCTTTGTCGCGAAAAAGGAAATGCTGAAGGTACCGCTTCTTGCGCGGTGGATGCGTTTTTTGTACTGCCTCTTTCTCGACCGGAAGGACATCAAGCAGGGGCTGAAAACCATCCTGACTGCGATCGATTACGTCAAGAGCGGCATCTCGATCATGATCTTCCCGGAAGGAACACGGGGACGCAGCGCTTCTGAGCTGGAAATGCTGCCGTTCCACGAGGGCTCCTTCAAGATTGCGACGAAATCCGGCTGCCCGATCATACCGGTCTGTATCAGCCACTCGTCCGAAATCTTTGAAGACCATTTCCCGTGGATCCGTTCCGCACATGTGACCGTCGAGTACGGCAAGCCAATCCTGCCAAAAGACCTCTCCCGCGAGGAACAGAAATTCCTCGGGAAGCACGTGCAGTCACTCATGCTGGAGACCCTGCAGAAAAATGCTCAGCGGATTTCCGCGTAAAAGGGACACGTTTACGTGAAATATTTTCAACACACATAAAATTCTAATTAACATGACATAACACACAGCCCGGAGTTCGTCAGACTCCGGGCTTATTGTTTTCTGCCAGTCCCATTTCCAAGGAAATTGCATCCGGGCAACTGTCCTTCCGCCTGTCATTTCCCAGAGAAGTACGTCTGGATAGCTGCAAGCTCGTAAAGTGAGTCTTTACAAGTTCTTAGGTGCCAGAAGGCCGGAGCGGCTATAAAAATCCTGCGTTCCAGCAGGATTTTTAGCGGGCAC
>DKWE01000016.1:9042-14005 GCA_002491565.1 Lachnospiraceae bacterium UBA7160 | reverse complement strand
AGCGCAGACCTGCGGCTTGCATGGCACCCGGCTGAACTGTAACGCTTTTTGCGAACGTCATGAAGCAAAACAGAATTCTATGAGATCATCCCTCCAAGCATGCCTCCTGCCGAACAGAGCAGACCTGCAAGCAGGATCTGCGCCGGTTCGGACTGGATTCCCTGCTCGCCAAGACCAGAAATCAGAAACAACAACAGAAAATAGAACACCCCCGCGGCAAGACCGTGCAGGAATTTTTTCTGTCCCGCACTGTGTCCCGCGTACCAGCCCCCCAAAAGACACGACAGCGTATAGACAGCCAGAATCAGAAGCTCCACCTTTCCTGCATCCGGCTGCAGCTTCAGCATTGCAAACGCCAGCGCCAGCAGCGCAATCACTGTGATCAGATATTCCAAAACCAGTGCACGCAGAATCCTCCCTGCACCTCTCGCCATTCCAATCCCTCTCTCCATCTCTCTCCTCCATGTTCCGCTCGTCTCTTTTCCTTTTTCAGTCTATGAAATCTATGTAGCGGATATACCAGCTTTCGCAACAGGTTACGTTTCAGACAGCCATGCTTCCCGACCGGGTAAAAGCAATGCTACATGAAATACCACCGTCTCAGAAACCTGGAACCACTTTTTTCAAAAATAACAGTTGTAAAATCTCCATTTTTATTGTATGATGCTCTCAATATCAAGAAGCAGTACGGCCCCTTTTTCCCCGGTGCCTGCTGCCTCTTCCACGAATCAGCCAACCCAATAAGAAAAGGAGATGATTTTTTGGCTTCCGATGACGCCATACAACTACTGGCGCTATTAATCCTGGTATTTCTTTCCGCATTCTTTTCTTCTGCGGAGACCTCGCTGACCACAGTCAACAAGATCAAACTGCAGGCGTTGCTCGAGGAGGGCAACCGGCGGGCTGCTGTCGCGCTGAAGCTCAAGGAGAATCCGTCCCGGATGCTCAGTGCCATCCTGATTGGCAACAATCTGGTCAACAACTTTGCCGCGTCCCTTGCGACCGCACTCGCGATCCGTCTGTTCGGAAGCGGCTCCGTCGGAGCAGTGACTGCGATTCTGACTGTCGTTGTCCTGATTTTCGGGGAAATCACACCGAAGACGCTGGCCTCAGTCAAAGCAGAAAAAATGGCTCTTGCCTACGCCTCCATTATCTATGTATTGATGAAGGTAATGACACCGGTCATTCTTGTCATCAACACCCTCAGCCGCTTCTTCCTGAAGCTGCTGCATGTCGATACCGACAGTTCCATGAATCCTATGACAGAAATGGAGCTGCGCACGATTGTCGATGTCAGCCACAAGGACGGCGTGATCGAAAAAGAAGAACGGGAAATGATTTACAACGTCGTAGATTTTGGTGATTCCCAGGCCAAGGATGTCATGGTACCCCGCGCGGACATGGTGACAATCAGTGAGACCGCCTCCTATCAGGAGATCCGGGATGTATTCCGCAGGGAAAAGTATACCCGGCTTCCGGTTTACCGCGATGACCGTGACAATATCACTGGCATTCTGAATATTAAGGATTTCTTTTTCTGTGAAGACACCGCTGATTTTAAGGTAACAGATGTCATGTACGAACCGTACTTCACCTACGAGTACAAAAAGACCTCCGAACTTCTTCTGGAGATGCAGAACAATTCTGTCAGCATCTCGATTGTTCTGGATGAATACGGCGCCTCGGTCGGCATGATCTCTCTGGAGGACCTGCTAGAAGAAATTGTCGGAGAAATCCGTGATGAATACGATGAGGATGAACAGGAATGGATTCAGAAAGTTACCGACCAGGAATACCTGATTGAAGGCTCCGTCAAGCTGGATGACATCAATACTGCGCTTGACCTTTCCCTTTCCTCTGACGAGTATGACTCTATCGGCGGCTTAATTATTGAAATGCTCGATCACCTGCCCTCTGCGCAGGAAACGGTGACGACAGAGGATGGTATCACGCTCACTGTAGAGCGAACCGATAAAAAACGGATCGAGACTGTGCGGCTGCATCTCCCGGAGCCTGTGAAGGATGCTGCGGAAGAGGTTGCAGATACCGAAAAGGAAAACTGATAGTTCTCCATTTAAGAAAAACAAAGAGACTGATAAGGGTGCTGCTAACCTCCCGCAAGCTACCCCTCGCGGGAACAGCTCCAGACGGCCTGCCAGCATATCAAAGGTCAGGACCAGCTTGGAGAAATTCGAATATGCGCCAAAATTCTGCGTCGGCCCGACCTTTGCAAGCCCCGGCCCGATATTGTTCATCGTCGCTGCCACCGCTGTAAAATTCGTTGTAAAATCAAAATTATCTACCGAAATCAGCAGTACCGACACGGCAAATACCAGGAAGTACGACGCGATAAAGACATTGACCGAGCGCACCACGGCATGCTCCACCACCCGGCTGTCCATTTTCAGCTTTTTCACATTGTGCGGATGCACGATGATATCCAGCTCTTTCTGTATCGTTTTAAACAGAATAATAAACCGCGATACCTTGATACCGCCTCCCGTACTTCCTGCACATGCGCCAACAAACATCAGCAGCACCAGCAGGGTCTTCGAAAAGGCCGGCCAGAGATCGAAGTCCGTCGTTGCAAAGCCAGTCGTCGTGATAATCGATCCAACCTGAAACGCCGCGTGGCGCAGGGATGTCCAGACATCCGGAAACATTCCCGCTATATTACAGGTGATGGCTGCCACAGATGCCACAATGATAATCAGATAGACCCGCACCTCCGTCGAGGTAAACGCCGATTTCCACTTTTTCGTGAAGACCAGGTAGTAAAAATTAAAATTCACGCCGAACAGAATCATGAAAATGGTAACAACCCACTGCAGATACGGAGAATAGCCGGCAATACTGTCATTCCGGATTCCGAAGCCTCCGGTGCCTGCCGTTCCGAACATGGTCACAAACGCATCAAATACCGGCATACGCCCCGCGACCAGAAGAAGGAACTGCAGCACACTCAGCAGCACATACATTCCATACAGCAGCACCGCCGTCCGCTTCACGCGCGGCACCAGCTTTCCGACAGACGGACCAGGGCTCTCCGCCTTCATCATATACATATTCGTCCCGCCTGCAAGCGGCAGCACTGCCATAACAAATACCAGCACGCCCATCCCGCCGATCCAGTGCGTAAAGCTCCGCCAGAACTGCAGGCAGCGCGGCATAGATTCCACTTCGGGCAGAATACTCGACCCAGTAGTCGTAAAGCCAGACACTGTTTCGAACAGTGCATCAATGTACGACGGAATCACGCCGGAGGCCACAAACGGCACCGCACCAACCGCACTCAGCACGATCCAGCAAAGTGCAACCGTCACAAAGCCCTCCCTCGCATAGATCGTGAGGTTCTTTGGCTTTTTCCGCGTCACAAGAAAACCACACAGAAGCGCAGCCAATGCCGTAACTGCCAGCGAGATGCCTTCAGCCTCCTGATAGATCACCGCCGCAAGGCACGCCGGAGCCATAAAGGCGGCCTCAAAATTCAACACCCAGCCAATCACATAACCGATCATTCTATAATTCATACGGGCACCTACTTTACCAAAATATCATCGATATCATTCAGCCCGGTGCTCTGCGTGATGATGACCACCGCGTCTCCCTTTTTCATCATATCCGTGCCTCGCGGAATAATGACCTTGCCTCTGCGGTTGATACTTGCCACCAGGATGCCGCTGCGGATCCTGAGATCCTGCAGCTGAATGTCCGTAGCCCGTGATTTTTCACGGATGATAAATTCCAGCGCCTCCACCCGGTTATTGAAGATGCGATGCAGCGTCTCCACATTACTGCCGAGGGAATTCCGCATGGAACGGACATAGCGGATGATGTACTCCGAAGTAATATTTTTCGGATGGACCACCGTGTCCAGATCCAGCTCCTGAATCACCTCGTCAAAAGTAATCCGGTTGATCTTTGTGATAACCTTCATTTTCCCCACTTTTTTCGCGTACAGAGACACCAGGATGTTCTCTTCATCGATATTGGCAAGGGCGGCAAAGCTCTCGTAACGCTCCAGCCCTTCTTCCAGAAGCAGATCCCGGTCTGTCCCGTCGCCATTGACCACGGTTGCCTTCGGCAGCTCCTCGGAAAGCAGCTCACAGCGCTCCAGATCTTTTTCGATAATCTTCACCCGGATGCCAGCCGCGATCAGCATCCGCGCCAGATACCAGGCGATCGCCCCGCCGCCGACGATCAGGATATTTTTCACCTGGTTTGAGACAATGCCTGCCTGACGGAAAAACTCATTCGCGTCCGCCGATGTACCGACAAGCGAAATCCGGTCACGCGCCTGCAGCACCGTGTCGCCGTTCGGGATCACCAGCTCATCTCCGCGCTCGACTGCGCAGATCAGGATATGTCCCCGCATGCGCGGCGGCATGTCCGCCAATTTCATATTATTCAGAGCAGAATGCTCCGGCACCCGGAACTTTAAAAGTTCGACGCGGCTGCGCACAAAAGAGTCCACTTCAATCGCGGACGGAAATTTCAGGACACGCGAAATCTCTTCTGCTGTTGCCAGCTCCGGATTGATGACCATCGCAAGACCCAGCTCTTCTTTGATAAAATTCAGCTCAGAGTTGTACTCCGGCTTTCTGACACGTGCAATGGTGTGGCAGTTTCCTGCCTTCTTCGCAATCAGGCAGCACAGAAGATTCAGTTCATCGGAACCAGTAACGGCGATCAGAAGATCTGCATCTTCGATCCCGGCCTCCATCTGGGTAGAATAGCTCGATCCATTTCCGACAACTCCCAGGATGTCAAACTGACTCGAGAAATCCTGCACCAGCGCTTCGCGGTTATCTATGACAGTGATGTCGTTGTTTTCTTTGCTAAGCTCCTCAGCCAGGGTTTGTCCTACCTTGCCAAGGCCTACAATTATGATTTTCATAGCAAGTGATTCTTCCCTCCGGTGTGTCTTCCTGGAGGATGTTGCAAGCATGGCTACTTGGCTCGT
>DKWE01000016.1:0-8763 GCA_002491565.1 Lachnospiraceae bacterium UBA7160 | reverse complement strand
GCAAGCATGGCTACTTGGCTCGTTGCTCGCGGGAATAAAACAAAGCCGCAGCTCTGGCAATCGGTCAAGCGGTTATGTACCATAAACAACACCCTCATTTGTTCTTCTTAACGAATGAATGGTATATGCGTCGTGTATGCAGCATATACCATCCGTATTATATAGAACTCCTGTCGCTTTTTCAAGACTCTTTTGCAAGTTTCGCAACTTTAAACTCTCCTGCCAGCGGCTGGCTGAACTACAACGAGTACTCTGCTGCGAGTTTTGCAAATTGAGGAAGCGAACGGGTTATTTTTTCGTAGGAAACACAGTAAGCAAGGCGCACATACCCCGGGCAGGCAAACGAGGAGCCTGGAACCATCAGAATGTTATACTTGCGTGCGGCATCCACAAACTCCTTCTCCGACGGAACCGGCGACTTGAGCCAGAGGTAGAAAGCACCTTCTGGCCTGACACACGTAAAGCCAAGCTTTGTCAATCCCTCATACAAAGTCCTCCGGTTGCGGTCATAGAAGTCCAGGTCAACCTGTGCATCGACACACCGCGCGACTGCCAGCTGGATCAGGGACGGCGCGTTTACACAGCCGCTGATCCGGTTCGCGATCGTCGCTGCCGCAATGGTGTCTTCACTGTCCTCCACCTCATCCGGGATCACCACGTAGCCAAGGCGTTCTCCGGGAAGCGACAGAGATTTACTATAGGAATAAATAACCATCGTATTCGCATAGTAATGCGTCACAAACGGCACCTTTGCGCCGTCAAAAGCAAGCTCCCGGTAGGGTTCGTCAGACAGCAGATAAATCGCGTGACCGTATTCCTTCTGCTTCTCCTCCAGAACTGCAGCCAGGGCACGGATCGTTTTCTCCGAATACACGACGCCAGTGGGATTGTGCGGGTTGTTAATGATCACCGCTTTTGTCTTGTCGCTGAGCTTCGCAGCAAAGTCCTTCAGGTTGAGCTGGAACGACTCCATATCCGGCGCAACCTCAACCAGAACGCCATCGTAATTGCGCACATACGAACCGTATTCCAAAAAGTATGGGGCAAATACGACGACTTCTTCCCCCGGATTGACAAGCGTTTTCAGGCAGACATTTAAAGCACTGCCGGCTCCGACTGTCATGATCAGATTTTTCTCTGTAAAATGCGTGCCGAAGCGCTGATTCAGATTGTCCGCAATCGCCCGCCTCACCTCTTCAAACCCGGCATTGCTCATATAGCCATGCACGTAAACAGGATCCTCCTCCTCGAGAATCTCCCGGATAACCTCCTTTAACTGCTCCGGCGCCGGTACATTCGGATTGCCAAGACTGAAATCAAATACATTTTCCGGACCATATTCCGCCGCAAGCCGCTTGCCCTCTTCGAACATCATACGGATTGCGGAATTATTCTTCAAATATGGTTTCATCTTTTCTGCTATCATAGCCATTTCCTCTCTGCAGGACCTGCTCTATATCGTTTACACAGATCTTGTGCCTGATGATACTTCTTGTTTGCACCGCTCTACAGCCGCCAGAAAAACGCCTGATTTACACCACTGTGCAGCCAACCTGCTGATGTTTCTGTCTGCCCAGCTTTGCTGCTGCCTGACGGCGGCCCTCTACTTGCACAGCTCTGCGACTGCCTGATTGATGACCTTGCCGTCCGCCTTGCCCTTCAGCTCTGCCATCACTGTCTTCATGATCATACCCTTATTCTTCGTGGCAAGCAGCTCCGCAAATTTTTCCGTCAGAATCGCTTTCACTTCCTCCTCCGAGAGCAGCTTCGGCGCATACGCAGAAATCACATCATAACGGAACTGATACTCCTGCTTCAGATCTGCACGCGCCTCCGGGCAGGTGTCGATCTGCTCCTTCACCGTCTTCATCTCCTTCAGGATCACGCGGTCTACCATCTCCTCCGGAATATCATCACGGCATCCGGCATCAATCGCCGCCTTCTTCACAGCTGAGACAAGAGAGGAAATCGCTTCCTTCCTCGGCTTGTCCTTCGCCTTCATCGCTGCCACCATATCGCTTCTCAATGTCTCAATCGTCATGATAATTCTCCTTTCCATTTTTCACTGCAATACTGTCTCATTTATATCCTGCAAAACTCCGCAGCATCGGAATACAGGTCTGCCTGCTGGAACAGACCGTGAACCGTTATCAATAGTTCCCAAAATCCACCGTGCGCTGCACCTGATGGCTGATCGGATAATATCCATAGCCATAGACTCCGCGCATCCAGCCTGCATACTGTGCCTCCGGATCATAATAACACCCGTTGATTCTGACCCAGGCATGCCGGGTCATACCGTCAGCCGCTCCATCCCTTGAACCGCTCACCCGCCCGCATACAACATACGGATGATATCCGGCTTCCGCCGCCAGAGCCGCGAACGCACAGGCAAAACCGTAACAATTCCCGCAGCGGGTCGTCAGCATATTGTAAGCAGTTGCCCTCTGCCAGCCCGCCTGGTTCAGATTCGGATACTTTGACGCATACCAGAGCCGCCCGCCTGTCACATAATTCCAACAGGCCCGCAGCTTTGCATACTGTGACATGCCCGGATTCGTAATCGACTGATAGACCTCCATAAATTTCATCTTCTGCAGTGCCGCTGCATCCTTCTTTGCTCGGCCATTTTTTGTAAAGGTGATGCCCTGGTACGTCGTATTCGTCAAGAGCGCACCCTTTTTTACCGCATAATACAAATTATTATCGAGCAGAATCCAGCCGCTCACTGCCTTTCCGCCTGTGGTGACACAGTACGGCTTCCCCTTGATCATAACAATTTCTGTACCCTTCGGTGTAAACAGCACACCTTTTTCGCTAAATACATAGCGCACGCCGTCGATCTTATTTCCGCCGACCGCATACTTGCCATTTTTCTTCTGATAGTACTTCTTGCCCTTTTTCGTAACCCATTTTGCCTCATAAGTCTTTTTCTTCGTCTCTGTCTTGCCGGAGGACGTCTGTGTCTTTGCCTGTACAGGTGCGGCAAGCATCAATGCCGCAAACAGCGCACATAAAAGCAGCACTCTATAACTCTTCTTCCCTCTTTTTACCCATTTCATACAGTTTCTCCTTCTTCTTTGCCGGACATACTCACATTCCGAATGTTACAGTTACACTTCTATCTATGCATTGCGCAGAGTCACGCATTCCCCGAACGTGATCTCCGCTGCGTGATTCCTGTTACAATGAACCTGCGATTAGTACTCTACAATCTCCGTAGTCCCATCCGAATAGGTAATCTCATAGTAGCCATGACCGCTGCCATCACAATCGTCAAACTTCTCACGGCTGACCTCTACCCGGTCCGTATTCCCGCTGTCCGCACCGGCGCCTGTCTGCTGGGAAGCCGCTGCCTGCTGTGCCGCTGCCGCCGCTGCTGCCGCAGCCTGCTCCTGTGCCTTCAAAGCACTCTTCTGTGCATCCACCGCATTCTGCGCTTCTTCCTTGCTATCCGTCACGTACTTTTCGGCAATATACCCGGTCTGAACTGCATCCTTCTCTTCTTTTGATGAAACGGACAGCAGCTCCGTTTCGGTTTCTGTCTGTGCAGGCTCTGCATCTGCCTCCGGCACATCCACTTTCGTCACCCCATCTGCCTGTTTTTCGTCTGTATCTGCATTTTCGTCTGTCTTTTTCTCACCCAGTACAATATGATACCAGCCTCCGATTTTCCCGATGACTCGGATTTCCTGTCCGCGCTTTGCAACCGCCAGAATCTCAGACTTTGCATCCGGCTCGCTGCGCACATAGACATCATCCAGCACATACAGAAGCTTCTCTTCCTCGTAAACTTCCTCCGTCTCCGCCTCTGTCTCCATTTCTGTCTCGCCTGCCAGCTCTGTCAATGCTTCCGTCTCCTGCGCATACACAACTGCCGGGCTCACCGCCAGCACCAAGCCTGTCATAAAAGCGAGCACCGCATTTCTCTTCTTGTTCTGCATTTTCATTTCCTCCTTGTTTAACAATCCCTATTGCCTTACAACCGCTGCAATCCATCCACTCTCAGTGCGTCGTCCGTTGAGCCGCATTTTCTGAGAAATCTCTCTGTTTGACGGCACATAACTTACGCGTCTTTCCACGCACTATGCTTTCTTCCCCTTTGAGAGTGCAGGCTGCTTCACGGTACACTGCCTGCTGCATGAACAAATTCAGCAATGTACCTTGTGTATTTCTAAGAGCCTCTCCGCTATCGCAAAAACAGCTCCAGGCTCTCCTCACAGGATTCTTCTGTCTCCCCGTAAAGGTATAAAACGAATCCCTCCATGTCATCCTCGGTGTGTATCGGATAAGCCTCATAAACGGCCCCGGATTCCGTCCGCGCCAGAATCTGCTCCTTCCCCTCTGGCATGTCCGCACCAAAGGTTCCACTAACCTTTGTATACACACTCACCGTCTCCACAGAAAAATTATGGAAGCCCTCGCGCTCCATTTTCTGCTCCGTGCCATCCAGACTCGCATAAGGCGACTGGAGCATCGGCGGATTCGCCGCCATCTCCGGCAGAAACCGCTCCGCGCGTTCAATCACCAATGTATCCGCTCCATGTACAATCAAATCCGAAAGATCATACGGAACACCGCGTGAGAAGTATGCACTTCCAAAGCTCTCCGCAAGAAACGGCAGCAATGCATTTCCAAAGGAATCCCGGTACATTACCAGACTGCCGTCAGCAACCGATTGCGTGGAGATATGCGAATCAAAATTACTCTCCACTGGTTCTACATACAGAAATTCTGGTCCGGAAATATAATAATACTCTTCCTCTGGCGTTAAAGCCGCCGGAAACAGCATCGCATCGAGGTCCCCCTCAAAATCACACCGCACCTCATATTCTTCCGCGCCGTAATCAATATGCTCTTTTTGCAGCGCCTCCAGAATTGCATCCGCAGCAAACGCCGCTCCCCGGTTGTCCCAATGAGAATCACGCTTATGGTACAACACGTCATCCATTTTGTAAAAAAGCTGATACAAGTCCAGATAAGGCACCTGCTCCTCCTCCAGCACTCTGCGGATCTCTGTCAGATTCTTCCGGTCCGATACCTTGTGCTGCAAGTAATACGGCATCTGCTCCCCATACAAAGAATTCTTGTTCGGCGCCACCGTAAACAAAAGCTGCACGCCCTGAGAATCCAGATAAGACTTCAGCATCGCCAGCGTATGCGCAATGTCGAACAGCGCACGGTCACTCAGCTGATTGCGACCCTGATAATCATCCATTGAATCCGCGTAATACAGCCATCCGTCCGTACCGACGATCACACTCTCCTTTGCTGAGACCCCCGCCGCTGCCATCACACAGGAATTCGCTGTCACCATCTCATTTCGAAATGCAAAATGATCCTGGAACCAATCTCCTAATTCCTGCAAATATGCCTGATTCCAGCCCTCTTCCGTCCACAGCCTGGGGAGCACAGCCATCTTGCGGTTCTCCCGCGAGACCTCCCCGCGATCCAAAAGCAGGCCTGCGGACGGCACGAGGCAGCAAAGCAGAAATGCTGCAATATAGAAATAGGAAAGCTTTTTCTTCATGATTCTTTCTCCACACATTCATATTCCGCTGAAACCTTCTGTCTTCACACAGAATATTTAATCTAAGTCCGGTTTTCATGCAGCACACATCAGAAACGGAAATAAATAAACGGATTGTATGTCCCGCCCGCCAGATTCAACAAACAAAGCAGCAAGCCCGCCAGACTTGCAACCGCAGTCAGGAATGGATACCATTTCTTTTGTTCCACCAGCTGCTTCACCGGCATAGAGCCAAGGACTCCAACCACAAATACACCAAGATTCAACGGAGTCATCCACGACCACCAAAGCCGCATCGCTTCGGGCTCGAAGTGAAATCCCGTCATCATCTGCCGCACAAAGAGCAGCCCCTGTCCAAGTGTCTCTGCCCGGAAAAATACAAAACCGACCAACACAACCAACAGAGTATAAAGATGCCTAACCACGCGCCGCCAGCCCTTCTCCGGTCTCTGGAATACCGGCACAAATTCCTCCAGAAGCTGAAAACAGCCGTGGAAGAGCCCCCAGAACAAAAATGTTACATTTGCTCCATGCCAGATGCCGGTACATACGAAGACCAGCATACGGTTCAGACAGGTGCGCGCACGCCCCCTCCGGTTCCCGCCAAGTGGAATATAGAGATAATCCCGAAACCATCCGGAAAGAGAGATATGCCAACGCCTCCAGAATTCCCGAATCGAAGAAGCACAGTACGGGTAGCGAAAATTCTCTTTAAAATGAAATCCAAACATCCACCCCAGGCCGATCGCCATATCACTGTAACCGCTGAAATCAAAATAGATCTGCAGCATATAGGCTGCCGCCCCGGTCCATGCAGTCAGTATATTGACACTTGCCTCCGTCACACCAAACGCGCTGTCTGCCACAACTGCCATCACGTTTGCGATCATTACCTTTTTCGCAAGACCTGCCAGGAAACGCACCATGCCGCGCGCTACTTGTTCCGCTGATTGCTCCCGGTGATCGATCTCCTCAGCAATATCGCGGTACTTGACAATCGGCCCCGCAATCAGCTGTGGAAAAAATGATATGTAGAGCAGCAGCCTGCCAAAATTGCGCTGCACCGGTGTCTCGTCCCGGTATACGTCAATCACATAGGACATTGCCTGAAATGTAAAAAATGAAATTCCAACCGGCAGCCGAATCTGCGGCACAGGAACTGCCAGTCCGGTCAGCGCATCGAACGATTCCACCAGAAAACCGGCATATTTGAATATGCACAGAATACCCAGATTGAAGATTACCGCAACCGCCAGCCAGCCTCTGCTCCCCTTCCCGCGCGCCAGCATCCGTGCTGCAAAATAATTCAGTGCAGCACTCACTATGAGCAACAACACATATACCGGCTCTCCGTATGCATAAAACAAGAGGCTTGCTACAAGCAACAACACATTTTTTGCGCGAATCCCGGGAAGTATTGCATAGAGTATCAGCACTGCCGGAAGAACCACACATAAGAAGACTAATGAACTAAAAACCATATATCTCTCCTAAATTCAGAATGCCACCGTTATTGTCTTTTCCCGCCGGTAGGTTTTCTTCATCTTTTTATCCGAAATAGATTTCCAGTAGTACTTTCCGGAACATTTTGCCGCATATTGATCCATGTTCGGGTCAAAGATATACCACTTTCCTTTGATTTTCAGCTCGCACCAGGCATGCTGCTGCCAGCGCTTTGCATTGAAGCCATTGGTCTTGCCAATGCAGACGCGCGCTGTATAGCCAGTCGCCTTCTTTGCCAGAAATGCGTATGCCGCCGCATAATGGTAGCAGCTTCCCTTCCGCTTCTTCAGCATTTCTAACGCATAGGTCTTCTCCCAGCCCTTTTTATTTTTGAAACCAATCGTCCGCTGATAGCCGCACTTCTCCATGTATTGAAACAGCTTTTTTAATTTCTGTTTTTTGCTGTCCTTTTTTTCATTGGTCTGCTTCTTTACAATTGATTCCGCTTTTTTCTCCAGTGCTGTCTTCTTAGCCGCCTGCACTGGCACCGCTATCATACAAGTGCAAAGAACCAACAACCAAAGCGCCAGCTTGTATCTGATTTTTCTCCTTTTCATCCGCTCTTCTCCATCCCCTTCTTCGTATTATCTGCGCTCCGCTCCCATAAAAAGTTCCTTTTTTCCTTCTTTATAGGTATACACGATATAAGTCGGATACGTCAGCACACCATCCTTGCCGGGGCCGTAACAGCCTGCCAGATACTTTGACTTCTTCGGCTTCCCGATCAGCTTTCGCAAAGCATCAAAGCTTTTCTGGCTCTTTGCTGCCGCCTGAAGCTTTTTTGTCTTTTTCGCATCCATCCGGCCCTTTTTATCAAACTGATAAAACTTTCCGTCAATGACTGTGATGCCCTTTGTGACCTTCCCCTTCTTGTCAAAGTAATATTTATATTTCTTTGACTTCAGCCATTTGTTCTTGAGCATCTTTCCATTTTTGTAATAGTAGGTGCCTTTCACCCAGCCATTCTTTTGCTGCTTTGCGAAAACTGTACTCTGCGGCATCACCATGAGCGCGCAGAGCAGCAACAGCAACATTGAAATCCGAAGCTTCCGTCCTGGCTTTTTCATCTTCTCTTCCCCCTTACTTCGTATTGATTTACTATCAGTTTCTACATTCCTGGCACATCTGCTGCAGCAGCACTGTGAATTATAACCAATTCTGATAAATTATAGCATCTGCAACTGCTATCTGCAAGCTTTTTCCTGCGTATCCCAGGGAGGGAAACGGTTACTGGTTACTGTTCAAAGATTACAAATTAGACGTTCTGGCCTGGCAATACGTCTCATGGCAGTAGCAAAAGCGAAAAAAAAGCACCGACAATCTGTCGGTACTCCTTTCCTTATACCTTCAAAACCACATACAGAATTAATAACATCCATTTTTTACCCTACCGTCTGCTTCTGAATGACTCCCTCCACGTTACGCGGATACTTCCAAAAATGCTTCGCATTTCCGTCAGTACCTTTGCTCCGCAAAGGTATGCATCTATACATCCATGCCCGGGACCACTCCGTGCTCCCGTCCATTCCTGTATGCCTGCATCCGCCTTTCTCCGCCTTTGGATAAGCTTGCGACCTATTAGTAGCAGTCAGCTCCATGCGTTGCCGCACTTCCACCTCTGCCCTATCTACCTCGTGTTCTTCAAGGGGTCTTAGGATATCTCATCTTGAGGGGGGCTTCACGCTTAGATGCCTTCAGCGTTTATCCCTGCCCGACTTGGCTACCCGGCC
>DKWE01000128.1:4156-7361 GCA_002491565.1 Lachnospiraceae bacterium UBA7160 | reverse complement strand
TGCAAGCTCGTAAAGTGAGTCTTTACAAGCTTGCAACCCTCCGGACATACTTCTCGACCGGGTGGCACCTGCAAACGAATGATGCCACTGCATTGCCTCATTCAACCGTCTTATCGATGGAAAAAATATGCGCTACTTCTTCCGCACATACTTCAGGCAATCGAGCGTGACTGCGGAAAGGATAATGATTCCCTCAAATACAAACTGAAGGTTCGTATCGATTCCGAGGATCGTAAGCGAGTAAGTCAGTGCGGTGAAAATGAGTACGCCGACTACCACGCCCGAGATCCGCCCAATCCCGCCGGTAAAGGATACGCCGCCCACGACACAGGCTGCAATCGCGTCCATATCCCAGCCCTGTCCATAGGCTGCGGAGCCGGAGCCAACCATGCGCGCGCATTCCAGCCAGGAGCCGAAGCCATACAGGATCCCTGCCAGAATGAAAGCGCCCATCTTGACGCGGAATACGGAGATACCGGAGACTGCCGCCGCCTCGGCATTTCCGCCCACCGCGTACAGATACTTGCCGAAGGTGGTCTTATTCCAGATAAACCATATCACCGCGATCGCGGCCACCGCCCACAAAATGATCGTCGGAAAATCGTTGATCTTCGGAATGATCATTTTCGGGATATCTCCCTCGATCGCACCGAACGAGACGCCCTTGGTCGCATACGTTACGATACCGAAGATCATCAGCATGTTCGCCATCGTTGAGATAAACGGATGCATCTTGAACTTCGCTGTGAAAAAGCCGGCGATCGAAGTAAAGAAGGTACACAGGCAGATACAGGCCAGCAGCGCAAGAACGACGCGCATCGGCACCGGAATTCCGGTAAAATCAAACACATGGCCAAATACTGCTCCGGTATTCACACCCTTATGCATGATAATCGTTGCCGTTGTCATGCCCATGCCGACCATTCGTCCGATCGACAGATCCGTTCCGGTCAGAAGGATCAGTCCTGCGACGCCAAGCGCCAGGAAGATGCGCGGCGACGCCTGCTGCAAAATATTCAGCACATTATTGTACGTCAGCAGCGGCATGTTCTTCACGATCGGAGTAATGATACACAGCATAATAAAAATAAGAATAATAACAATATACAGACCATTCCGGAGCAGGAATTCCCTGCGGTTGAATGTATATTTGTAATTCTCAAGCTTCTGCGCCTGCGTTTCCAGAAACGTAAACTTCGACATCCGCAGCAGATCAATCAGATGGTACCGATAAATGTACGCTGCATGCCTCCGGTCCTTGATCTGCTGAAGATTCTTCTCAAGCTCCATTTTGACATCAAAAAGCCGGTTCTTATAGACGTATTTTTCTTCCTTAATTTCCTTATGTTCCGAAAGCGTCGCAAGAGTTTCCTGATGCTGACGTTCCAGTTCCGTCACATGCTTGTGATACTTTTCCTGCGCCAGAACCTTTTCGCGTTCACAGCTTTGCAGCACCGGCTGATAATACTCTCTGTCGTAGTGCTCCTTCAGATAGGCCACTGCTTCCTTGATCAGCTGAGACACTTCCCGCTCATTTTTCGTCTCCACCGCCTTTGCGCTGCCAAGCTCCACGCGGGCCGCTGCAAGCAGCCTCTCCTTTTCTTCTTTTGTATAGCTGCGTTCCCGCTTGATCCGCTCGATCCGTTTCTGGATAGAGATTACCTGGTTGGTCCCCTCCGTCCGCAGACTGTCAATCCTCTGCTGGATCCCGCTGATATGCTCATCGATCGGCTTGCGCAGCATCTCTTCCTGTTCAGAGGTCAGAATCGTACTGTTTCCGTTCGCCATCTCTCTTCCTCTCCTTCACTATAAATATTTTGCGCTGAGTCTCAAAAGCTCCTCCTGATTTGTTTCCTTCGTATTTACAATTCCGGAGAGATACCCGTTCGACATCACGCCGATCCGGTTCGTAATGCCCAGGATCTCCGGCATCTCCGACGATACGACAAGGACTGTTTTTCCCTGCTTCGCCATCTTGGTTATAAGCTCATAGATCTCATACTTCGCGCCGACATCAATTCCTCTCGTCGGCTCATCCATCATAAAGATCTGCGGTTCCCGCTCCAGCCATTTCCCGAAAATGACCTTCTGCTGGTTTCCTCCGGACAAATTTGAGATCATATCCGCCGGTCCCATACATTTGGTATGCATGATTTTAATCTCATTTGTCGTAGCATTCGTCATCTTCTGGTTGGAAAGTGCGAAGCCGGACTTATACTCCTCCAGATTCGCAATCGTCGTATTGAAGGTCAGATCCCCCTTCAGGAACAGTCCATTGGCTTTCCGCTCCTCTGTAATCATCGCAAAGCCATGCTCCATCGCTTCCCTGGTACTGCTGAAGTTCATCATCCGGCCTTTCACATACACATGCCCGGATGCCCTTGTCCGGACACCGAAAATCGTCTCCAAAAGCTCTGTCCGCCCGGCTCCCACCAGCCCATACAGGCCGAAAATCTCTCCTTCCCGCACTTCAAAAGAGATATCCTGCAGATGCGGCTCGTATTTTGTTGTCAGATGCCGGACTGACAGAGCCACATCGCCGGGTACGTTGTCCACAGGCGGGAAGCGGTTTTCCAGGGAGCGGCCGACCATCGCGGCAATCAGCTCGTTCATGTTAGTGTCGGCGGTTTTTTTGGTCATCACGAGATTTCCATCCCGCAGAACGGAGATCTCATCGCAGATCTCGAATATCTCATCCATTTTATGAGAGATATAAATCAGAGAAATTCCCTGATTTTTCAGCATCCGCATCATCTCAAAGAGCTTTTCCACCTCCTGCACAGTCAGGGAAGAGGTGGGCTCATCCAGAACAATCACTTTCGAATTGTAGGAAATTGCCTTTGCGATCTCACACATCTGTCTCTGTGATACGGACATCGTGCGCATTGGCTGCGAAAGACTTACCGTCATTCCCAGCTTCCGAAAAAGCTCCGATGCCTCCTTTTTCATTCTGTTCTCATCAATTACGCCCATCGAGTTGACCGGATAGCGTCCAAGGAACAAATTGTCAATGACATTCCGCTCAAGGCACTGATTCAGCTCCTGGTGGACCATCGCAATTCCATTTTCCAGCGCATCCTTCGGGCCGGAGAAGCTCACCGCCCTGCCATCCAGAAAAATCGTGCCCTCATCCTTCTGATAGGTGCCAAACAGACACTTCATCATCGTGGACTTTCCGGCTCCGTTTTCGCCCATCAGCCCCATG
>DKWE01000128.1:0-3843 GCA_002491565.1 Lachnospiraceae bacterium UBA7160 | reverse complement strand
GTTTTCGCCCATCAGCCCCATGACTGTCCCGCGCCTCACGTTCAGGCTAATGTGATCCAGAACACGGTTTCTGCCAAAGGACTTGCTCATCCCGCGTATTGATAAGACGATATCATCCTTCTTATCTGCCATTTTTCTACTCCTATCTATCGTGAAAGCCCAATCCCGCGGCGGGCAGGCAAAGCTCCCGCTGCATGCAACCGGATGTCAATTTGGTCTGCGATCCGCTTCAATTGGTGTAAAATGTGTGTTACTGGCACACCGCGCCGCCAAATATCCATACAAGCGTGGCCGCCTGGCTCGCTGCCCGCGGGAATCATGGGCTTTCATCCGATGGCTTCTTCTAAAAGGAGGTTATCGGAGAAACTCATTTCCCCCCGATAACCTTCCGCTCTGCATTCTGTAAATCTGTCGCAGCGGTTACTGATCCAGCAGGGATATGTACGAAGCTGCATTATCCGTCTTCACCATGTTGATCGCAAATGCGTCATACTGGTCCGGATTTCCGAGACGGTTTGTGATGTTCGACTCGGTCTGTCCATCGCCGCCGATGTAATCCACCTCAAGGTTCAGGAGGTCATCATACTTCTGAAGCAACGGCTGGTAGGTGGAGCTCAGGAAGTTGTCAGAAGCGTTGTAAATATTCAGCCATATCTTCTTTGCCGGGTGTGCGCCCTCATCCAGCTGATTCGATACCGGCGCGTAAGTTACTGTGGAATCCATGAAGTCCTGATAATTTTCTGAAGTCACTGCGACGTTCAGCGCATAGTAAGACCGCTCCTCCTCATTGTACAGATACGAATCCGGGGAAAGTACGTTCCCTGCGTCATCCGCTGTTCCGATCCCTGCGTCGATATCTCCGCCGTCCAGTGCGTTGCGCAGTACACGGAGTGTCAGATATGCCTGAACGTCCGCATGCTGGCTGATCGTTCCGCCATACCCCTCTGGGATTGCCGCTACCGCGTCGCTGTTCGCGTCATAGCCGAAGGTCGGAACATTGTTATCCTTGGACCACGCATTGAACATAGACATTCCCATTCCATCATTGTTTGAGACTACGACATCGATCGCATCCCCAAAAGAGGAGGCCCAGGTTCCGATTCCATTTCCTGCCGTCGCAGCATCCCAGGTAGCGCCTGCGGAGTTCTTCATCTCCTGCGAAGCGAGCTCGCGAACCGTATAGGTCGTCCCGTTGATCTCCAGGGTCCCGTCCTGTACCGCGGATGCCGTGCCGTCGTTATTCGTTCCGATCGGCTCACTGTCAATGTCTCCATCCTTTTCCACACCGGTACCGAGCGCCTTGCGGACGCCTCTTGTACGCGCGATGGAATCATTGTGTCCGATGTCACCGATTGCCAGGACATAGCCGATCATCCCGTCGCCATTGCGGTCAATCGTGTCAATGTGCGCTTCGATGTAGTCTCTTACCATGATCCCCTGAAGCTCTGCACCCTGATTGGAATCAAATCCCACGTAGTAGGTCTTGTCATTATACGTCAGGGCATCCATGTCCAGATCACCGGTCGAGCTGTTGGACGGCTGACGGTTATACCATACCAACGGCTTATCCTTATTTGCCACCTCCTCTGCCGACACCCCTGCCACAGTCGAAAGACCCATCAGTGCTGCTACTGCCATCACAAACATTTTCTTGTTCATATTCTATTACCCCTTTCTTCGGCATTCCATGCCTTTCTTGATGCTGCCAGTATACCGGATTGGGGCAGAATAAAATATAGAATATTTTTTCACGCGTATTGAAATTTTTATGATTTTGCCCGCGTAATGGCCAATTTTCTGTGAAACAAAAAGAAAGGTACTGCAAAATTACAGAAAGCTGCAGGTCCAGGTACCCGGCAACTCTGCCTGGTACCCGAACCTGCAGCCTGACTGCATTTTGCAACACCCTCGTATTTCAGTATACTGGTGAAGTATATTCTATCGTCGCGCGAGTTCTCACGCCACGGTTCTCCCATCCACTACTTGGCCACTCCTACAGCACCACGATAACGCCGCCATCGTTCGCGTACATCGAAGAGATCCCGGCGGTGTCCAGCAAAATGATGTCCCTGACGTGGAGCCGCGCCTGAAGTGCCTCACGCACCATTTCCGCACGCGCCCTGCAATTGCAGTGCGAGATGCCAAGCACCTTCTGCTCCGGATTTTCCGCATCCTCAATAATGCGGTCTGCCATCTTTACGAGGGCACGATTGATGCCGCGCGCCTGGTCGAGCTGAACAATGGTCCCCTCTGGCGTAGCTCCCATGACCGGCTTGATCTTGAGTGCGGTAGCCACGAACGCCTTCAGATTGCTGAGACGTCCGTTTTTGCGGAGCGTCTCCAGATTTTCCAGTACAAAATACGTATTCTGTCCGTCGATGTAAGACTCCACCGTCTCGACCACCTGCGCAAAATCCATCCCTGCCGCTTCACATTCCTGAATCTTCGCCGTGATCAGTGTCTCCCCAACGGAAGCCGACCGGGAGTTGAACACATGAATCTGCATATCCGGCCGCTCCTCCAGCAGCAGATTCCTTGCAAGCATTGCGCTGTTGTACGAACCACTCAGCTCGGCAGACAGCGTCACCGCGTACGCGCGCTTCTCTGCCTTCGCAAATGCTTCCTTATAAAATTCCGGCGACGGGCAGGCTGACTTCGGACAGTTCGGGCTTTCCGCAACCTTTTTGAGAAAATCCGCCTGGTCAAACGTATCATCGTCCACAAACGAGAAACTGTCCACCTGCATTGTCAGCACTGCCGATACCACTCTCTCATCCGCCTTCATTGCCTCTGTCCGCTCACCACAGCTATCCATCACAACTACATATTCCATCGTTCTTCCTCCATCATTTCTTTTTCCCTATCTTTTCCACAGCTTCACGAACTGTGACTGCTGAATTTTCTTTTTCGTTCCTTGTTTTAAGAATTTCGTTATCTGGTTTTTAATACTACTTCATCATAACACAGATAATGCGGCTTGAAAAGGGAAATTTCTATTTTTTCGCCTCCACACAGCCACTTGCTTTTCCGCGCCGGATACCGTATACTAAAAAAGTGCTTTTGCAGACGACCTCGTGTATTGAAACCATCGCTGCAAAAGCCGATCTATCGGGATTTTCGTGCGTTCTGCGCGAACACTTCTACATTCCACTCCGGTCAACGTTCACCGTGTGCTGCCGATACACAGCGCCCTCGCGGGACAGTGGATGCAGGAACAGTAACGCCAGTTACCATCAGACAGGAGGATCGCTATGCAGTCTTACCAGATTCAGGATATCCGGGATTTTATGAAAAAACTTCTTCTTATGGACACGTTCGATACCTTTCTTGTTTCGGAAGCATCGATCACGACATTTGCCACACTTCATCTGGACGGGAAATTCCATCCAGACTACTTCAGCACCGCAGAGGCGGAGCAGCTTACGGTCGAGCGCTGCGGGTGGACTCTGTGGAGGCGCCTCCGCCCCATTTTCTTTGAACTGACCCGAGGGAAAAATACCCCTCTCTCCTTCCAGATCATATTCCGCCTCGCCCCCCACAACGTCGAAGCGCTTCTTCGGCAGTCCGGCGTATCCATAAACGCGGACGAGGTAGACGGTCTCTTCCTGAACATCCGCTTCGACAGCCAGCAGCTTACCTGTACAAGCGGCACTGCCCTGCGCATTTTCACCCTGGACAAATCCCTGGAGCACGCGTGGGACGGGATGCTGGAGAAATTCTTCCGGAAGAACGCGATCCCGTTCTGTTAGCCAAATAATCCGCCTATATTTGCGTTCAGCCAGTCACTGCTAAAATTACAATCATCTGTTGTTACAGGTCAGCCAGCCACTACCTGAGAGAAGG
>DKWE01000015.1:17912-80401 GCA_002491565.1 Lachnospiraceae bacterium UBA7160 | reverse complement strand
GCGGATAGCTTGCGTAGCAAGCGAGTCTGCGGCTTGCATGGCACCCGGCTGAACTGTAATGTTCTAAAGCCTTTTGTTCATACGGGATAAATGCCTCCAAGGTCTGGCCAGAGTTCCTGCAAGCAGTCCATCCGTCTACTCATTGAGACTGATCTTTTACAGTAAGAACGCAAATGGTTCCTCATCATGCAGAAAATGCATCAGCATATAGGCACACATGATCGCCACGCGCTCCTCCTTCAGAATGCGCTGAACCTCTGTGCGGTCGGCGAGCACGACCTCAAGCTCCTCGGTGTCCTCAAGCCCGCTTTGGCTCACCTCGCCGTCCGCGTATCCGTATACGGTCGCACAGCACTCATCCGTCATCCCAATGGTGGTATAATACGGCTTTGCAAGAAAATTGTCAACGGGAATCGGATGCAGGGTAAGTCCGGTTTCCTCTTTCATCTCGCGCACTGCTGCGTCGTGATAATCCTCTCCAGGCTCAACCAGTCCGGCTGGAAATTCATAAATATAATCATCGATGGTGTAGCGGTACTGACGGACCAGAACAACCCGGTCCTGTTTTTCCCCATACAGGCTGTAGATAATGACTCCGTCCGGCTTCTGCGTTCTCGTGCGAAGCTCCAGCTCGTCCGTTTTTCTCGCACGTGACGCTACATAATAGTGCCCCGGGCGCTGTTTCCGGTTCACCGTGTCTAGCTCATATAGATTCACATAGGGATTCCTGGTGAGCTGCGTCACCTTTGTAATTTCTGCCATTGTATCGGTCCTTTCTAAAATCGTAATTCCATACCATAGCTGCTCGCAATGCCGCTTTTGTCTCGTCTGCACGATTGGGAAGCAATACCAGCCGCCAGCCTGTCTGTGAACATCCACCGGGAGTATCTTGTATCCCGGTCAGCAAGAATGCTGCATGACAAAATAGAAAGGAGCTGTCCCTCCGTGCGGCGGGCAGCTCCTTCGAACATTCTCTTCAAAGCAAGCTCTTATGCTATTTTACCATGTTCTTCGCGTCTGTCAAATGCAAAATCAGCGACAAAACTGCATTTTGGTGATCTCGCAGGATACTGGATACCTGGACAGTATCCTCTAATTTTCGACGCGGTTTGCCATCCGGCGCCCTGTCCCCTGTGCCGCTCCATGCAGCAGGCTGCTGATATGCTTGTACAGCAGCATAGTCGGTGCGGAAATGAGAACGCCCTTCAGCAGATTCAGCGGCGCCACTGCAAATATGGCGAGCGTCGTCACACTCGTGATCGCCGGATTCACCGCTGTGCCCATTCCCACGATGGATTCCAGCGGCATTCCGTACAGAGCAGCGAAAGCCGGAATCAGGTAAACTGCATTGAACATACTGCCAAAGACCGTCATGACCACTGTACCTGCCACGAGCGCGCAGACCGCCATTTTTTTCGTTTTCTTCCTGTGATAGAGGATCGCAGCAGGCACAATAAATGCACAGCCCACAACAAAATTCGCCAGATCGCCCACAAATGCAGTAGTTGTGCCCTTCAATACAAGCTTCAGCAGAACCTTGACCAGCTCAATTACGACGCCTCCGACCGGTCCGAGATAGAATGCGCCGATCATCACCGGAATCTCGCTGAAGTCCAGCTTGTAAAATCCCGGCGCCAGAAATGGCACCGCAAAATCAAAGAGGTACAGAATCCCGCTGATCGCGCCAAGCATGGCACAAATCGTGATATACTGCGTCTTGCTTACCCGAATCAGATTGCTGCGCAGCGCAGTACGCTCCACCAGCTCTGAGATGCCAATCACTGCCGCGATCACAACCGCGCATACCAGCACAAACTGTACGTTGTCTCCCAGTGACTGCAAAAGTCCGTTTCCCATTGTTCCATTCTCCTTTTCCTGTGTTGATAAAAATCTGTTATTACAGCTCAGGGGCCCAATCGCATTCCTGGTGCGCCAGCCATCTTGATCCGGCAAAGCTCACCGATACACTTATAAAGGAACGACGGACTCTGGCTGTGATAACGTGATATCCGGAAAAGCCTTCAGTTGCTGCAGCAGTACACAGAGTCGTTCATGTCACAGAAGCCAGAGCTTCCAGCAACATAAAAAGCCGCCTGTCTATGGAATCCTGCAAAAGGATGCCACTTCAGGGCGGCTGTTGTGCCAGCATGAATACATTGTATCTCTGTCTCATACCGAAACAGTTACTACACTGCTTTCTTCTACCATCCAGACTATACTGTCGGTTCCGGAATTCACTGTCGTGTCACCGGATCAGCCGCTTGCGCGGGTCGCGGACTCTACCGCCGGTGGGGAATCTCACCCCGCCCCGAAGATCTTTTCGATTTACGGGTGTATTATACCATCCGGATATAGATTATGCAAGAAAATTTTGATTCTGATCGTTGAAATTCCGGATCAAAAAAGTAAGCCACCCTGCACTCTGTTCAGCCAGGCGGCTTACTCATTGTAATTGTTGTAATTGTTAATTGATACGCCGGTTCGGATCGGTCACTGATAATCCATGACAAGAAACATCGGCTTGATCGCCATGATCTCGTCGTACTCCTCTTGTTCAACGGTCACAGAAGAATTCAGTGCCTTCAGGTCCGACTTCAGAAGCTCGAATGCCTGATCCACGGTCTGTGCTCTGCCCTCAAGAAGAATGTCTTCCATGCGCTTTAACACCACAGGGTGCGCATACCGCGCCGGAACCGGAAACTCTGACATCCGGCTGACGTACTGCTCCATTGCTTCGACCGCCTCACGCAGACGCTTTTCGATTGCCCGCCTGTTATTCTTGGCAGTCGGGAGCACGTTGGCACTGGAAAAAAGGAACAGCACAGCCAGACCAAACAGCAGAAAGTACAACGCCATCCCTGCATGTGTCACAACTGCGTAGATTCCATACACCAGCGCTGCGATCCCCAGCAAAGTAATAAAGAACGCCACCCATTTGTATGCAGGATTGCTCCGGTCATACGTCCGCTTTTTCTTCGCAGCCGCGCTCAGCTCCAGATGCAGCGACGGTCTCTTTTCCAGATACGAGGATGCCGATTCGAGCTCCCGTACCGCCTGTTTCGCCTCATCTGAAATCCGGACCGCCCGCTTCTGGGCGCGCGCACGTTCTTTCTCCGCAAGGCGTTTCTCCGCTTCCGCACTATGGATACGGATCCGCGGATACATCGACTTCACATAGGCAAGAAGCTGATCGACCTGCTCCTCATATTTAAAATTGCACTGCTTCTGCTTGCCCCCGTCGTATTCTACGACCAGATACGGCATCGTGGCAAAAGCCCCCTTTCCGGAAAACCCGCCCTTGCTCATCGCCACCCGCTTGAATACCCGTGTCACCGAGTCAAGCGGGAGGTAATAATGCCGTTCAATGTAGAAGCTGTTCAGATAAATCGCTTTTTTCCCAACTCCGCAGGGGCCGAACCGACGGCAGCTCTTTTTGTCCTCGGCCAGCGCCTCTGCAGAGATCGCTTCTTTTCCTAATTGCTTTGGTTTAAAAATCATAGATCGCTTTATTTTGCGTCCTTCCTTGTCGCGTAGAAGAAGATACCAAAGAACAGAGCCGCAAGTACCAGACCTACCGGGTATGCGATTGCTGTGCTAAGGTTCAGGCACTCTGGTGCGCAGAAGAAGTAGGTCATGGAAACAGCACTCATGAAGGTAGCCGGAACCGCTGTGATCCAATAATTCTTCTTCTCGCGAAACAGATACATGCTGGCCGTCCAAAGTACGATCATAGCCAGGGTCTGATTCGTCCAGCTGAAGTATCTCCATACTATGGAATAATCCAGATGTCCGACCACTGCGCCGATTGCAAGCAGCGGAACGCAGAGCACCAGACGCTTCTTGAGGTCATTCTGGTCAATCTTGAACCAGTCAGCAACCACCAGACGTGCGCTTCTGAATGCAGTATCACCGGAAGTAATCGGGCAGACAATAACGCCTACCATAGCAAGCGCGATGCCGACGCCGCCCATGGTACGGGAACATACATCATAGATCGCCGCTGACTGTCCGCCAGCAAGTGCTTCCTGCAGGCCAACGCTCAGGCCGTCCTTGACCTCATACAGCGCGCAGCCGGCTGCTGCCCAGATCAGTGCGATGATACCCTCTGCTACCATAGCTCCGTAAAATACGGTATGTCCCTGATGCTCCGACTTCATGCAGCGCGCCATCAGCGGAGACTGCGTGGAGTGGAAACCAGATATTGCACCGCAGGCAACGGTGATGAACATGAAGCTCCATACCGGTGTTCCCTTCGGATGCATATTGCTGAAGTTCGACCAGATCTCCGGGATCACGAACTCAGAGTGCGTGAATACGCCGAAGATAACGCCGATTGCCATGACGATCAGGCAGATGCCGAACAGCGGGTAAATCCGGCCGATGATCTTGTCGATGGAAAGGAATGTCGCTACAAAGTAGTAAGCCAGGATAATCCACAGCCAGAACTCGGTATTTGCGAGCACACCGGTAACTCCACCCTCCTGGAACAGCTTCACGATCAGACCTGCCGGTCCGACTGCGAAAACAGTACCTACCATAATCAGAAGCACCACGCTGAAGACACGCATGACATTCTTCATCAGGCCGCCGAGGTAGATGCCGCACACCTCAGAGATGGACGCACCTTCGTTACGCTCGGAAAGCATACCGGAAAAGTAGTCATGTACTGCCCCTGCAAAGATCGTACCGAATGTAATCCACAGGAATACAACCGGTCCCCACAAAGCGCCCTGCAGAGCTCCGAAGATCGGGCCGAGGCCTGCGATATTCAGCAGCTGCACCAGGAACAGCTTCCACAACGGCATGACAACGTAGTCTACGCCATCGTTGATCCGGACTGCCGGAGTCTCCCGGTCATCCGGTGCAAAGGTGTTCTCCACAACCTTGCCATAGACAAAATAGCCGCCAATCAGCAGCGCCAGACAGATAAAAAAGCTAACCATACAAAAACCTCCTTTTGTAATAGTGGTCCGCGGGATCCTGGCCGATTTACAAAACGGCGGTCACTGCAGGCAGTAACAGCTGATGAGACAGGAACAGGATTCTGCAAACCGTAATAATATGGTTTCTTCTGGTCTTATTATATGATTTTTTTATAATTTTTCAATACTTTTTTTAGAAATACTGGGATTTTTTTACAATAAATTAGAGCTCTGGCATTTATGTTTTATTCATATTCAACGAAACTTTTCGTTGTGAGCATTGCATGCCAGGCTCCGCATCTGTTGATCTTACAAATCCTGTTCACACATTTACTATCCCGGGGCAGCTTCAAAATACATTTGGAGTGTAAGTCAGTATACCAAGGTCTCATACTTGCGCAGCTCCTCGATATACCGGGCGGCAAGAGGCCCAAGCGCCATTCCGCTGCGCTTGATATAGCCGATCTCCATGCACTCCTGTTCCACCAGAGGAACGGCGCGGTAATCACTCCCGTTCAGCTCCTCGCAGATAATGCCGCAGCAAAGCGTGTAGCCATTTAAGCCTACCATCAGATTCAGCACCGTTGCGCGGTCATTCGCCCGGATCACTCGCTTGTAATCGTAGGTACTCATCACCTCTTCCGCCAGGAAAAAGGAAGGGGTATCTCCCTGGTCAAATGTCAGGCAGGGATACTCCGCCAGATCCTCCATGCTGACCTGCTCCTTTTCCGCAAGCGGATGATCCTTCCACAGATAAGCATACACGCCGCAGGTGAACAGCGCGTGAAACTCCAGATTGTTCTCCCGCAGCAGCTTATTCATCGCCTGGCGGTTAAACTCATTTTCATACAGGACACCGACCTCACTGCGGAAATTCCGCACATTCGAGATGACCTCGCCGGTCTTTGTCTCATAGGCGGCGAACTCGTATTCATCCATGCCGTACTGTTTCACCAGCTCCACAAATGCTTTCACTGCGAACGTGTAGTGCTGCATGGAGACACTGAATTTTTTCCGGACTCTGGTGCGAAGGATAAAGCGGTCCTCCATGAGCTGATACTGATTCAGCATCTGGCGCGCATAACCGAGGAACTCCTCTCCGTCCGGTGTCAGAAGCACGCCCTTGTTCGTCCTCTTGAAAATCTCAAATCCAATCTCGTTCTCAAGCTCCTTCACCGCGCCGGAAAGGCTCGGCTGCGAAACATACAGTGTCTTGGCCGCCTCATTCATCGAACCACTATCCGCGACCGCCGTCACATAGCGCAGCTGCTGCAGCGTCATAGTATCCTCCATCCTTCCATCAAACTATGTTCCTACCTCATCCAACCATGCCGCCACTATCATTTCCTGCTTTCACAAGCAGCTACCCTCACAGGAATCAATCATTCCTGAAACAGCGGAGTAGAATAATACCTGTCACCGGAATCCGGAAGCAGCGCCACGATCGTTTTTCCCTGATACTCCGGGCGCTTTGCCAGCTGAATCGCTGCGTGCAGAGCTGCGCCGGAGGAAATGCCGGTCAGCAGCCCTTCCTTTTTCGCGAGCAGCTTCGATGCTGCAAATGCATCCTCATTTTCTATCGGAAAAATCTCATCGTATAGTTCCGTATCCAGCGCTTTTGGCACAAAGCCTGCGCCAATCCCCTGCAGCTGATGCGCCCCGGCCTTTCCGCCTAAGAGCACCGGCGAGGAAGCGGGCTCTACTGCAATGACGCGCACATTCGGCTTTTTCTTTTTCAGATAGCCGCCGACGCCGGAAATTGTACCACCTGACCCAACGCCAGCGACAAACACATCGACTGCTCCGTCTGTGTCCTCCCAGATCTCTGGTCCTGTCGTCTCCATATGGGTCCTCGGATTCGCAGGGTTCTCAAATTGTCCAGCGATAAAGCTGCCCGGAATCTCCGCCGCGAGCTCCTCCGCTTTCTGGATGGCACCTGCCATGCCCTTCGCACCGTCCGTCAGCACCACCTTTGCGCCATACGCTTTCAGAATGTTCTGGCGCTCCACGCTCATCGTCTCCGGCATCGTAAGGATCACCTGATAGCCCTCTGCAGCTGCAATTGACGCAAGTCCGATACCAGTATTTCCGGAGGTCGGCTCGATGATCGTCGCTCCCTTTTTTAAGATCCCGCGCGCTCTGGCATCCGCAATCATCCCCTTCGCAATCCGATCCTTGACACTTCCCGCCGGATTCAGATATTCCAGCTTCACAAGAAGCCGCGCGGACAGGTGCTCCTGTGCCTCGATCCGCTGTACCTCTACAAGCGGCGTATGTCCTATCAATTCTGAAACACTACCGTAAATTTTTCCCATAATAAATCCTCCTATCTCCTCATCTCTCTTCGACGGTAAGCCCCGGATTATCCTCCGCAGCATCCGCCAGCACGCGGCGCAGCTTTTTATAATAATTCCCCATCTGCTCTGCTTCCCGGCCATGCAGCAGCACCAGACTCAGATCCGTCTGCTCCGATAAGCAGTCGTACAGAGCATCCAGATTTTTCCCATAGTAATCCGGCAGCGAGAGCATACTCTGCAAATATGCATGCGCTTCCCTGCGTTCCGCCAGGTGACGAGCATCCAATTGAATTTCCATCTCGTGACTCATTCCTTTCCGGCCGCCTATTCCTCCCCGTAAAGCAGTTCAAAGGATTCATAATGATCCTCCGTGTAATAGATCAGCCCATCGTCTGAGAAAATAATGCGTTTCGCACCGCGGTAGCTGCCATCGCTGTCAATATCACACTCGTGATATTCCCTGCCATTCTTCTCTGGCAGCAGTCCCTCGTAGTTTCCAAAATAGTCGCCGCCAATGCTCTTTCCCGGCGCAACCTCCCACAGATTTCCCTCGCTGCTTACCCAGCCAAGCTTTTTGGCTTCCTTCTTTGTGATAAAATTGTCTGGAAGATGCCCGAATAAATGCAGGTAAGCTGCGACCTCCTCCTTCGAAGTGTATTCGCCTGCCTCCTCGACAAGTGCCGCATCTCCATCTGCATTCTTTGCATCTGGCTCCCGTTTCTCGTCTGTCTCCTGCTGCCGGGAACTTGTACCCGCACTGTCGGCCTGCTCCTGCTGCCGGGAACCTGTTCCCGTACTGCCAGCCTGCTCCTGCTGCGTGACAGCCTCCTCACGAGTCACCTTTTCATTCTCAACCGTGTAGTTTGCATACAGCATCCCGCAGCCCGCACACCCACACGCTACCAGCAACACCATCAATACCGCAAGCAGCGGTCTAAGCCAGCTCCTCTTTCTCCTTAGTTCCTTCATCCTGCCCATCCCTTTCTCTTTTTGCATCTCTTACCGCTTTTTACTTTATGTAAGTTCCTTCGCAGATCATTATACACGCTCCTTCCCCTTTCGTAAATAAAAAAAAGCCCGTAAAATCTAACACTTGTCAAAGCCCACGAACCGGCGTATAATCGGGACATGAAAAAAGTGTGTCTGTTCAGCGCCTTCTCTTTGGCTCCTGAACAGTTGCAGAAAAGCTACTATAATATAAAGAAGGATGGTATTCCTATGACACAGTCCAGAACACATACCTGCAATGAGCTGCGCCTCGCAGATGCGGGGAAGGAAGTCACACTTGTCGGCTGGTATGAAAATTTACGAAGAGTCAGCAAGAATCTCGGCTTCCTGATCCTGCGCGACTTCTACGGGACAACTCAGATTGTCATCGAGACCGAGGACATGATGGAGCAGATTTCCGGTGTCAACACCGAGTCCACCATCTCAGTCACCGGTATTGTACGGGAGCGCTCCAGCAAGAATCCGAATCTTCCGACCGGCGACATCGAGGTCGTGCCGAGCCGCATCGCGATCCTCGGAAAATGCATTTACAATGAGCTTCCATTTGAAATCAACCGTTCCAAAGAAGCCGATGAAAATACGCGTCTCAGATACCGCTATCTCGACCTGCGCAATCCCGCTGTCAAAGAAAAGATCGTACTGCGCTGCCAGGTCGTAGCGGAACTGCGCAAAAGCATGATGGAACACGGTTTCCTGGAAATCACGACCCCGATCCTCACCTGCTCCTCTCCGGAGGGCGCACGTGACTATCTTGTGCCGTCACGGAACCACCCGGGCAAGTTCTATGCGCTGCCGCAGGCTCCGCAGCAGTTCAAGCAGCTGCTGATGACCTCCGGCTTCGACCGCTATTTCCAGATCGCTCCGTGCTTCCGCGATGAGGACGCACGTGCAGACCGTTCCCCGGGTGAGTTTTACCAGCTCGACATGGAAATGGCATTCGCGACACAGGAGGATGTCTTCGCAGTGCTCGAGGATGTGCTTCCTCCGGTATTTGAAAAGTTCGGCACCTACAAGACCGCATCGAAAGCCCCGTTCCGCCGGATTTCCTACAACGATGCGATGGAGATTTACGGCACAGACAAGCCGGACCTGCGGATCGACCTGACCGTGCAGGATGCGACTGCCTGCATGGCAGACTGCGGCTTCGGTCCATTTGAGGGCAATATCGTCAAAGCAATCGCCGTGGACGGCTTCAAGGGGACCCGCAAGGTCATCGACAAGCTGATGGCAGATGTTGAGGTACAGGCAGGCAACAAAGCATATTGGTTCAAGGTAGACGAAAATGGTACGCTCACCGGCGGCATCGCGAAATTCCTGCAGGATCGCGCAGACGCAGTCAAGGAAGCACTCGGCCTGAAGCCCGGCGATTTCGTCGGCGTATGTGCAGGCAAAAAGCAGGCAGCTCAGAAGACGGCCGGCGTACTGCGCCGCTATCTCGGCACAGCGGCAGAAGGCCACATGAAGAAGGACTGCTACGAATTCTGCTGGATCGTGGACTTCCCGATGTATGAGATCGGTGAGGAATCGGGCGAGCTCGAATTCTGTCACAACCCGTTCTCCATGCCGCAGGGCGGTCTCGACGCACTGGAGCACAAGAACCCGCTGGATATCTATGCCTACCAGTATGACCTCGTCTGCAACGGTGTAGAGCTCTCCTCCGGCGCAGTCCGGAACCACGACCCGGAGATCATGGTCGAGGCGTTCCGTCTCGTTGGACTGGGCGAAGACGATGTCAAAGCGAAATTCCCGGCTATGTACAATGCATTCTGCTACGGAGCGCCGCCCCATGCAGGTATCGCACCCGGCGTAGACCGCATGGTGATGCTGCTTGCGGGCGAAGAAAGCATCCGCGAGATCATCCCGTTCCCGATGAACAAGACCGCACAGGATGTCATGATGGGCGCACCTTCCGAGGTTGACCCGAAACAGCTTGCGGACGTGCACATCAAGCTGGACCTGAAAGAAGAGAAATAAGCAACTGTGTAAAAAGCTGCCGTTTAGCCAGTCCATATCAAGAGTCAAGAGAAATCCCTCTTAACCGGACCACTAAACTGTAGTAAATACAAAACAAGAGGCCATAACTGCGTCGTGTCCATACACGGGTAGTTATGGCCATTTTGCATGCTATTTGGCAGGAACAAGTCACTGAACAGAAAAGTACGCCTGAAGGTTTGGAAGTTCGTAAAGCGAGTTTTTAGAAGTACTTAGGTCCGGGAAGGCAGGAGCAGCGGTAAAAATCCTGCGTTCCAGCAGGATTTTTAATGGGCACTGTCTGAGCGGTCTGTGCATCGGCACAGACCACGAGTTGCCCACGGCAGCTGCGGAGGTCTTCTCGGACCTTAGTACTTCAAGACGAGCGATAAGAACTTCCAAACCTTCAGGCGTACTTTTCGTCCGGATAGCCTGAGCTTTACCTTCAAGACGCGTGATAAGAACTTCCAAACCTTCAGACATACGTCTCGACCGGGCAACAACCTACTTCTCTAGAGCAGTTCCCTCAGCAGCTGATTCACCGCCCCCGGATTCGCTTTCCCCTTCATCTGTTTCATCGTCTGCCCGACCAGGAAACCAAGCACTCTGTCCTTTCCGCCCCGGTAATCGGCCACCGACTGCGGATTTGCCGCGATCACCTGCTCCACAACCGCACGGAGCAGCCCCTCGTCGCTGACCATCCGAAGCCCATGCTCCTCGACATACCGCTCCGGGTCAATATCCTCGCGGAAAATCTTCTCAAAGACCTCTTTTGCGACTGTCTGGTTGATCGTCCCTGCGTCCGTCAGCTCAATCAACTTTGCCAGATGCTCCGGCGAAAATGCGAGTGCGTCCGGCTCTGCGCCTTCCTCCTTCAGCAGCCGAAGCGTCTCTCCCATCAGCCAGTTTGAGACCTTCTTCGGCTTGCCGCACAGCGCCGTCGTCTCTTCAAACAGATCTGCCATTTTCTTCGCACCGGTCAGAATCTCCGCGTCATACTGTGGAATATCGAACTCCTTGCGGTACCGCTCCAGCTTTTCCGTGCGCAGCTCCGGCTGGCGGTCCTTCACAGCCTGCAGCCACTCGTCGCTGATCACCACCGGCACCAGATCCGGATCCGGGAAATAGCGGTAGTCGTGCGCGTCTTCCTTGGAGCGCATGGGATAAGAATATTCCTTATTATCATCCCAGCGGCGCGTCTCCTGCACAACCGCCCTGCCCTCCTCCAGCAGCTCGATCTGGCGCGCACGCTCTCCTTCAATTGCGCGTGCAATTGCCTTAAACGAGTTCAGGTTCTTCATCTCTGTACGCGTGCCGAATTTCTCCGCTCCTACCTCCCGGACCGACAGGTTCACATCTGCACGCATGGAACCCTCCTGAAGCTTGCAGTCCGAAGCGCCAAGGTACTGCACGATCAGGCGCAGCTTATCCAGATAGGCGATGACTTCCTCTGCACTGCGCATATCCGGCTCGGACACGATCTCAATCAGCGGCACACCGCTCCGGTTGTAATCGACCAGCGTGCAGTCGTCCCACTCGTCATGTATCAGCTTTCCGGCATCCTCCTCCATATGGATCTCATGGATTCCAATGACTTTTTTCCCTGCCGCTGTCTCAATCTCGATGCCGCCGTCATGGCAGATCGGAAGATACAGCTGGGAAATCTGATAATTCTGCGGATTATCCGGATAGAAATAATTCTTCCGGTCAAATTTACAGAATTGATTGATCTCGCAGTTTGTCGCGAGGCCGACTGCCATCGCATACTCAACCACCTGCTTATTCAAAACGGGAAGCGAACCCGGCATCCCGGTGCAGACCGGACAGGTATGCGTATTCGGAGCACCGCCAAACGCCGTTGAACATCCGCAGAAAATTTTTGTTTTCGTCGCAAGCTCAACGTGCACCTCCAAACCGATGACTGTCTCATATTGTTTTGACATGCCCGTCTCCTCCTCTCTGCCCCTTTGCTTCGCCTGTCTGGGCAACTGTTTGGCTTTGCGCCTGTCTGTCCTCCTGCATCTGAGCGGCGGCAAGCTCCGGCGCCTGCCAGCTTCCGCGCGCCTGTTCATATGCATAGGCCGCGCGGATGATCTTTTTCTCCTGGAAGCAATCTCCGATCAGCTGTACGCCAATCGGCAGCCCCTTCCTGTCAAGTCCGCATGGAACAGACACTGCCGGAAGCCCGGCCAGGTTGACGGAAATCGTATAAATATCACCAAGATACATCTGCAGCGGATCGGACAGACTCTCCCCGAGACGCGGAGCCGTCATCGGGGCAACCGGCCCAAGAATGACGTCATAACGCGCAAAGGCACGATCAAACGACTGCTTGATCAGCGCTTTCGTGCGCAATGCTTTCAAATAATAAGCATCATAGTACCCAGAGCTCAGGACAAAGGAACCGAGCATGATGCGGCGCTTAACCTCCTCGCCAAATCCTTCCGAACGGCTCTTTTTATACATGCTGTGCAGCCCTTCGTATTCCGGTGCGCGATACCCATACTTGACTCCGTCGAACCGGGCAAGATTCGAGCTGGCCTCCGCACAGGCAATGACATAATAGGCGGGAATCGCATATTCCACAAGGCTCAGTGGAAATTCCTCCACAATAGCCCCCTTCTGCTTCAATACCTCTGCCGCACGCAGGACCGCCCCCTTCACTTCTTCATCCAGGCCAGCGCTCAAATAGTCCGATGGGATACCGATTTTCATTCCCTTCACATCATCGATCAGTGCCGACGTGAAATCATACGATTCCCGCTTGACCGAGGTACTGTCCTTCTTATCATAGGAAGCAATTGTCTCCAAAACAGCAGCACAGTCGGAAATATCCTTTGCAATCGGTCCAATCTGATCCAGAGAGGAACCATAGGCGACCAGTCCGTATCGCGATACGGTTCCATATGTTGGCTTCAGGCCGGTCACTCCGCAGAAGGAACCCGGCTGACGGATGGAACCGCCGGTATCCGATCCCAACGCATACGGTACTTCACAGGATGCGACTGCCGCGCACGAGCCGCCCGACGAGCCGCCCGGCACATGCTCCGGATTCCACGGATTCTTTGTCGGTCCAAATGCGGAGGTTTCCGTTGTGCTGCCCATCGCAAATTCATCCATATTCGTCTTGCCAATGATTACTCCGCCCGCTGCATAAAGACGGTCTACGGCTTCTGCCTGATAGGGCGGGACAAAATTATACAAAATCTTTGAGCTGCAGGTCGTCCGAAGTCCTTTGGTACAAATGTTATCCTTCACAGCCACCGGCACCCCAGCAAGCGGCGCCGTCAAAGTGCCGTCATCGATTCCCTTTTGCACCTCGTCTGCGCGTGCCAGCGCACGCTCCGGATCCAATGTGACAAAGCTGTTCAGTGTCCCCTCTAGTACGTGAATCCGGTCCAGGCTCTCCTGCACTGCCTCCCGCACAGATACCTCTCTTTTCCTGATTTTCCAGCCCAGCTCCAGAGCCGTCATCTCCATGATCTCCATCGCGCTCCCTCCTTTCTGCCTACTCAACGGTCTTCGGTACCTGCCAGGAACCGTCTTTGACCTTCGGGGCATTTTTCAACAGATTGTCACGGTCATCCCCGTTCGTCACAACATCGTCACGGAACACATTGTGCACCGGGAAGATGTGCGACATCGGCTCTACACCGGAGGTGTCCAGCTCGTTCAATTTATCCACATAATCGAGCATCCGCCCGATATCCTGCTTCGCCTGCTCCTTTTCTTCCTCCGAAAGCTCCAGCTTCGCCAGGATTCCTACATATTCGATCGTCTCATCACTGATCAGATTCGCCATGATTTTCCCCTTTCTAACCCTGTCTCTGTATACCAGGTAATTATCCCGCTCCATTTACTGCTGTTATACGGGTTCTGTGATCCTTCCATCCATAAAACGCTTCCGGCGCAGGCGCTCTAATCTTTTTCTCCCACGAACCTGCTGCCGTGTTCATTCTGTAACCATCTTCCTTTGGCGCAGCTTCTGCCATGTGTGCTCTCTATCTCTTCTTTCTATTAAGCTCCGCTGCGCAGATGATGCCTACCTGAGCGCATCTCATCCGCCATTCCAAACACTGCGGTAACTTTTGGTCACGGATCCAGTCTCGAAAGGTCGCGTGGGAACAAGGTCGTCTCGCGCACATTCTCTTCCCCGCAGAGCTTCATCGTCAGGCGCTCCAGACCAATGCCAAGTCCGCCATGGGGCGGCAATCCGTATTTGAAGGTATCCAGGTACTGCTCCATTCCCTCCTCCGTCATACCGCGCGCCGCAAGCTTCGCAAGCAGCTGCCGGTAATCATGGATACGCTGTCCGCCGGTCGTGATTTCCAGGCCGTGAAAAAGAAGGTCAAAGCTCAAGGTAAATCTGGGATCCGCCGGATCGTCCATCGCATAGAACGGACGCTTTTTCGACGGATAATGCGTCACAAATACAAAGTCCGCATCGTATTCCTCCTTGAAATACTGGCCGATCAGCGTCTCCTCCTCCGGCTCCAGGTCATACGGGTTGCGGATTGCACGGTGATATTTCTCCGCCACCAGCTCCTTCGCGCGGTCAAACCGCACCATCGGGATCTGATCCGTCTTCGGAAGGGTGATGTCAAGAATCTGCAGCTCCTCTGCATACTCGCGCGCAAGCAGCTGCATCGCATATTGCAGGAATCCGGTTTCCATCTGCATGATATCCTCAAAGCTGTCAATATAGCCCATCTCAAAATCCAGGCTCGTATATTCATTCAGATGGCGCTTCGTGTTGTGCTTCTCGGCGCGGAAAACCGGGGCAGTCTCAAATACACGGTCATAGACGCCGACCATCATCTGCTTGTAAAACTGCGGGCTCTGAGCCAGCACTGCGGGGCGGTGAAAATATTCCAGCCTGAAGACGTTTGAGCCGCCCTCTGCACCCTTGCTTCCAATCTTCGGGGTGTGGATTTCCGTGAATTGCTGGCTGTAGAGGAAATCCCGGAACCCGCGCACGATTCCTTCCTGAATCCGAAACTTCGCGCGCTCGCGGATGTTGCGCAAAGAGGTGCTGCGATAATTCAATTTCGCTTCCAGGGAGGTACCGAGCTTCCACTTGCCAATCGGAAGCGGCGGAGCGTCATAGGGCGTGGCAAGCACGCGGACTTCCTGCACACGGAGCTCTATGCCGTGCGGTGCACGCGCATCCTGCTCCAATACGCCAGTCACCTCGACAGCCTCTTCTTCATGGAGAACGCAATCATTCCGATTCACAGCGTTTTCTTCAAAAATACACTGCAGCAGACCGCCGCGCTTCCGCAATACCACGAAGGAAAGCTCCCCCATATCACGGATGATGTGCACCATGCCGTTCACCTTTACAACTGTGCCGATGCGCGATGCATCCAGCAGCTCTTGCAGCTCCAGCGTTTCCTTTTGTGTCTGTCCTGATAAAAATTCCATACTGTTCTCCTTCCGGTTCCGGGACTTTCTTTTCTGGCAACACCCTAGTCAGCACAGCATCCCCTCTGCACTGAAGTAGCTTGTCCACGCAGTTCGGAAAGCGGACAACTGATCTGTGTAACGCTGCACTCGTGTACTGTATCATTCATATTCAGACAAACCTTCTTACCCGATAGGAATAATACATCACACCAAAATCCTCGCTGTCTCTCCAAACTTCCGTCGCAAACCTGAATTTGCACATAAAGAAAGTCCCGGAACATCATATTGATTGTATGACATTCCGGGACGGATAATCTTCTACCCGCGGTACCACCCGCATTGCAGACATCCTCGTCTACCCCTCATTTTGCACGTAACGTGTGCGGCGGACTGACCTACTGGTTCCGGCAGATACCAGAATCCCTGTTCAGACAGCCAGCTCCGGAGTGTTCCCTATTGTTCCATTCCCTCCATCGGCACTCTCAGTCGGTGATGCCAAATTCCTGTCAAGTTCCAGAAACAGAGTCTCCTTCTTCGCTTTTTTATAATGGTCAGATTTTATCACACTTTTTCCGGGAGCGCAAGGGTTTTTTACCGTCACTTTTCTCAGATTCCCCGGAAACGGAAGGTAAATTCCATGCGCCCATCTGCCTTCAGGAGATATTCGTCGTGCGTGCGGGCGCCCCAGGAGTCGTCGCCGCCGACACCCATCTGGCCCAGCGCCGCACGGATCACGGTGTAATGCACCTGCGGCAGCTCAAACGGATGCGCTGCGTTCTCGATCTCATGCGCTGTGTACGGCATCGCAGAAAATTCCATCGCATCGCCGGAAAAGAGCAGGCCGCGTCCCTTTGCGTCCGTCACCTTCGCCCAGCGCACACCGACCTTGTTGCCGCTCTCCTGTGGAACCAGATACTTCGCGACATTGTCCGCGACACGATTGCTGTAAATGCCAAGCTTCGCGCCTGTCACACGGTCGCTGTAAGTTTCCTCCGGCCCCATTCCGTACCAGGTCAGGCGGTCATAATCTGCGTCCACCTTCATCGTCACGCCAAACAGCGGCATCTCCTCAAGTCCTTCCACCGGATCATAGGTAAGCGTGGTCTCCACCGTGCCATCGCCATATACCGCATAGGACAGCTGGCAGGAAGCAGCCGGTGTCGTCGGAAGCTGGTATGTATACGTGATCACTGCGCAGTGCTCCCGCACCTCAAGGACCGGCCTTGTTCCCTTTCCGTTCACGTACAGGCTCGCAAGCTTCCACTGGCCATAACGGCACATCATGCGATTGCCCGCATCATTGTCAATCGGCGCTCTCCAGAAGTCCGGCATCGGGATATTCTTCAGAAGCTCTTTCCCGCCGTAACGGTATGAGACAAGCCCCGCGTTCAGATACGAGAACAACGCCTCAAAATGCGCGCCGCGCACACCAATATTGTGATGCCCGCGCATGACCTCAAATGGCTCGGTGCAGCACACCGCAGGCGCTTCCACCTGGTAAACGTATTGCCCAAACGCTACCTCATGGCCGCGCTTTGCCCAGAGCGTATCCTCCTTCAGCCGGAAAGAAACCGTCACCGCATACTCGCCCGGCTTCTTCTGCACGCCAAACGGCAGCGTGAATTCTGCCTCACAAAGCGGCTCCACTGCCACCTGCTTCATCGACATCTCACAGAGCAGTTTCCCGTCCTTTTCCAGCAGCGCAACGCAGTCGTACACCTCCGTATTGGTGAAGAGGTTCCGGTTCACCACGCGCACTGACTGCCTCTCCGGAAAGACCGCGATATTCTGATAATTAAATTTGACTGTCTGCATCTTCGGAGATTTCGTGTGATCCCCGTAGACAATCCCGTTTCCGCTGAAATTGTAATCGCACGGACGCTCGCCAAAGTCCCCGCCGTACGCCTGGTACTCCTTCCCATAACGGTCCTTCGCCGTGATAGACTGGTCAATGTAATCCCAGATAAATCCGCCCTGGTACAGAGGCTCCTCTACCGTCAGGTCTGTATATTTATGCATTGCACCGCAGGAATTGCCCATCGCGTGCATATACTCGCAGCAGATAAACGGCTTGCTCCGGTCCTTCTGCAGGAATGCACGGATGCGCTCCGCCGGCGTATACATCTGGCTCTCCATATCGCTCGTGTCATTGTAGCGCCGGTCATTGAACACGCCCTCATAGTGTACCAGACGGGTCGGATCGTTTTTGCGGAACAGCTGCGACATCTCAAAAATGACCTTTCCGCCATACGCCTCGTTTCCGCACGACCAGATCAGGATCGCCGGATGGTTTTTGTCCCTCTGATAAGAAGAATTCGCACGGTCCAGCATCGCATCCAGCCATTCGTCGTGGTCATACGGAACTACATAGTCCGCTGTCTCCCCGCCGTACTGATACGGCTCCCACGAGCCATGCGATTCCAGATTCGTCTCGGCAATCAGGTACAAGCCATAGCGGTCGCAGAGCTCATACAGAATCGAATGATTGGAATAATGGCTCGTTCGGATCGCGTTGATATTGTTCTGCTTCATCGTAATGATATCCAGCTCTGTCTCCTCGGCTGTCACCGCGCGCCCGTAGAGGTTGCTGAAATCATGGCGGTTCGCACCCTTGAATACAATGCGCTTTCCGTTCAGATGCATCATGTGATCTTTCATCTCAAAGCGGCGGAAGCCAACCTTCTGACAGATCACCTCAACGACAGCTCCTGCCTCATTTTTTACCTCGATCAGCAGGTCGTACAGCTTTGGATTCTCCGCGCTCCAGAGAACCGGAGCCTTGACCGGCACGGACAAATGCAGCTGCGCCTGGCCTGCCACAGCACGATTCTTACTGACTGCCGATGCCCCGTCCAAATCCAGCTCTGCCTTCCCTGCAAATGCGGCTACCTGCTCGGCCCCATCCTTCAGGATGCAGCAGAGACTTCCGCTGCCCCATACGTTTGCGTCTACCGTCAGTTCGGCATCTGTATACGCATCATCGAGCAGGGTACGAACCAGAAGGTCACGGACATGCGTCTCCGGTACTGCATAGAGATAGACATCGCGGTACAGCCCGGAGAACCGGAAGAAGTCCTGATCCTCACACCAGCTCGCAGCTGTCCACTTGTACACCTGCACCGCCAGCTTATTTTCGCCCTCCGTCAGATACGGGGTCAGCTCAAACTCCGACGGTGTGAAGCTGTCAGAGCTATAGCCGACATATGAGCCATTCAGCCACACAGCCAGCGCACTCTCTGCACCGTCAAAGGAGATGAACACGCGCTTCCCGCGCATCGCATCCGGAAGCGTAAAATACTTCACATAGCTCGCAGTGGGATTGAAACGCTCCGGAATCTGGCCCGGACGGATCTCTTCTCTCCCGTCCCACGGATACTGTACATTTGCGTACTGCGGCGCGTCATATCCCTCCATCTGGATATGCGCCGGAACGCGGATCTCATCCCAGCCGTCACACGGAAAATCCGTCTGCTCAAAGCCTTTCACTGCCGAACTATAATTTTTTGCATAGGAAAATTTCCACAGTCCGTTCAGGGAATAGACAAGGCTGCTCTCCTGCTCCTGCAGCTCCTCGCAGGATGCGTAGAACCGGTGATCCGAATGTGCTTCCGCCCGGTTCTCACAGTAAAATGCCGGATCCTTTACCCGGCTGTAATCGAATTGCATAGTTCTCCCTCCTGATATCTAAGATATCACATATCTGTTCAGTCCCCAATACCCTTTCCTTCCCAACATCTGAAGGGTCACTGTTCACACCACAGATAGCTGTGAACAGTAACTGCGAAGGCATCCTCCATCCATACAAGTCTTGATACGACACCTGCAGGATCTTCTCCAGGGTATTTATGAGCCGCATGATGCCGGTTATCTAAACGGCACTGCTTCTGTACCTTCACAGCTATGCGATATCTCATCTGATCTGCCGTTCCAATGTACCACAAATATCCGCAAAAATCCACCCTTTAAAGGAGAACTTTTCCAGGTTCCGGTTTCTCTTCGTTTCAAAGCATTTCTCCGCACTTTCTTTTATTTTTTAGTTGTATCTGGAAGGATTTTGAGATAAGATAGGTCAGGAAGTTACTGTTACCCTTGTCTGCATGTGCTATGCGACACACAAAGGCAGTTTTGCCCCTCGTCCTCTGGATGTTTCGTGCCTGCACTGGCCAGGGAATGCGGGCGTGGTAACGGCAGTGATCTTCTGCACTGCATGAGCAAGTGCAGGATTTGGAGGAGGAAAACATGGAACATTTACTGATACCAGCGGACTACCAGTCTCCGCTGTCTCTCTATGACACCCAGGTCGCGATTAAGACCGTCAAGGACTTCTTTCAGAGCGTTCTCGCGAAGCAGCTCAATCTGCTGCGTGTGTCTTCGCCGCTCTTTGTCGATCCGGCATCCGGCATGAATGACAACCTGAACGGTGTCGAGCGCCCGGTCAAATTCGGCATCAAGGAGCAGGCTGAGCGTGAAGCGGAAATCGTGCAGTCTCTTGCAAAATGGAAGCGCTACGCGCTGAAGGAGTATGGTTTCGCACACGGAGAAGGGCTTTACACCGACATGAATGCAATCCGCCGCGATGAGGTGACAGACAATATCCATTCCATCTACGTGGACCAGTGGGACTGGGAAAAGATCATCAGCAAGAGCGAGCGGAACCTCGATACACTGAAAAAGGTCGTCACCTCTGTCTATAAGGCGCTGCGCAAGACGGAGACCTATATGTCGATCCAGTATGACTACATCGAAGAAATTCTGCCGAAGGAAATCTTTTTCATCACGACGCAGGAGCTGGAGGACCGTTATCCACAGCTTCCCCCGCGTGAACGTGAATATCAGATCACAAAGGAGAAGGGCGCCGTCTGCCTGATGCAGATCGGTGATAAGCTTGCCTCCGGCGAGCCGCACGACGGACGCGCTCCGGACTACGATGACTGGCAGCTGAATGCGGATATCATTGTCTACTATCCGGTGCTGGACATCGCGCTGGAGCTTTCCTCCATGGGCATCCGCGTCGACGAAGTCTCTCTGATGCGCCAGCTGAAGGCTGCCGGATGCGAAGAGCGCGCCGAGCTTCCGTTCCAGAAGGCGATCCTGGAGCGTGATCTGCCCTACACCATCGGCGGAGGCATCGGCCAGTCCCGCATCTGTATGTTCTATCTGCGCAAGGCGCACATCGGAGAAGTACAGTGCTCCCAGTGGCCGGATGAAATCGTAAGGGAAGCAGCCGCGCACGGCATTCAGCTGCTGTAAATACAGCGCAGTCCCACGCAAAACTGCACCTGCATGTATTTGCCAGGTGATGCACATACCCGAATATAAAAAACCGGAAGTGATTCCTTACATTACGGATTGCTTCCGGTTTCTGTTTATAATCCCCTTACACAAAGTTTTTCGCTATTTGTGCTGCATTGCCCTGCATATGTTTTTCTTCTACTTGTGCAAGCTTATCTTGCACATTTCTATTTTCCCTGTCTATACACGCGGCAAAAAAGGGCGCTGTTTCCCTATCGTTGCAACACCCTCATGATCAATCCTCTGAATCTCCCCGGTTACTGTTCACGCATTCACTGTCCCGCGAGGCGTTTTCGTGCAGAATGCACGAAAATCCCGAGGGCAGCAGCGCCAAAATGGGTTTTAACGCATTTTGTGTGCATCGCAAAGCGTGTTATTGTTCGCGGCCAGAAAGGCCGTGAACAGTAACTCTCCCCGGCTTCAGTCCCGCGAGCACTTCTCCGCATCGATAGCCAGTACCAGCATCAGCGCACACAGTGCATCCTGCGGGTCGGCTACATCAATGACATACGTGTCGGTCCAATGAAATAATTCCTTGGATACAGAGGCGATGGCAGCGCCAAAGCTGTCCCGGATCGTATAATCCCACTCCCAGAAATCTCCCTCGACCTGCCAGCCGTTGCAGTCAATGTTGAACTTCGGCTTGAAAAACGTCAATTCCTTGTTGATACAACCCACATACTGGTTGCCCAGGTATAATTCGAATTTTGCCTAAAAAGCAAGTACCCTCTCCTTCACTGTCCCGACTTCCCCACCAGCCGTATCAAAAATCTTCAGGCAGTGTCCCCAAGCGAGCTGCCCCTTCACTGTATAAAGCGTCTGCCCTGCCTCGTCATAGATATCATAGCTGTCAAACCAGGAGAAAAAGCGCTGTTTAAATAAAAGCCTCATAGGAGCCCTCCAACTATGTATTTTCAGTACGATAGGGCCGCCCGGTGCAGTTCACAGGCAGCAGACGGCCCTATGATTGTGAATTACGGGTGGCAATTTTACAATGCCTTGATCCGTTCCAGTGCAGCAACCGTATTCTCATAGGTACCAAAACCGGTCAGACGGAAATACCCTTCCCCGCTCGGTCCGAAGCCGGAGCCAGGCGTGCCGACTACATTTGCCTTCTCAAGCAGATAGTCGAAGAATTCCCAGGAAGTCATCTTGCCCGGTGTTTTGAGCCATACATACGGGGAATTGACACCGCCATATACCGTGTAGCCTGCCGCCTGAAGACCAGACTTGATCGTCTGCGCATTCTTCATGTAATACGCGACCTGTTCTGTTACCTGCGCCTTGCCTGCCTCAGAATAGACCGCCTCGCCCGCCTTCTGCACAATGTACGGCGCTCCATTGTACTTCGTCCCGTGACGGCGCGCCCAGAGCGCGTGCAGCCGGACACCGTTTACCTGCAGATCCTTCGGGATCACCGTATAGCCAAGGCGAGTACCGGTAAAGCCTGCGTTCTTCGAGAAGGAGCGCAGCTCAATCGCACAGGTACGCGCACCCTCGCACTCGTAAATCGAATGCGGGATAGCTTCTTCGGAAATGTACGCCTCATACGCCGCGTCAAAGAGAATGACTGCCCCAACACGGTTCGCGTAATCTACCCAGCCCTGAAGCTGATCCTTCGTAATGGCCGCGCCAGTCGGATTGTTCGGGAAGCACAGATAAATCAAGTCCGGTGTCTCCTTCGGAAAATCCGGTGCAAACTGATTGGCCTCGGTACAGGGCATATAGATCACATCGCTCCACCGCTCCGTCGCCGGGTCATACGTGCCGGTGCGTCCTGCCATGACATTGGAGTCCACGTATACCGGGTAGACCGGATCACAGACGGCAATGCGGTTATCAAGGCTGAAGATTTCCTGTATATTTCCGGAGTCGCATTTTGCCCCGTCCGATACAAAAATTTCGTCCGCCGCAACCTCACAGCCGCGCGCCGCAAAGTCGTTAGCCGCAATCGCGCTGCGCAGGAACTCATAGCCAAGATCCGGCGCATAGCCATGAAAGGTCTTAGCATCCGCCATCTCGTCAACCGCGCTGTGCAGCGCGTCAATAATCGCAGGCGCCAGCGGCTGCGTCACATCGCCGATCCCGAGACGGATGATTTCTTTTTCCGGATGCTCCTGTCCAAACGCTGCCACCTTCTTCCCAATCGTAGAAAAGAGATAGCTTCCCGGAAGCTTCAGATAGTTCTCATTGATTTTAAACATATTCCTTTTCCTTTCTGTTCATAATATTTATCATGTTCGTTATGGTTCTGCCAGCCCAGTCGAGAAGCGCGTCCCGCTGAACTTTGCATCAGTAAACATAACTACAAAACGTTGGAAATGCTTGCAGGACATAAGCACTTCTTCATAACAGGAATTCTCCCTCAAATACCGTGACTGCAGGGCCTGTCATAAACACCGTGTTCTGTTCCTCGTCCCAGCAGATGCGCAGATCACCGCCCCGAAGCCTGACTGTGACCTCCCGGTCCGTCCAGCCATTCAGGATGCACGCCACTGCGGCTGCGCATGCGCCGGTCCCGCAGGCAAAGGTCTCCCCGGAGCCGCGCTCCCAGACGCGCATCTGGATCGTGCTGCGGTCGAGAACACGGATGAACTCCGTATTCACCCGGTCCGGGAATGCAGCGTGGTGTTCGAACGCCGGGCCAATCGTTTCAATTGCCAGTCCGTCCACATCCTCCACCGGGACAACACAGTGCGGATTGCCCATCGAGACACAGGTCGCACGATACCAGCTCCCGGCTGCCCGGATCGGACGATCCACCACACAGACATCTGCCGAGCAGGCCGCCTGCGCCGATAGCTCCGCGCTGCTTCCATTCCTCGCTTGAGCCGATTGTTCCCTGCTGTGTCCAGCCTCCGTCTGAGCTGATAGCTCCTTGCTGTGTCCAGCCCCCGTCTGAGCCGATTGTTCCCTGCTGCTTCCAGCTTCTTCCCGCATCAGCATCTTCCCCGTGCAGTGCTCCCGCTCCTGCCCTTCAAGCGCGGACCGGTTCACCGGAATCCGCTCCGCCTCCAGGATCGGCGCACCCATGTCCACGCAGACCTCCGACACCGCTCCATCTGTGACCGTCAGCGCCAGAGTCTTGATCCCGCTCTTTGTCTCAATGCGAAGCTGTGTCCGGTCAGTCATGCCATGGTCATACACATACTTGCCTACGCAGCGGATCCCGTTGCCGCACATCGCACCCTGGGAACCGTCTGCATTGTACATATCCATCTGGAAATCCGCCGCCCCGGACGGCTTAATCAGAATCAGCCCATCCGAGCCGATCCCGAAATGCCGGTCGCTGACCAAACGTGCCAGTGCGGGCGGGTCCGTCACCGGCTCTGTAAAACAATTCACATACACATAGTCGTTACCGAGGCCATGCATCTTTGTAAACCTCATAGCTTTCTCTCCTCACACACTTTTTCCGCCTTTGCTTCTTGCTTACCGGTTCATCAAGGCCAGCACCATCTGCGCTGTTTCAACCAGATTCGTTCCGCTGTCCATGCTGGTCTTCTGCAGATAGCGGTGCGCCTCCTCCTCCGTCATATGATTCCGCTCCATCAGAAGCGCCTTCGCGTCATCGATATCCTTCTGCTCTTGCTCGCTGCGCTTTGCGGGCAGCGCATGGCGCTTCTTTCTCCGGCGCTCCATCCGTCCGATCAGCATATCGAGCGATGCCAGCAGATCATTTACCTTCAGCGGCATGGTCACGCCGACCACGCCCTCCGCTACGCCTTCTCCAATCACACGCGCTGAAGCCAGAAGCAGCATGCCGAATGATGGGGGTAGACTCTCGCACAAATCCCGGTACAGCATATCCTGGTACTTGTACCCGCAGACCACTACCCCCTGCGCCAGCCGGTCCGCCGCACTAAGCGCCTGCGCTCCGCTTGTGCAGACCGCCGCCACCTCATAGCCGCTGCGCACCAGCAGGCTCCGGATCGCCCTGGCATCCTCGATTCTGGGAAATACTACGATTATACAAGCCATCCATATCCTCCCTGTAAAACTCAATCCCGCTATACAGATAGAAGAAGTCCAAGGCTTCCCGCCTGAATATTCGAGACGCGAACCCGTATAAGCAAACCAGCTGTGGCAAACATCCCATCGCGGAAGAGCCTCTACATGGATTTCTGCCGGTATCTGTAAAAATGCAGAACAGATACACAGCGATTTGCATAAAACGGGCAGGATTGCATGAGTCACACAGAATCAGATATTGGCAAGATAATGGTCCATTTCCCAGCTGCTGACCGCCGAGCAGTAGTCATTCCACTCTGCCTTTTTCGCCTGGATATAATTCCGGCAGATGTGGCTGCCGAGCGCCTCACAGATCAGCGCATCTTCCTCCAGCCCGTGTATCGCCTCGATCAGGCTGCCGGGCAGGCACTCGATGCCCTGCGCCGCGCGCTGCTCCTCCGTCATCGCATAGATATTCCCATCCGCACTCTCCGGCGGGTCGATCTGATGCTCGATGCCGTCCAGACCCGCTGCGAGGCAGACCGCAAGGGCCAGATACGGGTTCGCCGCCGAGTCCGGGCTGCGCAGCTCGATGCGCTGTGTCTTCCCGATCTGCGCCGGAATCCGGATCAGCGGACTACGGTTCTTCGCCGACCACGCAATGTACACTGGAGCCTCATACCCCGGAACCAGGCGCTTGTATGAGTTGACCAGCGGATTCGTTACCGCGGTGATCGCGCGGATATGCTTCAAAATACCGCCGATGAACCAGTACCCTTCCTGACTCAGATGGTTCGGGTCCGACTCATCATAAAAAACATTTACCCCGTCGCGGGCAAGTGACATATTGATGTGCATTCCGCTCCCGTTTACCCCAAAAATCGGCTTCGGCATGAAGGACGCATGAAGCCCGTGCCGTTTCGCAATCGTCCGAACCGCCATCCGAAAGGTTACAATGTCATCCGCCATCTTCAGCGCCTCGTCGTAGTGGAAATCGATCTCATGCTGCGCCGGCGCATCCTCATGATGCGAGGACTCGACAACAAAGCCCATCTCCTCCAACGTCAGAATCATATCACGGCGTGCATTCTCTCCCAGATCCAGCGGCCCGACATCAAAGTACCCGGCCTTCTCGTGGGTAATCGTCGTCGGCCGTCCCTCGTCATCCGTGTGGAACAGGAAAAATTCACACTCTGGTCCGACATCAAACTGATACCCCATCGCTGCCGCTTTCGCAGTTGCCTTCTTGAGCGCATACCTCGGGTCCCCTGTAAACAGCTCTCCATCCGGCCGGCAGATATCGCACAGAAACCGCGCTACCTTCCCCTGCTGCGGTCTCCACGGGAAAATGCAGAAGGTATCCAGATCCGGCCTGAGAAACATATCCGAATTCTCAATCCGCGCAAATCCTGCAATCGACGCCCCGTCAAACATGATTTCATTATTCAGCACACGTTCAAGCTGGCTCGTCGTCACCGCAACATTCTTCAACACTCCGAAGATGTCCGTAAACTGCAGGCGGATAAACTCCACATCCTCTTCCTCGATCATCCGCCAGATATCGTCTCTCGTATACTTTCCCATATCGTCACTCCTGTTCCCGGACCGTGCCGGCCCGTCTTTGGCACTGCTGTCCTGATTATAATATGCAATCTCTGATTCGTAAAGTAAAAAGAAAACGTTTTGTTTCACAGAATCTGCCTTCCTGTAAATGAAAAGAGGGCATTCTCCCCTTCTGGAGAGAACACCCTTGTCCCTGCGCCCTATCATAACAAGATCCGGCATATTTGTCAACTTGTGTTTTCTATGCAATTTTACTTCGCACGCTTCTTCATCAGCGCGAACACACTCTGCAGTACGATAAAGAAGCACAGCAGCGCCGCCACCGCGATACTGGACCAGGAGCTTAAGAGTTTTCCGTTCGTCTTTACCAGTGTCGAGATCGTACCGGTGATCAGCACTCCGAAAAACGATCCGATGACATTTCCGACACCGCCCGTCAGCAAGGTTCCGCCGATGACAGAGGAAGCGATCGCATCCATCTCAAAGCCCGTCGCCTGCGTCACGCTTGCCGCCATTGCATTCATACAATAGCAGATGCCGCCGATGGAGCAGAGAAATGATGCAAGAATATACGCCTGCATTTTCGTCTTCTTCACATTCAGGCCCATCATTGCCGCCGACACTTCATTGCCGCCGACTGCGTACAGATTCCGTCCGAACTTTGTATAGCGGAGCACGAGGAAGATCACGAGCAGCACGAGCAGCGCAATCACGACATGGAGCCGGATATACGGCACCTGGAGCTTTCCCTTCCGGTTCGTGTACGCGCCGATCCCGAACGGCACCTCCAGCTTGATATTCGCCATGTTCACAAAGAAGGTTGCCTTATTGATCGAGAGCTGTGCCGTACTGATGACCGCCGTCATACCGCGCGCGAAGAACATGCCTGCCATCGTCACGATAAACGGCTGAATGCCAAGATATCCGACGAAGAAGCCCTGCACCGCGCCGAACAGGATGCCGATTGCAAGCACAATCAGGCACATCAGCACCGGATGGATGCCCACCTGCTCCATGCCGACCGCGAGCAGCATGCAGTCCAGTGCAATCAGGGAACCGACTGAGATATCGATACCGCCGGTCAGCATCACGCACGTCATGCCGCAGGCCACGCACAGCAGCCCGGAGTTATTGATCAGAATATTCAGGAAGGTCTGCAGGTGCGTAAAGCCTTTGTCTTTATAAACAATGCAGCCAACCGCATACATTACCACAAACAATGCAATGGTAATAAACAGAAGCACGGTATTGCTGTTTCTTGATTTCTTTTTCATCTGTCCTTACCCCCTTGCCTTTGCCGCCGCGCGCTTTGCCGACTGTCTGCTGAAGTAATCCTTCACCGCAGGCGCCTGCACTGCCACGATGATGATGACAATAATTGCCTTGTAAACCGGAGCGACGTCCGTCGACACACCGACTGCGAGAAGCGTCGTCGTGATTGCCTGGATCGTGTATGCCCCGATGATAGAACCGATCAGATTGAACTTGCCGCCGCCCAGGCTGTTTCCGCCGAGTGCAACCGCAAGGATCGCATCGAGTTCGTAGCTCAGTCCGATATTGTTCGAATCGGCGGAAGTGATACGGGAAGAATTCACAAGCCCTGCGATGCCTGCACACAGTCCACAGACGATGTAGCACATCAGGATGATTTTTCTGGAATTCAGACCAGCGATTCTCGATGCCCGCTTGTTGATGCCGACACTCTGTATGTACAGGCCAAGCGCGGTCTTTTTCAGGACAATCAGCGCGATGATCACGCAGGCTGCCGCAACCAGAATCGGGGTCGGAACCGGCCCGATGAATTTGCCGAGCACTGCATAAGAATCATTGCGGATATAGACAATCAGGTTGTTGCACAGCAGCAGGCCAATCGCGCGCGCTGCTGAGTACAGAATCAGCGTCGCGACCATCGGCTGGATATCCAGATACGCAACCAGGAACCCGTTGAATGTACCGCAGAGGCAGCCCATCAGCACGCCCGCAAGCAGGCCGACGATCAGCGGCATCTGGAGCTCATTCGTGGAAGATACGCCAAAGCCTGCCAGCAACATACAGCAAAACGATGCCGCAAGTGACATGACAGAGCCGACGGAGATATCGGTACCCGCGGAAGCCGATACCACCAGCGTCATCCCGACCGCAAGGATCGCGATCTCACTGCCGCGGTTCAGAATATCGATCAGACGGCCGTACAGCACGCCGTTCTGGATCGATATGGTAAAGAAATTCAGTGCAAAGTTGCCGCACGCCGCATCATAGATGATATTTGCGCACATCACGAGCAGCATACAGAAAATCGGGAGAAACAGCGTCCTGCCCGTCAGTTTTTTCAGCTTACTCATTTGGATCCACCTCCTGCGATTTCCGCCATCACATGCTGCTGCGTCAGGTCTTCTGTGATCTCGCCGACCTTCTGGCCGTCGCGCAGCACTGCCATACGGGAACAGGTACGGAGCATCTCTTCGATCTCAGAGGAGATAAAGATAATACTCTTCCCCTCCTTCGCCAGCTTCAGCACCAGCTTCTGGATCTCCGTCTTCGTTCCGACATCGATGCCTCGCGTCGGCTCATCCAGGATCAGGAACTCCGGGTCGGTCGCAAGCCAGCGGCCAAGGATCACCTTCTGCTGATTTCCGCCGGAAAGCTGCTTGATCAGGGTCTCGCGGCTGGCCGTCTTGATCTGTAAAAGCTCAATGTATTTGTCCGCAATCTCGATCTGCTTGCTCATCGGCAGCAGCTTGAAGACGCCGCGCTTCGCCTGGAGCGCCAGGATGATATTTTCCCGCACCGACAGATCCTGAATGATGCCCTCCGCCTTCCGGTCGTCCGGGAGGAGACCCATTCCGAGATTCATCGCTTCAATCGGCGCATTGATTTTTACTTCTTTTCCATTGACCTTCATCGTACCGCTCTGGGTCTTATCCGCACCGTAAAGCACGCGCGCGAGCTCGGTACGCCCGGAGCCCAAAAGGCCGGTCAGACCGACGACCTCTCCTTTGTGAATCTCAAAGTCAAACGGTTTGATGGTTCCCTTGTGGCTCAGGCCCTTTGCCTCGATATAAAGCGGAGCCTTCGAATAGTCTGTCTTGTCTTCCGTCTTGATGGCTGCGAGATCGTCAAAATCTTTGCCCATCATTGCCGCTACCAGCTTCACACGCGGCAGCTCTTCGATCGGATACTCTCCGACGAGCTGGCCATTGCGCAATACGGTGATCCGGTCACACACAGCATAAACCTGCTCCAGGAAATGTGTTACAAATATAATGCCGACACCCTGCGCGCGCAGTCTGCGCATCAGAACGAACAGCTTTTCTACCTCGTTGTCATCCAGAGAGGAGGTCGGCTCATCCAGGATCAGCACCTTACTCTCCATATCTACCGCACGCGCGATTGCAATCATCTGCTGGATGGCAAGAGAATAATTTTCCAGGTTCTGTGTTACATCGATATCAATCGAGAGATCCTTCATGATCTTCTGCGATTTTTTAGTCATGGTTTTCCAGTCAATCGTGCCGATGCGTGTCTTCGGCTCGCGTCCGATGAACAGGTTTTCCGCCACGCTCAGGTTCGGACAGAGGTTGACCTCCTGATAAACAGTTGAGATTCCTTTCTTCTGTGCATCCAGCGTCGAGTGATTCACAACCGGTCCGCTGATGCCGTCTACATGGATTTCCCCGCTCTCAAATGCGTTGATACCCGTCAGACATTTGATCAAGGTGGATTTCCCGGCTCCGTTTTCTCCCATCAGCGCGTGAATTTCGCCCTTGCGCAGAGTAAAATCCACGTTGTCAAGCGCTTTGACGCCGGGGAATGTCATGGAAATACCGCGCATTGTCAGAACAACATTCTTTTCCATCTTCTCACCCTTTCTCTCCCTGTGCAGATCTGCCGGAAAGCAGACTGCCTGGTATAGTTGACCTTACTCACAGCACAGCCGCCTGTTCGCCTGCGAAATTTGCCTTTGCGGGCAAGCGAGCTTCCTGCAGGCTATGCTATCCGAAAAGGAGGGCCAGGGATCACCCTGCGCCCTCCCGGAATGCAGTTGAATTTTACAATTTGGTTTATTAATACTGAGCCTCAATGATCTCGTCGGTTACGACTGTCAGCGGCTGCTCAGCACCCTCTACCGTGATGGAAGCAAGGATATCCTCGTTTACGAACCAATGCTCTTCCATGTAAACTTCCTTCGCCGGCTCCTCGCCTGCCTCAAGCTGCTTGATAACTTCCTCTACGAACGGAGCTGCCAGCGGGTTGCACTCGAAGTCTGCGTTGATGTCGCCGCTCTTTACGAACTCAAGACCAGCTGTGCAAGCGTCGAAGGAGATCAGGATCACATCGCCGTTTACGCCGTAGGTAACGCCTGCTGCCTTCATCGCATCCATTGCGCCGAATGCCTCGTTATCATTCTGGCAAACCACTACGTTGAACTGACCCTCGTAGCTCTTGCAGTAGGACTCCATAACTTCCTGGCCGCCTACCTGTGTGAAGTCGCCGTTCTGAGAATCCAGAATGGTCCAGCCATTCGCGTCTGCGATCTCCTTGAAGCCCTCCGTACGGCCAAGTGTAGCAGATGCGCCTGTGGAGCCCTCGATCACCAGTGCGTTGATCTCGGTGATGCCCTTTGCCTCAGCGTAAGCCTTCAGCCACTCACCAGCTGCAAGACCTTCTGTCTTGAAGTTCGAGCCTACCCATGAAACATACTTATCAGAATCGTCGATGGTACGGTCGATTACGATTACCGGGATGCCTGCATCCTCACACTCGGTCAGCACCTGATCCCATCCGGTAGCCTGGATCGGGTCGATGATGATGTAGTCTACATCCTGCTCGATGAAGCCGCGGACTGCCTCGATCTGTACCTGCGGGTCATTGTCGCAGTCTACAAACTGAAGATCGTAGCCGTTCTCAGCGGAGAACACGTCCTGGCAGGACTTTGTGGAAGCGGTACGCCAGTCAGACTCATGTCCTACCTGTGCGAATCCGATTACGAGATTTCCTTCTTCTGCGGATACCGGAATAGCTGCCATGCAAAGAGCTGCTCCTGCGACTGCCATTGCTGCAAATTTCTTGTTCATAGTATTGTTCCTCACTTTCTGAATTGTTTCTCCGGAGCTGACTCGCACTCCGAAATCCGTTCTTGTAATTGACACTTATAATTTACACAAATATGGGAAATAAATCAATTCTGTTTTTTCCTTTTTCCACAACTTCGTCTATCCTTACAATACAAATTTTCGCGAAACCCTCTTGAATTCAATACCATTTTGCGGTATGCTGATGCTTAGGAGAAGAAAAGATGATTATTTTACGATTTTGAATCCGGAAAGTTGAATATTTTAAGCATCCGGAAGCACGCGCAGGACAAATTTCTTCCGGATCTGCCCTGGCAAAATGTCCAACACCGCCACTGACAGTTGAAAAATTTCCCGGAAAGTAGAAATATTTCCACCGGATGGTACATTTTTCCAACTGCATAGGAGAAACACCCGGTCAGAAAATATTTACCAGAAAGGAGCTGCCATGCCAGTCAAATATAAACAGATCGCAGATTCCCTCCACCAGTACATCCAAAAGCAGGCTGCAGCCCAGGGGGAAGACCGCCTCCCGACCGAGCAGGAGCTCATGCGCCGTTTTCAGGTCAGCAGACAGACGGTGCGGCAGGCACTTCTGGTGCTGACAGAAGAGGGCCTCATTGAAAAAAGACAGGGAAGCGGCACTTACATTGCCGCCTCCCTGCGTTCTCCGGCTGCCAGTTCCCATACAGCAGCCATCCTGACTCCTTCGCCCTATGCCTATGGCTTCTCCTCCATGCTCTGGGAGATGCAGTCCATCCTCTCCGAGGCAGGCTATCCCTCACAGATCTTTTCCACAGACAATCAGCTCTGCCAGGAGCGCGTGATCCTGGAAACTCTGCTCACACATCCCGTGCGCGGTCTTCTCGTTCAGGCAACCAGAAATACTTTTCCGAATCCAAATCTTGACCTGTATCGCCGTCTTGTCCAAAACGGGACCTCTGTCTTGTTTCTTGGGGACGCCTACACCGGGCTGGAAGAATTCCCCTGCGTCCGCTCCGATGACTATGCTGGCGGCTATCTGCTGGCTTCTCATCTGATCCGGCAGAGCCACACGCGGATCGGCGGTATCTTCCAAAGTGATTCTATATCCGGTATCCAGCGGCACTACGGCTGCATCTGCGCTCTCCGGGACAACCATCTCTCCTTCGATGACCAGCACTTTCTGTGGTTTGAGGCGCACAGGCAGGCTGGTTCTCCTGATGCACTTTTGCGTTCAGCACTGTCCCGGTATCTGGAAACACAGCTGACCGACATGACCGCCCTCCTCTGCCAGGATGAAGAAACTGCAGCCGTTCTTATTCAGGAGCTTTTGCGGCTGCACATCCAGATCCCGGCCCAGATTTCCGTCGCATGCTTTGAAAACGGAGTCCCACGCAAGTTCGGCTCTGTCCCGGTCAGCACACTCTCCCTCGGAGAGACCCGGCTCTGGCAGATCGCCGCCCACGGGCTGCTGCAGCTGATGAACGGCTTCCCGTTTACTGCGCTTCCCTTTACCTGGACTCTTCTGCCCTCCTGCCCTAATATTCGCGGGCCGCAATGAGTTCTTCTGTCAGATCCCCGGGCTCGAAATAGGTCTCTTCCACGTAGCAGTATTTCTCCGGGGTCTCTCCGGCTTCTAGCTGCCGGATAATCGCCTCGACACGCGGCCCGTGCAGAGGATTGCATTCCACCTCCAGATTGATCTGCCCGTCCATACATGCTGTCAGCCCCGCCCGCGCCGCGTCGAAGGTAATCACAATGACATCCCCTTCCACGCCATGGCTGATTCCTGCCTCATCCAGCGCCTGCAGTGCTCCCAGCGCAGACACGTCATTTTCACAGTAAATGACATCCGGAACTTCGCCGCGTTCCAGTACCTCCGCCACGACCTCATATGACTTTGCCTGTGTAAATTCCCCAGGTACCTGGTCCAGAATCCGCCAGTTCGGATGGGCGGCCACGCCTGCCACAAGCTCCTCCGTCCGGCCAATCTGCGCGGAGCTGCCGATCGTCCCCTGCACATGGAGAATCGACACATCCGCCTCCTCACTTCTTCCCTTTTCCTCCAGATACCGCTCCAGCCACTCAACTGCAACCTTTCCCTCCTGGTGAAAGTCTGAGCCGACCCATGCCGCAAACAGGCTCTCATCCTCCACCTGCACCATACGGTCCACAACGATGACCGGGACCTTTGCCTCCTTTGCCTCCTTCAGTACCTCATCCCAGCCGTCCTCGACGACCGGCGCAAATACGATGTAGTCCACCTCCTGCAGGATATAATTGCGGATCGCCTTGATCTGATTGCCCTGCTTCTGCTTCGCATCGTCAAACAGCAGCTCATACCCCTTCTCCTCTGTAAAGGTATGACGCATAGACTCCGTATTCGCCACGCGCCAGTCTGACTCTGCGCCAACCTCAGAAAATCCGACCACCAGGATATCCTCCCGCGTTTCCTCTGCCTGCGGAAGCTCCTGCCGGATACATCCGGTCAGCAAAAGCGCTGCCGATGCCGCAAGCGCCGCAACCCTTCCTGCCGTCCTGCTTTCCCGCTCACTCCTGCCCATTCTCATGCTTTCCTCCACTCTCCGGCAACGCTCCGCGTTTCGGAATGCGCACCGTTACCACAGTTCCTTCCTGCGGACGGCTGTCAATCTGCAGGCCATAGTCCGGGCCGAACAGCAGCTGCAGCCGCTCATGTACCGTTGCGACGCCAAAGCCGACGCGCTCCTCGCAAGCCAGCGATGCGCGGATCTGGGCCAGCCGCTCCGGCGTCATCCCTGCCCCGTCATCCTCGACCATCAGTACAATGTCCTCCTCCTGTGCACGGCCCGATACCCGGATATGCCCCATCCCGCGTTTCAGTTTGATGCCGTGATACAGCGCATTCTCCACCAGCGGCTGCAGCGTCAGCTTTGGAATCTCATACTGCGCCAGCCCCGGATCGATCTGTATCGTATAAGCCAGAATATCCTTGTAGCGCACCTGCTGAATCTCCAGATAGCTGCGCACATGCTGCTCCTCCTCGCGCAGAGTGATAATGTCGCGCCCTCTGCTTAAGGAGGAACGGAAAAATGCAGAGAGGCTCGTCACCATCTCAACTGCCTGGTCATTTTTCTCCATCTCAATCAGCCAGATAATCGCATCCAGCGTATTATACAGGAAATGTGGATTGATCTGCGCCTGCAAAAGTGCGAGCTCCGCACTGCGAAGAGAAATCTGCTCCTGCCGGTTCTGCTCGATCTGCTGATTCAGCCGCTCCACCATGTTTTCAAACCCGTCGCTTAATGTCTGGATCTCATACTCCTGTGCCTGGATCGGCGTACGCGCCGTCAGATCGCCGTCCCCGATGGACTTGACACGGCGGCAGAGGTCGCTGACCGGCTGCGTGATAGAGCGTCCGAACCGCAGGAACCGCCGCAGCATCATCGCGGTGAATACCGCGGCCAGCACCACGATCAGCGTGGTTTCCAGATACAGCCGGCGCATCATTTCCGCCTGCAGATAATCCAAAAGCGCAGCCTCGTGGTACAGGTAGGTATACATGTACTCCTGAATCAGCTGCGTCAGGACATAAATATTATTTTCCAGCTGAAGCTGCCGTTCATCGTAGCTCTCCGTTTCCTCGATCAGATAAATTTTACTCTCCAGATTCCGGCACAGCTTCAGAACGCTGTTGATCGCCTTCCAGCTCTCCTTCTGCGTCGTGGTATCCAGCAGATCCTGCGCCAGATCCTGTGCCGCACGGACCTCATCGATGGGAAGCCCCTCGGAGTAATGGCTGTCCACTACGTAATAGTACATCTTCAGGTCGATGGAGCTCTTAAAATCCTGGTTGAATTCTGAGGCAGTTGTCACGTTGTGCAGGATATTCTGATACATGCTCACATACGAAAACAGCGCAACAAACGTCACCGCCAGCATTCCTAGCAGCGGAACGATAATGGAGATCATCAGCTTGCGCAGACGGCTCTCCAGTGTTACAAGACGCGCGCCGTCACCAGCGCCATTTTTCCCCCATCTCATTGCCCGATTCTCCCTATTATCCTCCTGATCGCCATACCAGGGAACGGCAGCGCTCCTATCCCCAGACTTCCGCAGCATCAATGCCCATTGCGCTCTCTTCCCGGCGAAAACCGGCGCAGTTACCGCCGTCTCGTCCGGTAATCGCGCGGCGTGCAGCCCTGCGTCTTGCGGAAGACGAAGCTAAAGTAATGCGGATCTTTATAGCCGACCTCCGCCGCGATCTCCGCTGAACGCTTATCCGTCTGCCGCAGCAGCTCCTTCGCACGGTCCATCCGCTTCTTCGTCAGGTATTCCACGAAGGTCTGCCGCATCTCCTGGCTGAACACTGCGCTGAAATAGTTCGCACTAACATTCGTATAGTTCGCGACTTCCTTCAGGGACAGCGTATCCTCCGTATAATGCTCCTCGATATACGCAGCCGCCTGCCGGATCATATCACGGCTCTGACTGCGCGACTTGCTTTCCCGCAGCTCCAGCGCCTTCTGAAGCATATCCCGGATGTACGTTTTCAGTTCCTCGTGCGTCACCGCCGCAAGGCCTGCCATCTGCACCCCAGGCAGTTCGTCCAGAAAGGACTCCTGTGCGAGTCCCAGCGACTCAAGAAATGCGATCACAGTAAACCGCACATTCAGAATCAGGTACTGGCAGAACATCTTTGAGCCCGTCGCATCATACAGCCCGCCGACGTACTCCTCCACAAAGTCCTCCAGCTCTTCCACAAGCCCGCTCTGCAGAAAGCCGCGCACGATGCCGGGATCCAGCTTCGCCATGTCAATATTTTTCAGATGGCTTTCATCCTCCTGCTCCATAAACCCTCCGGTATTTTCTTTGGTCAGGATGTGGCGGCCGCTCATCAGATGCCGGTAGGAATAGGTATGGCTCAGCTCCTCGAAGCAGGCCGGCAGCATACTGAGCCGCTCTGTCTTCTCTCCGACCGCCACAAACCATTCAACCTTTGCCTCATAGGGCTCTGCCTGCGCGCGGATCACCTCTACGCACCGGTCCGTCAGCGCATCGATCTGGGTCCGGTCTCCCTTAATCAGCACCGCACAGGTCAGCAGATTCCAGCGAAACAACAGATACTCCGGGTACATCATATAAAACTGCGACAGCCGGTCCCGGACCCGCATCGCGATATCGGCGTTCGCCCCTCCGGCCGTCGTACTGTCATTGATCCCGTTCACACTGTAGAGCACCAGATTGTAGCTCTGCGCGTGAATCGGAATGTTCAGCTTCGCCGCACGCTCATAGATTCCTTCCACCGTCAGCTGCCCTGTCACTACCTGCTCAAAGAAACGTCTCCGCGAAAACTGCTCGTATTCCTGCATCTCGCTGCGAAATTTATTCAGGTAATTCTCCTGCTCCCGCTCGCTCTCAATCTTTTCCCGCACCTCATTTAAGGTACGGATCAGCATCGTCTTCGTGATCGGCTTGAGCAGATACTGCTCCACCCCGATCCGGATCGCCTGACGCGCATACTCAAAATCATCGTACCCGCTGATAATAATAATTTTCGTATTTGGCAATTCGCGGCTCACAAGACTGCTCAGCGCGAGGCCGTCCATAAACGGCATTTTGATATCGGTGATCAGCACATCCGGACTCAGCTCCCGGATCATCGGAAGTGCCTGTTCTCCGTCCCCTGCATCGCCGACCAGGGTATACCCATACTGCTGCCACGGGATAATATCACGCAGTCCTTCCCGGATAATTGTCTCATCCTCTACCAGAAATACTTTCAGCATACGTTTTCTCCTACTGACCCGCGCTCGTATACGGGTCGCTTTGCTAAAATGAACACATCAAAGCCAGGTAAACTAGTCTTCCTCTGTCTCTTCCGGCTCACACACATAGGTCACTTCATTGGACGTCCGGAAAATTGAATCCGAAGAACCGACCTGGCACACAGCCACCTGCACTTCTCCCTCTGGCATGCTGTCACGGTCAATGCGAAGCAGGTTTCCGGAGAGATAGCCTGTGCTTGTTTTTTCCCCGTTCAGATAGACACGGCTCCATTTTGTAAAATTCTCTCCGATTATATAATAATAGGTAGAAGTTTCTGTGATCCGGCTGATAACGACCTCCTGCGTCCCCATCACCAGATCGGAAGCCGGGTATGGATTCCCGCCGCCATAGACATAGTGATCGCCGTACAGAATGTCATACTGCAGCAGCTCCATGGCTGACTGGTATTCCTCCTCGGTCGCGTAGCTGTCCCGCTTCTGATGGAAGGTAAACATCGTGCCATTCGTGATGCCAAGCTGCTCTGTCATATCCGCCAGCAGCTGGTACGCGGTCATATTCGCATCCTGCTTTTCCAGCCCAAAATTATTCCAGGTCGCATACTGCGTCAGAAAGAGACTCCCTGTCTTCATATCCTCCTCGGTCAGCCCCATCGTCGGAAGGTGATCGCCGAACATCACGACAAAAGTCTTCTCCTCCCGCTGCTCCAGCATCTCGATGAGATCACCGATAAAATCATCTACCTCATGGAGCTGGTTCACATAATACTCCCAGGCATTCCGCATTCCCTCATCTTCCACACCAGAAACCGTTATCGCTGGAAATTCGCGGATCTTTTCCTTTGGATAATCGCCGTGTCCCTCCACTGTGATCGTGTAGACAAAGTCCGGCTGGTCCGGCGTATAGTCGAGCGATTTCTCCACCTCACCGATCAGGATGTCATCCGTCGGCCAGGTGCCAAGCGGCGTGTAGTCCTGAATATTCATCAGTTCCTTGCTCGTAAAGGTATCGAATCCCATCATAGAAAACGCATTCCGCCTGCTGTAAAAGTTTCCTCCATTATTATGAACCGCATGTGTGCCGTAGCCGAGCGTCGCCAGATCTGAAGCAATGCTTTCACAGTTTGTCTGCTTCAGAATCGTCTTATAGGGGTACTCTCCCAGCCCGAAGAACTGCATTCCCATGCCGGTCAGCACTTCAAACTCCGTATTCGCCGTCCCGGCGCCCACCACCGGCACCTCCAGATAGCCGGACGTATAATTTTCATACAACCTGTGAAAGTTTGGAACTGCCTCACCAGAAAGCTCCAGAAAATTAATCAGCTCCGGATCAATAAAAGATTCCAGAAGAATACAGATAATATTCGGATATTCTTCTGGAATCTCATTCCCGTCTGCCGACGCTTCCGTATTCACTTCTATTAATTCATCCCCGCCTGTCAGCGCTTCTGTATTGACTTCCTCGGAACCCTTTCCGTCCGCTGGCAGCTTTTCTATGCTACCTTCTTCTGATTCGGTTCCACTCACTGATGTCTCTATCGCTTCCTCCTGCTTCTGGCTCTCGTCAATTGAAGCCGGCGCAGCCGTTTTCACGCACTCCTCACGAACCGGAGCGCCTGGCTTTCCTGCAAAGGCGCCGGTCTCCGCCAGCACCTCTGCCTCTGTATCCGCAACAGATGGTTCCCCCCCAGCCCTGACGGAACGCTGCTCCTTCGCGGCGCCCACCTGCGCAAGCACTGCTTCTACCGTTTCCTTTGAATAATTCTCCGGAGCACTCATACCACGGTCCAGCACACTGGAAGAAAAGCTATATACAAATCCATAGTCCTTATAGCCCTGCGCCAGATTCTCAAAATAATCGGTCAGGATATTGTTGCTGACTGCCGCATCCGTCACGCTCGGCAGCATCATCAGCACCGCCGCCGATGCCGCAAGCCCAAGCATACGGCGGGTCTTTCCCTGGAACTTCGGCCCACGAAACCACAGCCCGATGAGAAACAGCACCACAAGGCTCACACCTGCAACCACGATGGCCGCTTCCACGACGGTAAAGTAATTGCTCTGCATCGTAAAGAGATCCCCGACCATCTTCAGATCTGTAAAGCTAAATGGCGATACCCGCTTGGCAAGGATACAGCTGTTGATCGTGCCGAGAAACAGCCAGAACGTACAGATCACCACCCGCGCAAATGCACGGCGCTTCACCGCATATACGAACATCAGCGACGCGAACACAATCAGCGAATTGTAGAGGAAGACCAGATTCCGGTCCACCACAAAGCTGCATGCCTGCAAAAAGGAATGGCGCGATATCCATTCAATCACAAAGCAGACCCCGCATGCCAGCAACACATGAAGCAGGAGGGAATAGCGGTTCAGAAACGCAATCCGGCTGCGCATACGAGGCGACAGCTCCTGCTTTCCCGTTACGGATTTTCTTATTTTCTTTTTCAACATACCTTTCCCCTCATTGGCGGCCTACATCCGACAGCTTACCCACCACGCGTCGGACGGCAACGCCGTATCTCTCTTGTAAACACTCTGTAACATCGTTGCAAGATTAATTCAAAATACCGGAAAAGTCAACCATCTTCCGGGATTTTTAAGGTTTTCTTCACTTTCTGATTCGAAAAAGAAAAATATTTTTTGAAAAAACGCATAAGAAGCTCTGGATTCTTTCTGCCTGATATGCTAATTTATAATCAGCATACACAGAAAGGACCTGCCTGGCTATGAAAAAATTACTATATATTGTACTTCCGGCACTTCTGCTTTTGTCAGGTTGTGAAAAAAAGATCTCCGAAACAGCCCCTGCGGAGCTCTTTGTCATGAATGGAGAAGAGACTGCTGCCGGCGTCCGTCCTGGAGACGGACCGGACGAGTTTAAGGCTGCCTACTCTGGATACACCCTTGAAGTTGCGTGGAACGATACAGACTCTGGCTACATCGTCATGTCCGCGGATGACATCCCCTATAACGAAGAGATTTCTACCATCATTGCGAACCTCTTCATCAATGGAAAGCCCACCTCCATGCGTGCGCTGTGCCAAACACACGATATTTCCTCCGACGAAGTGCACGCTCTGATCAGCTCCCCAGACTATCTGCGTGCACATGATGTCGTCTACCGCTATCTCGATTTCGACTGGGAGAACGGCAAAATCGCCGATATCACTTCTGGAGAGCTGAACTACAACGAAACCTTCGAGACGCCGCGCACCGGGACCTGACCAGACTAACTGTCAAATGCTCGTTTTTTTAAACCGGCCGCACATCTCAGCCTGCCTGCACCTGAATTGTTACTCTGAACCTAGAGCGTGTTTGACAAATCATTCCTGCCATCTGCACGCCCCACTTTGCGTGATATTTCTGCCAAATTCAGTTGACGTAGCCCGGCATCGCCTCATTCAACCGCCTTCTTCCGGCACTCCCGGGCGATAAAGTAGACACGCTCATCCGGTTCCTGCGCCGCCTCCCGCGAAAAAGCGCGATAGCACGCCTCCACGCGAAGCCCGGCCTGCACCAGCAGCCTTTGCACTGTCTCCAGCGCATATGCCCTCTGCAGATGCGTCTCCTCATACTTTTCGTAAAGTCCCTCTCCATTTGGGATAAACAGGGTCAGATCATACTCGTTGATCTGCGTCTCCTCCTCGAACCAGTTTTCCCAGATGAAGCTGCCCTCCTCGCGGTTCTCCGCGATCACAGAATCTCCAAGCTGCCGGTACTTTGCCTCTGTATTCAGGTCAAAGATAAAAACTCCGCCCGGATCCAGATAATTATTTACGAGACGGAACACCTGCAGCAGCTCCTCCTCGTCCAGAATATAATTCATGGAATCGCAGACGCTGACCACCGCACGCACCGTTCCGTACAGCTCAAACTCGCGCATGTCCTGCTGCAGATAAAGGATGTCATGGCCGGAGCCAAGCTTTTTTTCCAGCGCAAGCTCCAGCATATCCGGCGCATTGTCCACCCCGATCATGTCGTACCCGGCCGCCGCGAGCAGCTCTGTCATCGTCCCGGTCCCACAGCCAAGCTCCAGCACAAGCCCGTCCCTCACGCCATAGTCCGCCAGCAGGCCGCACAGATAAGCACTCCACTCCTCATAAGGAATATTATCCATAAACAGGTCGTAGACCCTTGCAAAATTCTCGTAACTCGCCATCGCGCACGGCACCTCTCCTTCCTCACTCTATGTCACAGACTCCCCGCTCATTCCAAACGCCCGCCTGAGCCTTCCAGCCCGCCTGAGCCTTCCAGCCCGCCTGCTTTCAAGCCCGCCTGCTTTCAAGCCCTCCATTGTCCGTGTACGAACCAGCATTGCCTGCAGAGTTCACGGACGTGACCAGCCTGCGGTGTGTACTGCGGTTCCTTCCGTGCCATACCATTTCTGTTTCAGTGACGGTCTCTGAGCCACTTTTCCAGGAACGTATAGAGTGCTTCCATTTCCTCATCCGTTCCGATCGTAATTCTCAGATAATTGTCAATTCTCGGCTTGTCAAAGTACCGGACATAAATTCCTGCTTCCTTGAGCGCCCCGAACAGTTCCTTCGCCGGGCAGCTCCTATGTGTTGCGAACAGAAAATTAGATTTCGAGTCCACAAACGAAAATCCCAGCTCCCGCATCCGCACCTTCGCCCGCTCCCGTGTCGCAATAATCCGCGCGGTCGTCTCTTCAAAGTATGCCCGGTCTTCCACCGCCGCCGTTCCAACCGCAAGTGCAGCCGCATTCATCGTATAGGAGTTAAACGAATACTTCACATCATTCAGTGCGCGGATCAGCGCCTCATTCGCCATCGCGTAGCCAATGCGCATTCCCGCCATCGACCGCGATTTGGAAAAGGTCTGAACGATGATCACATTTTCATAGCGGTCGATCAGCTCCAGCGCTGATTTGCCGCCAAAATCAATGTATGCCTCATCTACGATCACAATGACATCCTGATTGTGCGCGATGATATCCTCGACTTCGGAAAGCGGAAGAAGCGCTCCGGTCGGTGCGTTTGGGTTCGGGAAAATCACGCCCCCGTTCTCTTTATAATAGTCCTCCTTCACAATCTCCATCGACTCATTCAGCGGCTGCCTCTGATACGGGATCCGGAACAGCTCCGCCCACACATCATAAAACGAATAGGTGATATCCGGAAACAGAATGGGCTTTTCCGAATTGAAAAAGGTCAGAAAGCACATCGCGAGCACATCGTCCGATCCGACTCCGACAAAGACCTCCGACGGCTTTCTTCCATAGAACTTCGCAATCGCAGAGACCAGACACTCCGCAGATGGATCCGGGTACTTGCGCAGTACTCCCGGCTCCTGCTCCAGCTTCTGCAACGCCTGCTTTACCTTCGGGGACGGCGGATACGGATTTTCATTTGTGTTTAATTTGATGATATCCTTCCGCTTCGGCTGCTCGCCCGGCACATATGGCTCCACCCTTCGGATATTTTTCTCCCATGCTTTCATAAGCTTCCTCCTCATCTGCCAGTTTCACCGCTCTGCGCTCTCACGCGCAGGCTGTCTCTCGCTTCCATAGCGCTCTGCCGCATATTTCCCATGCCCGCAGAAGCTTCTCCTGATCTGCTTTCCCGTCGGGTGGTCACAATCTCCTGCCCCGGTTAAGACTGGATCAGAACTCCTGTCATTCCAGCCTTATCTGCTCCGATACAGCTTCGCATACGCCCCGTTCTTTGCCAGCAGCTCCTCGTGCGTTCCCTCTTCCTCGATGCCCTTTGCCGTCAGCACCAGAATGCGCTTCGCATTGCGGATCGTTGACAGCCGGTGCGCAATCACGAACGTTGTCCTGCCCTTCGCCAACGCCTCCATCGACTCCTGCACGATCTTCTCACTCTCATTGTCGAGCGCGGAGGTCGCCTCATCAAAAATCAGGATCGCAGGATTCTTCAAAAATACTCTGGCAATCGACAGCCGCTGCTTCTGTCCGCCTGAGAGCTTCACGCCGCGCTGCCCGATATCCGTAAGATATCCATCCGGAAGCTGGGAAATAAATTCGTCTGCGTTTGCCAGCTTCGCTGCCTGGATGACCTCCTCGTCCGTCGCATCCGGCCGTCCGTACCGGATATTTTCCATTATGTTCTCCGCAAACAGGTAGACATCCTGCTGCACAATACCGATCTGCCCGCGCAGGTCCTTCAGCCGGATGCCCCGGATATCCGTGCCATCCAGCAGAATCCGCCCCCCGTCCACATCGTAGAACCGCGGAATCAGGCTGCACAGCGTCGTCTTTCCGCCTCCCGAGGAACCAACGATTGCCACATAATCCCCCGCATGTACATGCAGGTCAATGTGGCTGAGCACCGTATCCTGCTTCTCCTCATAGCGGAACGACACGTTGTCAAACACAATATCGCCTTTCGCCTGAGCAAGCGGAACTGCATCCGGCGCGTCCACGATGTCCGGCTCCACATCCATGATTTCCAGAAAGCGTTCATACCCGGAATACCCATTCTGGAACTGCTCCGTAAAATTGACCAGCTTCCGGACCGGCTCCGTAAAGTTATTGATATAGAGAAGGAACGTTACCAGATCCGTCACTTCCATATGCGTTCCTGTGATCAGCGCCGCACCCGCAACCAACACCACGATCGTCACCATGGTTGTCAGTGCGCCGAGGCCGGAATTGTACCAGCCCATATACCAGTAGCTGCGCCGCTTTGATTCCACGAACCGCTCATTCCCCTCATGGAATTTGCGGATCTCGATCGCTTCATTTCCAAAAGACTTCACCGCGCGCACGCCGGAGAGGCTGTCCTCAATCTGGCTGTTGATGTCCGCAATCCGCGCGCGGTTTGCCTTGAACGCGCGCTTCATCTTCTTATTAAAAAACAGCGCGTACAGCACAATCACCGGCACAAACGCAAATGTGATCGCCGTCAGAGTACCGTTGATCTGGCAGAGAATCACGAACGAACCGAAAAACTTGATCAGGGAGATCACGATATCCTCCGGCCCGTGGTGCAGCAGCTCACTGATATCAAACAAATCCGAGGTCACTCGCGAAAGCAGCGCGCCGACCTTCTGGTTGTCAAAAAAGGCAAACGAAAGTCTCTGGTAATGCTCAAAAATCTCATTGCGCATGTCATGCTCAATCTTTGCGCCCATGATATGCCCAAAGTACGCGATGTAAAAATTGCAGAAGCACTCCAGCGCCACAAGCGCCACCATCACCACGCCGAGCCGCAGGATAATCTGAAGCGCTTCCTCCCCCGGCAGCGTAATCACATTCGTCGTGATATACCGCACAATCAGCGGAATCGCAAGCGTCACGCCTGCTCCCAGGATCGCAAACAGCATATCTGAAAAAAATAAGTGCAAGTACGGCTTATAGTAGCCAACCAGCCGTTTCCACCTGTGTTCCATTTTCTTCTCCCTCGTCTTTCCATATAGAAGAGGGTGCTGCAAATTGCGGAGAAACTGCAGGCTCCGGTATTGGCCTGGCTGGCCGTATACCATGAGATTACAGTTCCCAGCAGTTTTGCAACGCCCTCCTTCTTACCGTCTCTGCCCAGTTGTCGTTATTCTGTCACCAGTCCCTGTGCCTTCATAACCGCGATTACACTGTCCACCTGCTCCTCGCAAAGCTTGTTTGTCTCCGCCTCAACCATCACGCGGATCACAGGCTCGGTGCCGCTTGCCCGCAGCAGGATTCTGCCGTTGTCACCGAGCAGCTCCTCCACGGCTTTGACCGCCTTTTTCACCTCCGGATCTGACTGTGCAGCCTCTTTGTCTGCAACACGTACATTTTTCAGCACCTGCGGATAAATCTGCACCTCACTGGCAAGCGCTGCAAGGCTCGTCTTGCGGTCCATCATCACTCCCATAATCATCAGAGAGGTGAGAATCCCGTCTCCGGTCGTCGCATACTTGGAAAATATGATGTGCCCGGACTGCTCACCGCCGAGACAGTGACCATTCTCGCACATGTTTGCATAGACATATTTATCCCCGACCACGGTCTTTTCATATGAAATACCGATCTTGTCAAGCGCCTTGTACAAGCCTAGATTCGACATCACCGTCGTCACAATCGTATTGTTTGTGAGCTGGCCCTCTTCCTTTAAATATTTTCCGCAGATATAGAGAATCAGATCGCCGTCGATGATCCGTCCGTCCGCGTCCACTGCGATGCAGCGGTCCGCGTCACCATCATATGCAAATCCAACATCCAGTCCGCGCTCCAGCACAAATCTGCGCAGCTCCTGGATATGCGTCGATCCGCAGTCCCGGTTGATATTCGTGCCATCCGGCTCATTGTGGATAACGTACGTCTTTGCTCCAAGCGCATCAAATACGCTCTTCGCGATGGAGGAGGCGCTGCCGTTTGAGCAGTCCAGACCAACCTTCGTATTCTTGAAGGACCGTGTTGCCATCGCGATCAGATGCCCGATATAACGGTTCCGGCCCGCAATATAGTCCACTGTCCGGCCAATTTTCTCGCCGGTCGCCAGTGGGAGCTCTCCGATCTTGCCATCGATATAGTCCTCAATCTTCTGCTCGACTTCAGCCTCAATCTTCTTCCCGCTTCCGCTGATAATTTTGATACCATTGTCATAGTACGGGTTGTGGCTCGCGGAAATCATAATGCCGCAGTCAAAGTCCTCTGTCCGCACGACGAAGGAAACGCTCGGTGTTGTCGTCACATGCAGCAGAAATGCGTCTGCGCCCGATGCCGTCAGCCCCGCCGCGAGTGCATACTCGAACATATAGCTGGACCGTCTCGTATCCTTGCCGATCACAATACGCGCCTTGTAGTCCTGCCCATAGTACCAGCCAAGGTAACGTCCTACCTTAAACGCGTGCTCGACCGTCAGCTTCTTATTCGCCTCTCCGCGAAATCCATCGGTTCCAAAATATTTTCCCATAATGCTCTCCTCAGAAGACTTCCGTCCTCTTTTTCTGTTTCTTTATTTGTAGTGTATTCTGCCCGTCTGAAGATGTATCCCTCTCACTATACTCGTTTCTTTTCCAATCGTCAACCGGATATTCCGGCAGCAGCCGTTCCTATCCATGCCTTGATTCCTGTTCATGCTATTCTTGCCGCAAACAATCACACGCTTCACAATGCACACAAAATGTGTGAAACACGCACTTTGACGTTTCCTACATACAAGCCATAAGCCTCAATCACTGCTCCGGCCGGCGCGAAACGTGTGGTCTTAATACTCCTTGCCCGCAAGGATTTCCTTGTAATCCTTCAGATTCTTCTCCAGAAGCTCCGGCGTATTCAGATGGTACGGACATTTCTTCATGCAGCTCCCGCAGTGCAGACAGGACTCAATTTTCATCATCTTCGCCTGCATCTCCGGCGTCAGCTGAGCCGCAGATGGAGCACGGCGGATCATCAGCGACATCCGCGCGCAGTTATTGATCTCAATTCCTGCCGGACATGGCATGCAGTAGCCGCAGCCGCGGCAAAAATCACCCATCAGCTCCGTGCGGTCCTTCTCAATCACCGCCTGAAGCTCCTCTGTCATCGCCGGAGGGCAGACAACATAGGATAAAAATTCTTCCAGCTCGTTCTCCCGCTGCACGCCCCAGATCGGAAGTACATTGTCATACTGCGCTGCAAACGCATACGCCGCCGCAGAGTTCGTAATCAGGCCGCCAGACAGAGATTTCATTGCGACAAACCCCATATCTGCCTCTTTGCACATCTCCACAAGGCGCTTGTCCTCCTCCGTTGCCAGATAACAGAACGGGAACTGCAGCGTCTCATACAAACCGGATTCGATGGCCTCCTCCGCCACCTTCAGCCGGTGGTTCGTGATGCCGATATGCCGGATCTTTCCCTGCTCCTTCGCCTTTACCATGCACTCATAGACTCCGCTCTCATCTCCCGGCTTCGGGCAGAAGGACGGATTGTGGAACTGATAGACATCGATGTAATCGGTCTTCAGATTCAGCAGCGAGGTCTCCAGCTCCAGCCAGAATTGCTCCGGTGTCGTCGCGCCGGTCTTTGTCGCGATAAAGACTTTCTCCCTCATTCCAGCAAAAGCCAGCCCAAGCTTATGCTCACTATCTGTGTAGTAGCGCGCTGTGTCAAAATAAGTCATTCCGCCCTCATAGGCCCTGCGCAGGAGCTTCACCGCCTCCTCGTCGCTGACCCTCTGGATGGGCAGAGCGCCAAAACCATTCTTGTTCGTCACAATTCCTGTCTTGCCAAGTCTTACGGTCTCCACTTTTGTACCTCACTTTCTAAAACATGTCTGCTTGCCGTGAACAGTAACCTTTTTATCTTCTAGCCTTCCCTGTTCAACTCCCTTACCAGCTCTGTCATCGTCTTCTGCAAGATCGGATGTCTCAGATTCGGCGCAAGCTCCGCCATCGGAATGAGAACGAAATCGCGCAGATGCATTTCCACATGCGGAACGATCAGCGTATCTGTCTCAAATACCTCGTCATCATACAGAAGCAGGTCCAGATCCAGCGTGCGCGGTCCCCAATGCACCAGCCGCTCCCGGTGCGCTTCCTGCTCGATCCGGTGCAGCTCATCGAGCAGTTCCTGCGGCGTAAGCAGCGTGCGAAGCCGCAGACAGGCATTTAAAAAATTGTCCTGCTCGACGCCTCCGTATGGCTCGGTCTCCAGATAAGAAGACACTTTCTCCACCTGACATCCTACTGTCTTGCGAAGTGCCTGCACCGCCCCGTCCAGATACGCCTTTTTATCCCCCAGGTTCGATCCCAGCGCAATATACGCCGTATGCCAGAACCGCTCAATCTTTACCGACACCGTATCCAGCAAAAGTCCGACGGGAGCCCACGGTTTTTTCACTTCCAGCTCCACTCCGGCGAGCAGCGAATACCGTCCAAGCAATGCTTCTGCGAGCCGCTCCGCCACAGCTTCAATCAGCTTACAGGTGTTCTCCTGCATCCAGGATGTGATAAACTGGCTCACCTCTCCATAGTTGGTTGAGGCGGACAGCTCATCCGTCCGGCCTGCACGCCTCGTAACTGTGAACATCGTCACCGATACCAGAAACTTTTGTCCGAGGCGCGTCTCCTCTGGGTAAACCCCGTGATGCGCGAACACCACGAGATTCTCTATCCGTATCTCATCGTATCTTGTCATTGTCCTGTTCCTTCCTGTTATACACCTCTGGATGCCCCGTATTCCCGCAAAATTATTCTGCATAATCTTCATCGAGTACCGTTACTGTTCATACCAGACAGACTGTTTCGCACTTTGTGCTCCCATAATCTTACAAAAGATTCGAAACCCGCAGGGGCTCTGCTGCTTCCCGCTACCGGCAGTACTCTCCTGCATCATTTGGCTGCTTTGCACTCCCGCAGGATCGCCTGCGTCATACGGATTGCCCTTATATTTTCCTTTACATCATGTACCCGCACAAAAGAAGCATGCTTCTCTACGCCCATCACCGTTGTCACAAGCGTGCCCTCAACACGCTCATCCGTCGGAAGGTCCAGCGTCAGCCCAATGACAGACTTCCTGGAGGTTGCAAGAAGCACCGGATAACCGAGCGCCACCAACTGCTCCAGATGATGAATCGCGGTCAGGTTGTGCTCATACGTCTTTCCGAAGCCAACACCTGGATCGAGGATGATCTGTTCATCCTTCACCCCGGCCGCTTTCGCAATCGCCACAGACTCCATCAGATCACTGCACAGCTCTTCCAGGAAATTCTGATATTCCGCCTTCTCTCTGTTGTGCATTAGGCAGCAGGGTACCTGATACTCCGCAATCAGCTCCGCCACACGGCGGTCATACTTCAAGCCCCAGATATCATTGACGAGATCCGCTCCTGCTGCAAGCGCCGCCTCAACGACCTCACTCTTATAGCTGTCAATGGATACCGGAATCTCAAAATTCCGTTTCACCATCTCAATCATCGGCACCACACGATCGATTTCTTCCTGCGTACTGATCTGTACGTGTCCCGGCCGCGTAGACTCGCCGCCGATATCAATGATCGAGGCGCCCTCCCGAATCATATCTGCCGTATGCTGCTTTGCGCGCTCCAGGTTGTTCCACTGCCCTCCATCTGAAAAAGAATCGGGCGTCACATTCAGAATCCCCATCACATAACAATCATTTGCTGTGTCAAAAATACGATTTCCAATCTTCATACTGATCTCCTCCTGATCCTGTCTCTACAACGTTACCCTGTTTCAAGCTCCGCTGACATTCCTGCCTGTGTACTCCTGGCTCCGTACCAGCTGCCGCCCGCTGCCTGCATAACCGGCATGAGGCTTCGCTCACGATCCCGTTCTGCCTGAACAGCCCATAGGTTGCAGCTGTCAGACACGCTATATGGAGACGTTTGGAAGGAGGGATGCGGTATCTATTGCACACACGTCGCTGTCCCCAGGACATTTACGTGCGCCTGCTTCTATTCCTGTTCATCTGCGCAAATGCAGATTCTTTTTTTCTTCACTCCAGTCGCACTCGGGCTCGGCCCCACAGAACATACACATCCGCGACTGCTTGTCCGCGCGGTACAGCACTCCTGCAAGGTCATCCCGAAATCTGGTCTTCGGTTCCCGGTGCGCTGCGATTGCGCCAAGGATCTCTGTGCGCTCCGCCTCCGAAAATCCGCACTCCGTAAGAAGCCCCTCCGCGAGCATCACGCTTGCCTCGTCATGAGGGATTCCTTTCTCATACTGCATCTGCCGCCCGATATCGTGCAGCAGCGCCGCCGCGTAGATAAGCTCCTTTTCGATGCCAAGTCCGCGCTCCAGATTCTCGATCTGCGCAAGCCGCGCCACATCCAGAAAATGTACCGTGTCATGTCGGCAAAACTGCCGTGTCCTCTCTGCCTTCGCGATATCCCGGACACATTTTTGCCACCGCGGATGCGCACAGATCTGATCCGCACGCTCCATACCCCCAGCTATTCCCGCAGTATTTCGAAACCTTTGCTCTGTGCACGCTTTTGACGCATTTCCGGATGCCAGGTCTGCATCCAGCCCTGACCCATTCCCGGCTGCCTGCTCCGCGCACGCTTTTGACGCATCCCTGACGCTCTGCTCTGCACTCGTTTCTGACTGTCTGACTTTACACACTTGCTTTTCCTCCGCCCGGCCGTCACGGGTACCTGTTCACCTGCATTCGGCTCCCTAGTACCATTTTCCCCGGTCCGCGCTCTGCAAAAACGCCTCAGAATCCGTCTTACCGGTGCTCCAGCATCCGGAAAAACTTCTCCTGCAGCTTATCATCCTCATCAAATACCCCGCGTGTCACGACTGTCACCGTCTTGGTTCCCGGCTTCTTGATGCCGCGCATCGTCATGCACATATGCTCCGCCTCGATCAGCACCATCACGCCGCGCGGCTTCAGCTCCTCCATAAAGACATCCGCGATCTGTGCAGTCAGCCGTTCCTGAAGCTGGAACCGCTTCGCATATACCTCTACCGTCCGCGCGATCTTACTCAGTCCAACAACCTCGCCGTCCGGGATATACGCAATCGCCGCCGTGCCGTAAAATGGCAGCATATGATGCTCACAGAAGGAATAAAAGTGAATGTCCTTCTCGATTACCATGTCATTATTTTCTACGCGGAACCGCTTTCTCAGATGCTCCGCCGCATCGTCCGTATAACCGGCAGCCAGTTCCTCGTACATCCGCGCGATCCGATCCGGTGTCTCCAGCAGACCCTCACGATTGATATCCTCACCGATCCCATCCAGAATCAGGCGTACACCCTCTTTAATTTTTTCCTTATCCATTGTAATCCCCCCTGCTCTGCACTTCCTGCTCCGCCTCGCAGAGCCAGGAAAGCGATCCAAATATCATGATGACATCGTCCTTGTCTGCACGTTCCAGACTCTTCTGCACCGCTTCCGCAATGCTCGCGGCAGCCTCCACCCGAGGATTTACCTCTGCAACCGCTTCTGCAAGCTCCCCGGCTGGGAGCGCGCGCGGATTGCCTGGCGTCTCCACCGTAATGATATCTGCCGCCAGCGGCGCCGTCAGCGCAATGACAGCCGGATAATCCTTATCCCGGAACATCCCGAATATATAGTGCAGCTTTTTTCCCGGAAAATACAGCTGCAGTGAATCCCGCAGTGTCTGTGCTGCCGCCGGATTGTGCGCGCCATCCATAATGATCAGCGGCTCCTTCGCAAGCACGGTAAACCGCCCGCGCCACACGGTCTTTCTCATGCCCTCGCGCACCTGCTCCTCAGAAAGCTGATAGCCGAGCGCCCGGAGCGCCTCCACGCCCTCCAGCGCCAGCGCCGCATTGGCAATCTGACATTTCCCTGCAAGTGAAATCTGCATCTGCTTCCACTTCTTATAAGAAAATGTCTGCGCCTCATATCCATACTGTACCTCTGAAATCTCTGCCGGATCCACAGTCTGCAAAACGCAATCCCGTTCCCTGCAGGCAGTCTCAATGACATCTTTCGCCTCTGTCTGCTGCGCAGCAGAAACAACGCTTGTATGGGGCTTGATGATGCCTGCTTTCTGGACCGCAATTTTCGCAAGGGTATCGCCCAGAACCTCCATATGATCCATGCTGATCGGTGCGAGGACCTCCAGCACAGTCGTATCAATGATATTGGTCGCATCCAGCAGACCGCCCATACCGGTCTCCAGAACTACAATATCACACTTTTTTTCTTTAAAATACAAAAAGGCAAGGACTGTCTCCACCTCGAAAATCGTTGGGATCCCTGCATTTTTCTCCTGCATATCCCTGGAAGCTTCCGCTATGGCTGTCACGTGCGCTGCCAGAGATTCTTTGTTAATTTTTTCACCATCAACTTGTATCTTTTCCCTGTAAGAAAACAGGGCTGGGGAAAGATACCGACCGGTCCGATATCCTGCGCCGGAAAGAACCGTCGAGAGATACGCCAGTACAGACCCCTTTCCATTTGTTCCGGAAATGTGGATAAATTTCAAATCCTTTTGAGGGTTTCCAAGTCTGCCAAGCAGTTCTCTCATATTATCCAAGCCAAGTACACTTCCGTATTTGGATATGTGATCCAAATATACTCTTGCTTCTTTGTAATTCATGATGCTCCTATCCGGGGGAATTCCCCAAAATTTTTTCTCATTATACCCCTTTTCCACAAATCACGCAATCCATAATTTTATAAACTTGCTGCCGTCAGGTCCTTTATTACCTCCCCGGCAATGATCAGCCCGACCACGGAAGGGACAAATGCGACGCTTCCAGGAACCTGGCGGCGCGCCTGGACTCCCTGACTGCCGCTGTGATCTCCGGTATCCGGTTCCCGGCTTGTCCGTGCTTTCACTCCGGAATCTGTCCTCTGATCTGCCCGCGCTGCCTCTCCGGAATCTGTCCTTTGATCTGCCCGCGCTGCCTCTCCGGAATCTGTCTTTCGCCCCATCAACACTTCCCCTCCGATATCTTGCCTATGTTGTGTCTGTACTACCGTCTCCCGGACATCCGCCTCCTGTTTTCCCGGCTCGCTCCCTGCTGTCTGAAGCTTGGGTGCAATCGGCGGTTCCGTGGAATAAACGACTTTAAGATGCTGAATCCCACGCTTCCGCAGTTCCCGCCGCATGACCTTTGCCAGCGGACAGACCGAGGTCTGACTGATATCTGCGACCCGGAAAGCAGTCGGATCAAGCTTGTTCCCTGCACCCATAGAGCTGATCACGGGTGTGCCCGCTTCCTTTGCCTGGCAGATCAGCTGCAGCTTCCCGGTCACTGTGTCAATGGCATCGACCACATAATCGTAGGCGGAAAAGTCAAACTGGCTCGCTGTCTCAGGCAGATAAAACGTGCGGTATACATTCACGCGCGCTTCCGGATTAATTTCCAGAATGCGCTCCCGCGCAGCGTCGACCTTGTACTGTCCAATCGTCCGATGCGTTGCAATGATCTGGCGGTTCAGATTGGACAGACTGACCTGGTCGCTGTCAATCAGGTCCAGCTCTCCGACTCCGCTTCGCGCCAGTGCCTCAACGACATATCCTCCGACCCCGCCAATGCCAAATACCGCCACACGGCTATGCGCGAGCGTTTTTACGCCCGCGCACCCCAGCAGTAATTCTGTTCTTGAAAATTGTTCTGACATCCTCTTCCAAGCTCCTCTATGATTACCGGGACTCACTCGGCCATTGTCCCAGTCACCAGCGCAACCAGCATCTCCGTCGTCTCGGTCAATGCCCGCACGGTCGTATATTCCTGAGTCGTGTGTACCTGCTCCATCCCGCACGACAGAACAATTCCCTCAATCCCATGCTCTGCCAGCGCATTGTTGTCACTGCCGCCGAAGCTTGCCTGCGGCATAAACGGATGGCTGCGCTCGTCACAGACACGCCGGAAATTCTGTACAGAAGGACTGTCCATCCGGATCTCGTAGGCATGGCAGCCGATGCGCCAGAGAAACTCCGCACTGCCGCCAACCTGCTCCGCCGTTTTCTGGAACAGGCCGCGGATCCGCTCGAGCTGCTCCAGCGCCTTCTCATGCACATAGCTGCGGATTTCTCCCCTCACTGTGCAGAGTTCCGGTACGATATTCGTGCCTGCGCCGCCGCTGATCTCACCGATGTTAACTGTCGTCTCTTCATCCAGATGACCAATCTTTACCTGGCTGATCGCCTCCGCGCAGATCCGAATGGCATGGATCCCGCGCTCTGGTGCAAATCCGGCATGCGAGGCTTTTCCACGGACGCGGATCTCAAAGGAAAGAATCGTGGGCGCTTTGTACAGAAAGATGCCCGGTGCACCAGTCGCATCCAGTACATAGGCTTCCTCTGCTCGTATCTGTGTAAAGTCAAAGCGTGCGCCGCCGATGCTGTATAACTCTTCGCCATACGTAAACCACAGCTCCAGCGGGCGATGCGGGATCTGCTGCTCCTTCAGGCAGCGCACCAGCTCCAGAATCTCTGCTACTCCCGCGAGATCATCGGAACCGAGCACTGTATCCCCTGCACTCGTAATCGTTCCATCCTCGTGAAGAATCCCCCGCTTGCCAACTGCAGGCGCGACAGAATCCAGATGCGCGGACAGCAGCACCGCCCCTCCCGGCAGAGTCCCCGGTACCGTTGCAAAGATATTCCCCGCATTTCCACCGGTCTCCCTCCACGTTTCATCCTCCGTATAGAAAACGCCAAGCTCGTCCAGCTGGTGCCGGACCTCGTCTGCCATCTTCCGCTCTGCCAGAGATGGATTATCAATCTCCACCAGCTTTAAAAACTGTTCTGTAATACGCTCTTGATCTATATGCTGCCTCATTTTGCCGCTTCCTTTCCTGCATATGCATGCCCACACCAGACTTTTTCTTAGACTTACCAGATGTCCGCAACGCACACCTGCTCATGCTGCCTATAGCTAAGCGCATATCAAATCTCCCGCTGCAAGCAGCGAGGGATCAGGCTTACAGCGTTGCAACGGGAATCGCTGTTACCTCACCGCGCCAACCAGCTCCGTGACACGTTCCACTTTGTACTGCTCCATGTACGCGCGGATTCCGTCAATGACCTCCAAGGTCACAGCCGGATTCCGGAAATTCGCGGTACCAACCGCGACAGCCGTTGCGCCTGCCAGAAGAAATTCAATCGCATCCTCCGCCATCTGGATCCCGCCCATTCCGATAATCGGAATGCCGACAGCCTGCGCCGTCTGATATACCATCCGCACCGCAATCGGATGAATCGCCGGACCGGATACACCGCCCGTCTGATTCGCCAGCGCAAAGGTCCGCCTGTGAATGTTGATTTTCATGCCGGTCAGCGTATTAATCAGCGACAATGCGTCTGCGCCTCCCGCTTCAGCCGCCCGCGCCGTCTCTGTGATATCCGTCACATTTGGACTCAGCTTCATGATAACCGGCTGCTTCGCATGACGCCGGACCTCGCGGGTGATTGCCTCTACCGCCTTTGGGTCCTGACCGAACGCGATCCCTCCGCACCTGACATTTGGACAGGAGATATTGATTTCCAGCATATCGACCGGCTCATCTGCCAGACGCTCCACAACCTCACAGTAATCCTCTGTCGTCCTGCCACACACATTTACGATAATTGTAGCATTCTGCTGCTTCAAAAAGGGAATATCCCTGCTGCAAAATACGTCAATCCCCGGATTCTGCAGTCCAATCGCATTCATCATCCCGCCGCGTATTTCTGCGACACGCGGAGTCGGATTGCCCGGCCAGGGTACATTTGCCACACCCTTTGTCACAACTGCTCCCAGCTGCGACAGATCCACAAATTCACTGTATTCCATTCCGGAACCAAACGTCCCGGATGCCGTCATCACCGGATTTTTCAGCTCTACTCCGGCAATCTTTACTCTTAAATCTACCATATCTATTGATCCTTCCATGCCTGCCGGCACAGGCCCTGCTGCAATGACAGCACATCTGTCTGCCCGGCTCAAGCATAAGCAGCCCATCCGTCTGTCCGCAAAGACTGCGTTTTCCTATAACTCCACCTCATCCGCAAGGAAGACTGGTCCTTCTTTACACACGCGCTTATTATGCACCTGTGAATGCGCGTCTACCTCAACCGACTGGCACACGCACGCCAGACATGCCCCGATTCCGCACGCCATGCGCTCCTCCATCGAAATCCAGCACTCGATTCCCTGCTCCTTTGCATATGTCTTGAGCGCCCGCAGCATCGGCAGCGGCCCACAGGCAAACATCACATCCGCTTTCAGGCCATTTTCCCGGATGCAGTCCAGCACCGTTCCCTTCGTGCCGAGACTCCCGTCCTCTGTTGCCAGATAGCAAGCAGCATGCTCCGACAGCTCCCCCTCCAAAAAGGTGCTGCTGTCCCGGTATCCCACCACTGCCATTGTCTGCGCAGCTTCGTCCAGCTCCTTCGCAAGCTGTACCATCGGTGGAATTCCGATCCCTCCCCCGATCAGGAAGCAAGTTTTCCCTTTCGCACGCTCAAACGGAAATCCATTCCCCAATGGGCCCAGGATATCCACATGGTCGCCTGCCTGATACGTACTGAATTCCTCTGTTCCGGTTCCCTTCCCTGTCACACGATAGACAAGCCGTACCCGTCCCTGCGCCCGGTCAAGCTCACAGATGCTGATCGGCCTTGGAAGCAGCTTCCCCGTGTCCTTACTATATAAAGAAAGAAACTGCCCCGGCCGCGCCGCACCTGCCACCTGGTCTGTCTGAAGCCACATACTGTAAATCTGATCCGCAAGCTGCTCCTGTGCGAGCACACGCGCGGATTCCCGGTATTTCTCCGCCATCTTTCCGCCTCTTTCTATTTCCTGTCTTTTCTTTGTGCAGGCCCTATCGATTTTCCAGCGCCTGATTAATATCCGCTATCATATCCCCGACCGCTGCACGGCTTGCCTGTGCAAAATGCTCCGGCCCAAAGGCCGCATATTTCTCCTGCCGATACGCCGCGATGATCCCGCGTGAAGAATTTACAATCGCGCCCAAACCATCCTCATTGAAATAATGTACCAGATCCGCCGCCTTACCACCCTGCGCACCATACCCTGGCACCAGGATAAAGGACTTCGGCATCACCTTGCGCAGCACCTTTCCCATCTCCGGGTACGTCGCGCCGACTACCGCGCCAACCTCGCTGTACTGCCCGTTCATACAAGTTTCTGCCCACTCTGCCACCTTCTCGCCGACCAGCTCATACAGCGGCTTTCCGTCTACCAGACGGTCCTGAAATTCTCCGCTCGACGGATTGGAGGTCTTCACCAGCACAAAAATGCCCTTATCCTCCGATTTGCACACCTCCAGAAACGGTTTCACACCGTCCGAACCAAGATACGGATTCACCGTTGCAAAATCCTCGCCAAATGGAACCAGCTGCGCGCTGCCCACCTGCACGGAGCCAAGATGCGCCGTCGCATAGGCTGCAGAGGTTGAGCCGATATCGCCGCGCTTCACGTCGCCGATCACGACTAATCCCTTCTCATGACAGTAGTCTACCGTGCGCTTAAATGCCTGAAGCCCCGGAATTCCAAACTGCTCATACATCGCGATCTGCGGCTTCACCGCCGGAATCAGATCATATACCTCATCGACAATTGCGCGGTTAAACTGCCACACGGCTTCCGCAGCACCCTCCAGAGTCTCTCCAAACTCTGCAAATGCTGCTGCCTTTACCTGCTCCGGAATATACGCCAGCATCGGATCCAGTCCGACTACCACCGGTGCCTTTGTCTCCTGTATCTTTGCAATCAGCTTCTCTATCATCGTCTCATCCTCCATCGATTTTTCAACGCTTATAAGTCATCCTGTTCTCGCCCAGACAGCCTGCAGACGTCCCTCCGCCTGTTTCAAATAGCCAGCGCACAGGCTGTGCTGAGGCTTTCCCGGTATTCTATCATACTGCCACCCGCCCTGCAAGCAAAAATACAGTTTGTGTGCGGTGATGGGCTTTTTTCTGTTACTGTTCATGCAGCCACTAAAATTCACACCTTCAGATACGCCCTCGCATATTTCCACACACCATTCGCCGCATAGACGAGAAAACGCCAGAATGCCTCAGGATACCCGAACCCTGCATAGCGGTAAGCCTGATACGTCATCCGTGCGGACTTCCACTTGCTGCCCGATTTGCCGCCCGCACTCAGACGATAATTCAAAAGCGGTTCATTGACGGCAACCGCCCTCCCGTATTTTCTCAAAATCCGCATCCACAGAATATAATCCTCATGGCTGTCCTCATGCTCCATCGGGAATTCACACGCAACCGCTGCCTGCATCAGGACAGAGGAGCAGTTGATGCAGTTGTGCCTCAGCAGAGCACGGTAGGTGATCTCTGTCCGCACCGGGATTACACGCCCCGTCTTTTTCCCGTCCGGCGTCACCAGTTCCCGCGCGGTTGAACAGAGCACTGCATGCTCTCTCTTCAGCAGCTCCAGCTGCTTTCTCAGCTTTCCGGCCTCCCACCAGTCGTCTGCATCGAGAAACGCCACATAATTCCCGCGCGCCAGCTGCACACCCCGGTTGCGCGTACCAGACGCACCAAGATTTCTTCCATTTTTCACATAGCGCACCCGGCCGTCCGCCTGATACCGCTCCATCACCCGGTCCAGATCATCCGGAGACATGTCATCGAGCACGATCAGCTCCAGCGGCACCTCCTGCGCCAGCACAGAGTCTATCGCCTGTTCAATCGTCCCTGCACACCGGTATGCCGGGATAATCACCGAAACCAGATCCGCCATCTGCTCCCCTCCTCCTTCTGTCCGTTCCGCATGGTTTATTCTGCTGCTATCTGCTATCGTTTCATGGCTCACTTATACTGTCCCCCGCTGTCTTTGCAGCGTTTACAACTCGTCCTTTCCTTCCTGCCTTCTTTTCTGCGCAGTCTGCTTCTGCTGTTTTCCACTCTCTTTTGCGCCGTCCTTCCGCGACGCGGTCTGCTGCCACTGCTCGACCCCTTCCGTATTTTCCTTCTGGAATAAAATTTTGACGGTCGTCGCAATCAGCTGCAAATCCAGCAGGAAGGAGTAATTTTCAATATACGTCAAATCCAGCTTCAGCTTATCATACGGTGTTGTATTGTATTTCCCATACACCTGCGCATACCCGGTCAGACCTGCCTTGACCTTTAGCCGGTAAGGAAATTCCGGAATCTCTTTCGTATACTGCGCCGCAATTTCCGGACGTTCGGGCCGCGGTCCCACCATGGACATGTCACCCTTCAGAATATTCAGCAGCTGAGGCAATTCATCAAAATGAATATTCCGAAGCACCTTTCCTACCGGTGTCACCCGGCTGTCCCCTTTCATCGCCAGCCGTGCGCCATTCTTCTCCGAATCGACCCGCATACTGCGGAACTTATACACCTGAAATACCGCTCCATCCTTTGTCAGACGGTCCTGCTTATAGAGCACCGGCCCTCCATCATACAGTTTCACCAGCAGCGCAATCAGAAGCATCACCGGAGAAAGCACGACCAGCATCACAAAAGCACAGATCACATCAAATACCCGCTTGAAGAACTGCTTCTCCACGGTCAGTCCGCTGTTCCGAAACAACAGCAGCGGCGTATCAAACATATGAATTTTTTCGGAGGCCATAATCATGATATCCGAAATCTTCGGCTGGCAGTAGCAGCGGATGTTCTGCTCAAAACAATACTTCAGGATCGCGTTTCGCTCGTGCGACGGCAAATCTCCGATCATGACCGCCTGAAACTTCGGAATCTCCTGCTTGATCCGCTCCAGCCCATTGTCCAGTGACATGGTCCCCGCCACAATATATTTGTCGCGCCGCTCTGACATTTTCTTCATCATCTGCTTTGGACCATACCGGTCATAGACCAGCAGCACCTGGTGCGGCGGATAAATCCGCGCATAGATCCAGCGCATAAACAGAACCCATAAAATCACTGCGGCCAAATTGATCCCTGTCACGCGCAGCATCGGTTCCAGGTGTGTCAGAAAACGCCAGCGCCCGATCAGCGCCAGCTGCAGGTACTCAAACGCGTTTACCACCAACACCGAGAATATCTGCGACAACAGCACATCGAGAATCCGCATATATCCTACCTTAAACGCGGAAAACAGCTTCGATACGAGTACCACCATCACTGCATACAGCACGAGCAGCGCCCAGTGTCCCCAGTACCCATACAGCCGTCCAATGACCTCCTTCGTATAGTAATCATGGAACCACGCATAGGCAAAAACTCCCGTCTGCACCGCTACAATCATTACAGAAGCGAAAAACATAATCAGCCTCTTGTATCTTTCCCGTTTACGCATGAATAATCCTTCCTTCTTTCGCGGCAAAGCGTGCCTCAAAGATTGTGGGAGCACGAAGTGCGAAACAAATCTGTCTGATATTTATTAACCCCAGCATCCTGTCATTCCGTTAATGACATCCAGCCGCATCATCCACAGATACCTTGTGGACCTTGTGGCAGACACCCCTATAGGTTCATAATTTAAATCCCGCCTCCGCACAATCGATCCACAATCAATCCTGATGCGAAGACTACTGACACATTATAAAACACTTCTCCTAAAATGACAACATGGAAAGAAGCAGCAAAAAGCACACCGGCATAGGTAAGTCCGCATCCGGCATAAGAAATATCCGTGCAAACATGGCTACGTACCTCCCCAGACATCGGCTGACTAAACGAAACCTGCGGGGAAAGAAGCCCATTTCGTTCCTTAATTTTTTCTTAACTTTTTGAAAGAAAGTTAAGAAAATTTTCCCTGCCCTTTTCTTGCATTCCGTTCAGGCAGCAGGTATAATGGGCATGATACTATGTGTATATATTCATTCAGAATCTTCCATTTTTCACCCTGTCAGATGGATTCTGGCTGGTACTGTATGGAGTGATCTCTGAAGCACACAAAAGGGGAGGAATTTTGTACCATGAAAATCAGAAAACTGGCAGCTGCCTTTGTCGCTGCGGCCGGTCTCATGCTTTCAGCCTCCGGGCTGATGGCTTCTGTGGGACTTCAGCCGACCACAGTCTATGCTGCAGAACCTGAGACCGAAGCAGGGACCGCAACGATTGCCGACGGCTGGCATTCCGATCAGACCGGCGTCTTTTATACAAAGGGCGGCAAACGGCTTACCGGACGACAGACCATCAGCGGAGGAGTCTACTACTTCAACGATCAGACCGGTTATCGCGTCACCGGCATCGTAAAGATCGGGGAGAACCTTTATCTTTTCAGCCCTGTTGACGGCAGACTCTATACAGACCGGAACAATCCAATGGTCCGCCTCGGACAGGATACTGACACCTATTACTACATCAAGAATACGAAGGGGGTTCTCGCTGTCAATAAGTGGGTGAAGTACAATGGCAAGTATTTCTACGCCAATGAGAACGGGCAGATTAAGCTTGGCACGATTAAGATAAACGGCAAGCTCTACCACATCACGCAAGACGGGCGGATGATCTCCTACGGACAGTCGAAATACGACGGAAATTATTACTATGCATCCGCAAGTGGTGTCCTGTATACCGGAATTCAAAAGGTCGAGGGCAAGAATTACTTTTTCAATAAGACAACAGGCGCCCGCATGACCGGTGCCGTCAAGGTTGGCAAGTCCAATTATTTCTTCAGCAATAAAAATGGGGCTGCTGTTACCGGCTGGGTCAAGCTCAAAGGCAAGTACTACTATTACAACAAGGATTACAAGCGTATAACAGGATGGCTGACACTGAACGGGAAGAAATACTGTCTGCCCAAAGCACAGAATGGAGCACGGCTCTCAAACGGATGGTATAAGGTCAAAAAGAGTTATTATTATTTTAATAAGAAGGGGGTTATGCAGACCGGATGGATTACCATTGGTGATAAGCGCTATTATGCCAAGAGCAGCGGAGTGCGGGCACATGGCTGGATGCCGGATATCGGAGGACGGAAGTATTTCTTCGACCGTGAGACCGGTGTCATGCAGACTGGCTGGACGAAAGGAAATGGCACCCGCATGCTGTACCTGAATCCAAACAAGGCTTCCAGTACTTACGGCGCTGCTATGGTAGGATTCACAAAGATCGACGGCGACTGGTACTACTTCAAGCAGGATGGCGGCATGAAGACTGGCTGGGTTACAGAAAACAATAAGAAGTACTATTTTGACCCGGATACCGGTAAGATGTATACCGGCAAGCATACCATCGACGGTCAGACTTACGACTTTGGCACAAGCGGTGCAATTTCTGTTACCGCGACCGGAGCATGGAGCATCAAAGTCAAGCGCGGCAGCTATTCCTCTCCGGAATGTTACGTTGTCGTATACCGGGGAGGTACACCGGTCAAGGCATTTGTCTGCTCTACTGCCAAGAACGGAGTGAGCACACCGCTTGGTACCTACTCTATCCGGGATAAACTGTATTGGCACGAGCTGATGGGGCCGAGCTGGGGGCAGTATTGTTCTCATGTCACAAGCGATATTCTCTTCCATTCCGTTCCGAATACGCAGTACAACAACCCGTATTCTCTCGAGACCTGGGAGTACAACAAGCTTGGATCACCGGCTTCCGCCGGGTGTATCCGGCTCTCAGTGAAACATGCGAAATGGCTGTTTGACAACGTGCCGATCGGCACACCGGTAACTATTTCCGACAGTGTACCGAAGCCGACCAACATTCAGATTGAATGGCCGCCAAAGCAGGCTTCCAATCTGTACTATGACCCTACGGATACTTTTGTAAATCCGTACAGTGTCCGATAAGATAGTTTGAACTTTTACAGAAATGCAAAGCACGCTGGTACATATGGAACACTCGCAAAGAAGCTCTTTCTTTGCACCCGGTAAACTCTTTTGCACTTTCTGCTATACATCTCGGTAAGGAAACTAACCCATATACAAAAAGAATCCCGGATGATGAT
>DKWE01000015.1:4312-17603 GCA_002491565.1 Lachnospiraceae bacterium UBA7160 | reverse complement strand
CAATGAATCATCATCCGGGATTCTTTTATTCACTTATTGAAACACCTTCTAAGGTATCAGAAACCAACACACCGGTGCTCTCTCCTTCAGGCATACTTATCTGGCTGTCCATCGAACTGCATGCACTTCACCCGGCAATACTGCTGCATCGCTTCGTTTATTTTGTTGCAGACGGACCTTCCCCGTCTGTTTCCAGAAACACTGCCAGTGTCTCCGCCGCCTCCTGTTCCTGCGGTCCGCTGCATACGAGCTCAACCTCGTCCTCTTTCTGTACACAGGCACTCAGGATGCTAAGCATACTCTTCGCATTGAACTCACGTCCCCGGAAATGAATCATGACCGAGGTGCCTTCATACCCTGACGCCATGCTGCACAGCTCACGCGCCGGACGCAGGTGAAGGCCCTGCTGATTTTTCAGCTTTACTCTTCTGCTTATCACTATCATTCCTCCGCTTTTTCTGTTTCCTCTGCCTGCTTTGTCGCAGTTACCACCAGTTTCACTTCTTCAGCAAGCGTATACCCCTCAGGCAGCTCTATCTCCACAGGGATCTCATAGACTCCCTCTTTCGAACACTCCGCAAGATCCACTCGTGCTCTGATATCGCTCAGCGTCAGAGTTTTCCCTCCTTCCTCGGAATGGATACTGATCTGTACCTCATCCGCTGGAGAAATAGCCAGCTTGATTTTATCGGAATCCGGACGATTCAGCACCTCCAGATTGGACAGTGGAACCGACAAGATCTGATCCCCGCTCTTCTCAATCTGTACCGTCACAGAAATGGTTGGATCCGTGTCCGAGATCAGCCGCAGTCCCTCGATTCCTGAAAGCGTCTCGCTCAGGTCAATCTCCTTCGTCACATTTTCAGATGCACCCTCCACCGATACCGGCTCCTGCACCACAATTTTTCCGTTCAAACGCGCCAGAGCCTCATCCGTGCCGACCAGATTGACTGTCACCGGCACTGTGGAAATTTTCGCAATCCGGTAGCCCGACGCAGGCTTGCCGCTCGTTTTAATCTGGACCGGAATATCCTCCATCACCTTCCAGAGTGTGATATCCACCATCACTTCATTGTTGGAAAGCAGCACACCATCGGAATCCTTGATCTGCAGTCTCTGCATTTGACTCTCTGTCAGTGTGTCTCCATTTTTATCCCGAACCTTCAGCACTGATGTAATCCGCTGATCTGTCCGCAGGCGGGAAACACTGACCTCAGCCTCTACCTGCCCGATTCTCCGCAGCAGGCTCTCCGGCCCTGCGATCTGCACCGTCTTTCCCTGCACAACCTCCTTTGTCCCCACCTCAAAGCCATTTTCCGGAGTACCGGTCGTGGTGACTGAGATCATGAATTCACTCTGCTTCTTCTGCTCCATCTTGACCTTCATCACAGATGGAATGACTTCCATCTCGTCCAGACTGATCTGCGGATTGGAGCATTCCAGACGAAGCGGAATCGCGCCCATCTCATTGACGGCTTCCATATCGGCAGTCACTTTAAAATCCGTCACCCGCAGCTGCTTGATCACGCTGCTCCTCTCCCGGACACGAACGACCACATTTTCGCCATACACACCGTCTTCTACAACATCAAATACCTTGTCCAGTTCCGCCACGCTGTCCTCATTCACCGTCTGTATCTTGATATTCCGGAACAAAGCTACCGTTGTCGGATCACTCACATTCGCTACCAGCAGCCAGATCATGAAAGCGACAAGCAGTGACAGAAGCTTCAGCCCTACATTGCGGGTAAATTTATGCTTCATTCTTATTCCAACCTTTCCAGAGCCTGAACTTCTTCTGCATCGGCGTCTTATTCTGCAAAAGCGAAATCTGCTCCTTCAGCATCTCCGCGGACACATTCCGCTTCAGCTCGCCGCGATACGCGATCGAGATCCCTCCTGTCTCCTCCGAAACAATCACCGTGAGAGAATCTGTCACCTCACTGATGCCTACCCCGGCTCTGTGCCTTGTACCCAGCTCCTTACTCAGCATCATATTGTCCGACAGCGGAAGATAGCACGTTGCAGCTGTGACACGATTGCCCCGGACGATCACTGCACCATCATGCAGCGGCGTATTATGTTCAAAAATGTTGATCAGCAGTTGACTGGTCAGAACAGAATCCAACACAATCCCGGTCCGCTCGTACTCATCCAGCTTAACATTCTGCTCAATTACAATCAGCGCACCCGTCTTTGCCTTTCCCATCTCCACGGCAGCTTTCGCTATCTCATTGACCGTGCGGTCACTGAACCGTTCCGTCACGCGGTTTGTATCAATCGGAAGCAACGCGGACACAATCTGCTTTTCTCCGATCTGCTCCAGCACACGCCTCAGCTCCGGCTGGAAAATGACAATCGCCGCTGTAATTGCAATATCAATCCCCCGGTTTACTATAAAAATCAGGGTATCCATACGCAGTAAATAGACCACAGACACACAGATGACCAGTACCATCAGTCCCTTAAGCAGCGTCCATGCCCTGGTATTCTTAACCCAAAGCAGAAAGCTATACACCAGAAAGGCCAAAATGAGAATTTCCAGCACATCGGTCAGGGTAATCGCCAGAGTCGGCGTCGTAAACCATGACATATAATTCCGCAACCAGATTTTCAGATTACTCGGACTCATTTTGCGCGCTCCTTTCCTTTTCAAGTTTATTCGATTTCAGTATAACACACATTTCCTTCTGTGCAAACAATCTTTTTCGTATTCCCAGGCTTTTCTCCTGTCACTGTCTACCTGGCAGATACCGGATGTGCCTGCATATTCGAAAGCTTTCCCTGAATGTCCGCAAATTCCCATTTTCATTCATCCATCCACTGTTTTAAGATGAACGCCTTAAATTTACTCGTCTTCTTCCTTACAGAGCATTCCAGCGTACCTCTTTCATCCAGCATCACGGAACAATACCTTTTCTCCTCTTCCTGTGCACAGCACCAGAAAGTAAACCTTTTGAATACCGCTCTGTTTCAACACACGTGCAAGCTCGTCCATCGTACTTCCCGTTGTATAAACGTCATCCACAAGCAGTACGCGCTCCACCCCCGGCAGCTCTTTCTTTAGCAGGAAGCTTCCCCGCAGGTTCTGCATCCGTTCCCGCCTTCCGAGCAGTTTCTGCGCCGTATGCGTTCTCACACAGGCGAGTGCCCTGCAGTCCACTGGAAGCCCTGCCAGCCTTCCAACTCTTTTTGCTAAAAGTTCCGACTGATTATACCCGCGCACACACTTTTTTCTCCAATACATGGGCACCGGCAGCACCAGCTGCGGCTGCCAAAGTCCCAGACGCGGCCGCAGCGCCTGCAGCATCGCCACTGCATAAAAATCCAGATATTCCCTGCGGTTATCCGCTTTCATCCGGTATACCGACTGACGCAGCCGTCCCGTGTAAGTAAAGGCTGCTGTTCCCCGGTCAAAGACATGCGCATACTTTGCACAGTCCGGACAGTACTCCACATCCATGCGGCTAATCGGTTTGCCGCATTTCATACAGGACGGCTCGTGTACCCATGGCAATGTCCGCGCACAGCTCGCACAGCAGCCGCGCACCCCCCATGGCAATACCTCATCGCAGATGGCACACCTGCGTGGGCAAAGCAGATCCAGTGCGCCCTCAGCTGCACGTTTTCCAACCCTCCACAGCCATTCCGGCTGTAGAATCATTGCATTGTCTGCCCGTCTTTCATTTCTTCTCATTTTGATACCGCAGCTCTCTCCCCCCGGTATCTCCCATTCCTTTGTTTACTCTTTGACTGTTCCCGGAGATGTTCTGTTTCCTTCCTCTCCGTTCTCCTGCAGCTTATACAGACTCAGATAGTTTCTCGCCCCACTGCTGTTTTGCTCGTTCTCCTAATTACTCAGGCAGTTTTTCCCTCTGCTTCGCCTCTTTCCTGCTCGCGCTTCTACAGCCTATACAGCTCCAGAGATACGCCGCTGTCTTCCTCCCGCGCTTGCCTGCCACCTCAATCATTTCCGTTCTGGAAGCGCTTCCTTTCCGGCATGCTCTCCAGCAGCTTATACCGTTTGTGTTCCTGCTTTGCTATCTTCTCACCCTCCTGCCACTCAGACATTTTCTGGCCCCGCTTCATTTCTTTCCAGCTCGTTCTTCTGCAACTCCGTCAACTCCCGGATCCGTTCCGCCAGTGTGGTATAGCGCCTTCTCTCAATGGTGTTTGCTATCATCTGCTCAAATGTCTGCTCGTCTCCCACCAGTGTTACACATTTCCGCGCGCGCGTCACAGCAGTATACAACAGATTCCTCGTCATCAGCATCTTCGGTCCGGACAACAATGGGATTACGACCGCTGGATATTCACTTCCCTGCGACTTATGTATCGTCACCGCATATGCGTGCTCCAGCTCCTCCAGCCCGGAATATGGATACTCCACCATGCGCTGCTCATCAAATTCAACCGTCACCCGCTCCGCAGACGTGTTGATCGTCCGTATAATCCCGATATCACCGTTGAAGATTCCCTGCCCCTTCTCAACCGGAATCCCATATCGACCGCGCACTTCCCACTCGATCTGATAATTGTTCTTGATCTGCATGACCTTATCCCCCTCGCGGAACAGCCGGTCATTCTGCGTATACTCCGCTTTTCCTGCGCCTGGTGGATTCAGATATTCCTGCAAAATCCGGTTCAGCCGCTCAACCCCGAGCAGCCCTTTTCGCATTGGTGTCAGCACCTGAATATCATATGGCTGCGCATCCACGTAGCGCGGCATTTTGTCGCGCACCAGCTGGATGACAACGCTGATAATCACATTCGCATCCTGCCGTTTCAGGAAAAAGAAGTCCCGGCTCTTATTGTCCAGCACGATCTCCTCTCCCCGGTTAATCTTATGTGCGTTGACAACGATGTCGCTCTCCTGGGCCTGCCGGAAGATCCTTGTCAGCCTGGCAACCGGAATCTGCCCGGAAGCAATCATATCCCTCAGAATACTTCCCGGTCCGACTGACGGCAGCTGATTCACGTCTCCTACCATAATCAGCCTCGTCCCGATGGAGATTGCGCTCAGCAGCGATCCCATCAAATAAGCATCCACCATGGACATTTCATCAATAATGATCACATCCGCATCCAGCGGATTCTGCTCATTTCTGCCAAAGCCAGCAACCACCGTGCCGTCCTCGGACAATCCGGACACCTCCAGCAGCCGATGAATTGTCTTCGCCTCAAAGCCAGTCGCCTCCGTCATGCGCTTGGCTGCTCTGCCAGTCGGTGCAGCCAGCAGGATTCGCAGCCCCTCCGACTCAAAATATGCAATCAGTGTATTGATGGTTGTCGTCTTTCCGGTACCAGGACCTCCCGTAATGATCAGCAGCCCACAGCGCACCGCCTCAATCACAGCTTTCTTCTGCATATCATCCAGAAAAATGTTTGTGGCCTTCTCAATCACTGCAATCTTTTTGCGAATGATTTCCTCGTCCACCTCTCCGGAAAGATTCAAGTCACAGAGCATCCGTGCGGTCTTCATCTCAATATAATAGGCGGATGCACTGTACACCCGCGTCTGCTCCTGCTCCTGCCGGACCACAATCTTCCGCTCCACCGCCATATCCATCAGATACTCATCAATACTTTCCAGTGGTACGCCAAGCAATTCCGCCGTTCTGCCAAGCAGCACCTCTTTGGGCAAATAAATGTGTCCGTCTGCTCCCGCCTGGAGCAGCACATAAGAAATCCCACACTTCACACGATATTCGGAATCAAAGCTGACCCCGGCTCGCTTCGCGATTTCATCTGCAATCCGGAATCCAACTCCTGTGATATCATCCGCAAGCTGATACGGGTTCTTCTGAATCACCTCATACAGCTTTCGCCCATACTTTTCGAAAATCTTTACCGCAAGTGCCGTCGTGATACCGAACTGCTGCAAAAAAATCATCGCTTCACGCATATCGCGCTTCTCATAGACCTGCTGTGCAATTTCCCTTGCCTTGCGCTCACTGATCCCTTTGATTTCCGCAAGCCGCTCCGGCTCCTCCTCAATCACCCGCAGCGTGTCCCCGTGGAACCGCCGCACAATCCGGGCCGCCAACGCCGTCCCGACACCCTTTATGGCCCCGGATCCCAGGTATCGCTCTACCGCTTCCTCATCTTCCGGCGCATGAAGCGCATACGTCTCGATCTTAAACTGTTCTCCATACATAGGATGAGAAAGGTACGTCCCCTCTGCCTCAATTTTTTCTCCCTCCCCAATATAGGAAAGCGAGCCGACACACGTCACATCCCCATCCTGGGCAGACACCACCATAACCGTATAGCCATTCTCTGCATTCCGGTAAACAATGTGGTCCACATATCCTTCAATTTTCTCCATACTTCATGCACTCACAATCTAAATGTATCCGCCTGTTTCAAATCTCTGCCTGTTCATCCCTGGAATCTGCGCCTTTGCAGACATCTCCCAGCCCAACCTTAGTATCCCCGCTTTGCTGGCATTCCGTCTGTCCATTCACGCAATCCGTGCTTTTGCTGGCATTCCGTCCAGCCATTCATGCAATCCATGCTTTTGCTGGCATTCCGTCCAGCCATTCATGGAATCCATGCTTTTGCTGGCACTCCGTCCAGCCATTCATACAATCCATGCTTTTGCTGGCATTCCGTCCAGCCATTCATGCAATCCATGCTTTTGCTGGCACTCCGTCTGCGCATCCACAAAATCTGCGCTTTTACAGACATTTCGCCCGCACTTTCAAAGAATCCGCGCCTTTGCAACGCACTTCCCAGAATTTCACACTCGCAGAAAGCATCATTTCTTTCTTATTACCTCAATACCATCTGTTTTTGCTCTGATGCTGCCTGCTACAGCTTCCCATGCGAAGCCGTCAGCTCGACAAATTTTCCAGTCCCAACAGCAACAACCGTCATCGGATCTTCCGCAGTCATCGTATTAATTCCGGTTCGTGCCTCAATCAACTCTTCCAAGCCGCTCAAAAGCGCACCGCCGCCAGTCAGAACAATCCCTCGATCTACCACATCCGCCGCCAGCTCCGGTGGCGTTCGTTCCAGCACACTGTGCACTGCATCCACGATCTGTCCGGTTACTTCCTTCAGCGCGTCCCGCGTATCTTCTGAGGTTACGCGAATCGTTTTCGGAAGTCCAGTCACCAGATCTCTTCCCTTCACCTCCATGATTTTCGGCTCCGGCTTTTCAAATGCGGTCCCGATCGTGATCTTGATCTCCTCCGCTGTCTGCTCTCCAATCATCAAACTGTATTTTTTCCGCACATATTTCATAATAGCATCATCGAAATCGTCCCCGGCTACCTTGATCGATGAACTGACGACAATTCCATCCAGTGAAATCACCGCGACATCGCAGGTGCCACCCCCGATATCCACAATCATATTCCCACAGGGCCGTGAAATATCAATCCCTGCTCCGATCGCAGCAGCAATCGGCTCCTCGATGATATGCACTTCACGCGCGCCAGCCTGATAGGTAGCATCCTCGACCGCTTTTTTCTCTACCTCTGTGACACTGCTTGGCACACAGATACTGACCCGCGGCTTGCGGAATGACATCTTTCCAATCGCTTTCTGGATGAAGTATTTCAGCATCTGCTCCGTTACCGTGTAGTCTGAAATCACGCCCTTCCGCATAGGACGAACCGCGACGATATTCCCAGGCGTTCTTCCGAGCATCAGCCGTGCTTCCTCCCCAATTGCCTTGATTTTATTTGTATCTCTGTCGTATGCCACAACCGATGGCTCCTTCAATACGACGCCCTTTCCTCTGACATACACCAATATACTGGCGGTTCCCAGATCTATCCCGACATCCGTAGCTGCCATGCTTCCTGCTCCTTTCTCTGTCCTGACTGCATTTCCCCGCTCCGTCCGCCTATAGCGCCTGTGAAGCAGGCATGTACGTTTATTATAGTATAGATTACGGAAAAATGGAAATTGTTTTTCTTAAGAAATCGTAAATCATTTTTCCTTCCTTTTTGTGAAAGGATTTCTTAATTATCTTTCCGTTTTTTTTAGAAACTAGACATATTTTCAACACATTTATCAAGTATAGTATAACCATGTTAGCGAGGAGCTAGCATATTTCATAACTCACACTTGGCAGCCCCCACACGCTGCCAAGTACTCCCTCAAACATTACCTGTATAGGGAGCCAACCCCATACGGGGAACATTTTTCAACCCAAATTTTTCTCTTTCCGGAAAAAGCCTGACGTGATGCGTCAGGCTTTTTCTTATTTTGTAAAAGAAAACCAGTGGAGTATCTCTGCCATGTGCCGGCACCGGGCTGCTAGAGCGTGTTTGAAAAGTGCTTTCTGCCAGAGTGCGTCACAATTTGTGGGAGATTTCTGCCAAATGAAGGCGGCGTAGCGGGCTACGTCAACTGAATTTGGCAGAAATATCACGCAAAGTGTGGCGTCCAGATGGTAGGAATGATTTTTCAAACACGCTCTAGGAAGCTATGGTATATTCTAAAAAACGCACAAAAGGAAGCATACCTTGTCTTTGCAGCAAAACTTTTCTTAGTATTTGTGTGGTATTGTCCACACATTTCGGAATTCATTGGGCAATATTTTGTATTTGCTCATTTCTAATTAATTAACTGACACATTCACTACGCTTAAATATGGCAATATTGGCTGCAAATTGGATAGTTGAATGTATCAGTTATTTATCATTCAATCTGCCAGATATCTCCCTATATACTTTCCTGTATAAGATACCGGATTCTGCGCTACCTCCTCCGGGGTTCCCTGCGCAATCACAGTTCCTCCGCGGTCTCCGCCCTCCGGACCAATATCAATAATATAGTCTGCCGTCTTTATCACATCCAGATTGTGTTCGATTACGATCACCGTATTACCGCCCTCGGTCAGTCTGCGCAAAATATCAATCAGCTTATGGACATCCGCAAAATGAAGCCCTGTGGTCGGCTCATCCAAGATATAGACCGTCCTCCCGGTACTTCTGCGGCTCAACTCTGTTGCCAGCTTCACCCGCTGTGCCTCACCTCCGGAAAGCTCTGTAGACGGCTGGCCCAGCCGGATGTAGGACAACCCTACATCATTCAGTGTCTCAATTTTCCGGTAAATTGACGGAATCGGGCGGAAAAAATCCAGCGCCTCCTCGACCGTCATATTCAGCACATCGTAGATCGACTTTCCTTTATACTTTACCTCAAGCGTCTCCCGGTTATAGCGTTTCCCCTTGCAAACTTCACACGGCACATAGACATCCGGCAGGAAATGCATCTCGATCTTCAAAATTCCGTCCCCTGCACAGGTCTCACATCGCCCACCCTTGATATTGAAGCTGAAACGTCCTTTCTTGTAACCGCGTGCCTTTGCATCTGCCGTCGCGGCAAACAGATCCCGGATCTGGTCAAATACCCCTGTGTAGGTCGCCGGATTCGATCGGGGCGTCCGGCCGATCGGAGACTGGTCAATGCTGATCACCTTATCCAGCTGATCCAGCCCAAGCACTGCTGTATGCTTTCCCGGAATCACACGCGCACGGTTCAGATCCCGCGCCATGCGCTTGTACAATATCTCATTGACAAGCGAGCTTTTCCCCGACCCGGAAACTCCAGTCACACAGGTCATCACGCCAAGCGGAAATTTGACATTGATATTCTTGAGATTGTTCTCCCTCGCTCCGCAAACCTCAATCCAGCCAGTCGGCTTTCTCCTCTCGTCCGGCACCGGTATCCGGATCCGCCCGCTCAGATAAGCTCCTGTGACCGACTCCTCACACTCCATCAAATCTTCCACAGAGCCGCTCGCTACGATATGGCCCCCATGTTCCCCGGCTCCTGGACCGACATCCACAACAAAATCTGCTGCGCGCATTGTATCCTCGTCATGCTCTACTACAATCAGAGTATTTCCGAGATCCCGCAGGCTATTCAACGTTTTCAGCAGTTTGTCATTATCCCTCTGATGCAATCCGATGCTGGGCTCATCCAGAATATATGCAACCCCGACGAGTCCAGAGCCAATCTGCGTTGCAAGACGAATGCGCTGCGCCTCCCCTCCGGACAAAGTTGCCGTCGCCCGCGCCAGACTAAGATACTCCAGCCCTACATCAACAAGAAAGCGCAGTCTTGCACGGATCTCCTTCAGAATCTGGTGGCCGATCAGCTCCTGCTGATTCGTCAGCACCAGTTCCTCCATAAACCGCTGCAGTTCTCCGATCGCCATGGAAGTGACCTCATAGATATCTCTATCCGCCACGGTCACAGCAAGCGCAGACTTTTTCAGTCTCCGGCCTCCGCATGTTCTGCACGGCGTAATTCTCATAAAGCTCTCGTATTCCTGTTTCATCGTATCGGAACCGGTCTCGCGATAACGCCGCTCCACATTTTTAATAAGCCCCTCAAACGCCACATCGTAGATGCCTTCCCCTCGCTGCCCCTTGTAGTGCACCTTCACTTCATGGCCATTTGTCCCATGAAGAAGCATCTCCTGCACCTCTTGCGGCAGCTCCTGAAACGGCGTAGCAAGATCAAACTGATATTCCTTCGCAAGCGCATCCAGAATTGCGCGTGTAAAGCTTCCCTTATCCGTGCAGGACTGCCATCCGGTCACAACAATCGCACCGTCCAGAATACTTAATGACCGGTCCGGTATCATCAGCTCTATGTCAAACTCCATCTTATACCCAAGACCATAACAGTCCGGGCAAGCCCCAAACGGATTGTTGAAAGAGAAGCTGCGTGGCTCGATTTCCTCCACACTGATCCCACAGTCCGGGCAGGAAAAGCTCTGACTGAAACTGAGTACCTGGCTGTTCTGCGCTTCCCACTCCTGTATCTCCGCAAGTGCCAGGCCATTTGTCAGGTGCAGCACTGTCTCCAGCGAATCGGTCAGACGTTTTTCAATTCCCGGCTTGATCACGAGGCGGTCCACCACAATTTCTATATTATGTTTGATGTTTTTCTCCAGCTTAATCTCTTCCGAAAGCTCGTACATATTCCCGTCAATCCGTACCCGGACATAGCCGCTCTTTTTCGCCTGATCCAGCAGCTTCACATGTTCGCCCTTTCTTCCACGCACCACCGGTGCCAGCAGTTGTACCCTTGTCCGCTCCGGAAGTGCCATAAGCTGATCCACCATCTGATCCACACTCTGCTTCTTGATCTCTCTGCCGCATTTCGGACAATGCGGAGTGCCGATCCGGGCATACAGAAGACGAAAATAGTCATAAATCTCTGTCACCGTCCCGACTGTCGACCGCGGATTGCGGTTGGTTGATTTCTGGTCAATTGAGATCGCCGGCGGCAGCCCCTCAATGCTCTCTACATCCGGTTTCTCCATCTGTCCCAGAAACTGCCGCGCGTAGGAGGAAAGGGACTCCATATAGCGCCGCTGTCCCTCCGCATAGATCGTATCAAATGCAAGCGACGACTTACCCGACCCGGATAATCCGGTCAACACCACAAATTGGTTCCGCGGGATATCAATGCTGACATCCTTCAAATTATGCTCATTCGCTCCGCGGATGCGAATATACTGGTTTCGATTCTTATTCTCCATCTTTCTGTTCTTCTTCTCCTTGTAATCGCTTTTTCTTATCTCTAACTGCTCTGCTGTTCTCGTGCTCACCGAAGCTCCTGCAAATATTTTTTCAGCGAAATCATCTTATCTCTCAGTTCCGCTGCTGACTCGAAATTCAGCTCCGCCGCAGCTTTCTTCATCTGCTTCTGTACTTCTTCAATCAGCTTTTCCAGCTCCTCGCGGCTCATCGACTCCGGATCTTTCTCAAGCTCCTTCTCTTCCCTTGCCACTGCCTTAGAAATACTGATCAGATCCCGCACCGCCTTTTTGATCGTCTGCGGCGTAATCCCATGCTCCTCATTATACTTTTCCTGAATCTCACGGCGGCGCATTGTCTCGTCAATCGCGACACGCATGGAATCCGTAACTACATCTGCATACATAATGACATGCCCCTGCGCATTCCGCGCCGCGCGGCCGATCGTCTGGATCAGCGATACCGACGAGCGAAGAAATCCCTCTTTGTCCGCGTCCAGAATCGCGACCAATGAAATCTCCGGAATATCCAGCCCCTCCCGCAGCAGGTTGATCCCGACCAGCACATCAAACACATCGAGCCGCATGTCCCGGATGATCTCCGTCCGCTCCAGCGTATCAATGTCCGAGTGCAGATACCGCACTCGAATCCCAACCTCTTTCATATAATCTGTCAGATCTTCTGCCATCCTCTTAGTCAGCGTCGTCACCAGCACCTTATTTCCAGCTGCTGTTTCTTTATTGATCTCCCCGATTAGATCATCAATCTGACCCTCGACCGGCCGCACTTCAACCAGCGGATCCAGAAGCCCCGTCGGCCGGATAATCTGCTCCGCGCGGAGAAGCTCATGCTGCTCCTCATATTCCCCAGGCGTCGCCGACACAAACATCACCTGATCCAGCTTACTCTCAAACTCCTCGAAGTTCAAGGGGCGATTGTCCTTTGCCGACGGAAGCCGGAAACCATAATCGACCAGCGTCGACTTCCGCGACTGATCACCGACATACATCGCCCGGACCTGCGGCACCGTCTTATGCGACTCATCAATAATCAACAGATAATCATCCCCGAAATAATCCATCAGCGTATGTGGCGTCGCCCCTGCCGGAAGTCCGGCCAGATGCCGTGAATAATTCTCGACGCCAGAACAAAACCCCGTCTCCCGAAGCATTTCCACATCATAGTTTGTCCGCTCCGCGATCCGCTGCGCTTCCAAAAGCTTATCCTCCGCTTTAAAATACGCAACCCGCTCTGCCAGCTCTTCCTCGATGGCATTTGCCGCCGCCAGAATCTTTTCCATCGGCACAACATAATGCGATGCCGGGAATACAGCGATAAATTCCAGGGCTTTTCTTGCCGCACCGGTCAGTGTATCGATTTCTGTGATCCGGTCGATCTCATCCCCGAAAAACTCCACCCGGTACGCATAATCATCCGCATTCGCCGGAAAAATCTCCAGCACATCCCCATGTACCCGGAACGTACCACGGTGGAAATCCATCTCATTCCGGTCATACTGAATATCGATCAGCTTATGCAGCACCTCATCCCGGTCGCGCTCCTGTCCCTGGCGCAGATACAGCACCATGTCCTTGTAGTCTGCCGGGCTGCCGATGCCATAAATACACGAGACACTCGCCACGATAATGACATCCTTCCGCTCGACGAGCGAGGCCGTCGCCGACAGCCGCAGCTTGTCAATCTCATCATTGATGGCCGAATCCTTCGCGATGTAGGTGTCCGACGACGGGACGTACGCCTCGGGCTGGTAGTAGTCG
>DKWE01000015.1:0-3968 GCA_002491565.1 Lachnospiraceae bacterium UBA7160 | reverse complement strand
GGACACAAAATACTCCACCGCGTTCTCCGGGAAGAACTCCTTAAACTCGCCATAGAGCTGTGCGGCGAGCGTTTTGTTGTGGGCTAAAATGAGGGTCGGCTTCTGCAGCTGCTGGATGACATTCGCCATCGTAAAAGTCTTGCCGGACCCCGTAACCCCTAGTAAAGTCTGGCATTGGTTGCCTTCCTTGAAGCCTTTGACAAGGGCTTCTATGGCCTGCGGCTGGTCGCCGGTGGGCTGAAATTCTGAGTGCAATTTGAACTCCATATATGCTTTTTTCCTTTCTAGTGACCCTGAAAAAAGTTCGTGTATAGGCCCAAAATTCGTAAAACCGAGTATTCACTATGCTGGTCTATACTCGAACTTTTGCATTTTTACGAATGAAAGTCACTAAAACCTATTTTTTGAAACACCGCAACACCAGATAACACCAGGTGGAATTGGCATTACGGAAAGTCACTAGAAAGTATAGCATAAACAAAATAAAAAGTATAGACCCTTTTAGAACATCTGTTCTTTTTCTTTTGCCTATACTTTTTATTCGATCTATCCAGTTTGTTCAGCCTCGCTACGCTCAATTTATTTTTTCACTCTCTGCATCAAATATACTCAAAAATAGTCTTCTGCCGGAATTACAACATCTATAAATTCTTCATCAACCGCTTTCTCCTCTTCCTCATCTGGAATAACTTCATCAATAAAGGCTTGAATTTCATCTACGCAATCCGCAATAATTCCTCTATTATCCCCATACACATCCATTGTAATCAGTTCCTTCGCATGGCCCATCAATTTGGATACAGCTTTAGGATTAAAATTGTTTTTCAGAAGAAGCGTGCAGAATGTACTACGCAAATCATGCCACCGTATATCCGGTAAGCCATTCTCCTTCAACAATTTTTTGTAATGAGCCCAATGGAAATCTTTACTTCTCGGCCTCCCATAACTCGAACAGCATATATATCCAAAGTCTTGAAAAGAATTTGGCCTCCGATTACGGTTCCTCTCGTAGATTTTCCTCTGCTCCAGTATAGCCTCAAATACATAATCCGGTATCGGCAGCGTCCGGTAACTGGACGGCGTTTTCAGCCGTACCTCCTGCTTCCGGTACGCTTCCGGCGGAAAGTCCTCTTTTTTCGTACCCAGCTTTGTCCCCAACTGCCGCTGCACCCGCAGTGTCCGGTTGATGTAATCCACATCCGAATACTTTACTCCGTTGATTTCCCTCCGCCGAAGCCCCATCAGGACGTTAAACAGCACCTGCATATGGATCGGCGTATCTTTGCTGGCCTCCAGCAGAACCTGAATCTGCTCCATTGTCAGTGTCTTTTGCGTATCAATGTTTCTCGTATGGTACGGCTTTTTCTCTACCTTCTTCGGCAGATTGACCCCTTCTGCTGGGCTGATCGGAATGATCTTCTTATCCACCGCGTAGCGCATGGAAACATTCATCACGGTCTTTACCAGCCGAGCAATGGATACGGAATACTCTGTTTTCTCATTGTACAGCTTCTGAACGTCACCCCGGGTGATATCCACCATTTTTTTACTGCCTAGTTTGGGGACAATGTGCAGCCTCACCACGTTTCCAAAGGTATCATATGTCTCGCTGCTCCCTACGCGTTTTCGGATATCCTCCTCCATCCAGAACTCCATAAAATCTTTCACTCGGACGTTGGCGTAAACCACATAGGTTCCCGCATAAAGCTCGCCAATGGTCTTGTCTCTGGCTGCATTCGCTTCCTTTTCCGTTGAGAAGCCCGCTTTTTGCTGCGGGCGCACCGTACCGTCCATATATTTCAGGAATACTCGGTATCCGAACTTTTCCTTGATCGGCATAACATTCGATACCTCCCACTCCACATACCTTTGAAGGTTCAAATCCAGTTTCATGCCATACCTCCCTCCTACACTGCCACCGGCACAAAAGCATTGTTCATAAATGCCAGAATATTCTCATTCTCATCCATCACGTCGCAGTAATACTCAAAGGTGGTATGTACGGACCCATGCCCCAGCAAAGCTGAAATCTTGATAATCGGCACTTCCATTTCAATCAGAATCGTGGCATACATATGGCGGAGGCCGTGTACAGTCACATGGGGCAGACCATTTCGGCTGCACAGCTTTGTCAGCGCGTTATTCAAGGCTGTCATGCTGTGGGGCTTCCCGTTTTCCTGGCAGCAGACATAGCCCTTATCCTCATAGCTGCCGGTACACTTCATCTTGTTATTTTCCACAATCTGACGGCGCTTTTTTACCTCCCGCATCACAACCTCCGGTACACGAAGCGTCCGGTAGCTGTTCGGTGTTTTAGGAGCCCGCTCTACCAGTCCGTATTTTTCAATCTTGCTGCCGCTTCCCTTCTTTATAATCGGATCAGAAGCAAGCTGACGGCTGATATAAACCGTATTCTTTTCAAAGTCGAAATCACTGAACTTCAGCCCCATGATTTCCCCTTTCCGAAGCCCACAGAATAACGCAAGCAAAATTTCCAGATACCAGTTATTCTGCGAGGCCGCTTTTAGCAGAACCTTTGTTTTTTCTTTCCCCAGCACCGTAATCTTCGGCTTCGCCCTCTTATATGGTTTCGTCCCAGTCACTGGATTATTTTTAATGTATCCGGCAATCACAGCCTCCTTCAGGGCGAGGTTCAGGATTTCTCTTCCCTTATTTCCCGCCGATGCGCTGGCCCGTGCCACACCGGCCAACAATGTATCCAGGTATTCTACATTCACATACCGGACTTTAATGTCATATTCCATGTGCGGCAGAATCAGGTCATAAATGGCATAGGCCCCTACCATACGGGTAGTAGTTTCTACCCGCTGTGAGAAGATTTCTTCAAACCAATAGACCAGATAGTCCTTGAACATGACTTCCGTATTTACTTTATTCGCCATCTGGTATGCACGGTAGGCTTTTTTGAAATCCGCCTCATACTTATCATAGCTCTTATCCGCCTCTTTACTGGTGGAAAAGCCGCCCTTTTTGCTGTATTTTACCGTGCCATCCCCCTGCAGTATCTTGATCCGGTGATACCACGAATTATTTTCAAAGAATGATTTGCTTTTTTGTGGATTGTCTTTTTTCAACTGTTTCACCCTTCCTTAACCGATTCTATCCAGCCAGTTGTCAAAAGATTGTCTGGGCACCCTGAAAAGCTTTCCAATCTTGATTACCCGAAATGGCTCCTGCTTTTCATACACCTCATCCAGATAAGCGTATGCTTTGCTCCTACCAATCCCGAGCAGTTTCTGAATATCCTCTACATCATAAACCTTTTTTTCATTCTCCAGAGATTCTATTACACTCACCTCCCCATAAGGAAAGTGGCTGTATGCGCTTATCATACCGCACCAGCCACTCTCCGTCGATGATGCCGACTGCTCCAGCCGCATCCTTGCATGAATCCGTTTTCTTACCTATAATAATAGTTTTATCAGTATTTCCCTTCTTCAGATAATCCAACGCTGACTGCCAGCGCATGATCCACTTCTTTCATACTGGCTTTATCCAAAGAACCTACATACCCATTCAGGCGGCATTTATCTATGGTCCGAAGCTGCTCCAGAAGAACAACCGATGGTTCCTTTAAGAAATCACCGTTCTGTATATAACAATGAGTCGGCAGCTTTGCCTTATGCTCCGATTTTGTACTCAATGACGCAACGATTACGGTCCGCCCGTAGCGATTCCCCACGTTGTTCTGAATAATCAGCACCGGACGGCAGCCTGCCTGCTCAGAACCTACAACAGGATTAAGATTTGCGTAATAGATATCCCCCCGCAAATACTTCCGCATCGTAAACCTCCCTTCTCAGAAACTTCTCTATGTAAAAACAGCTGCACCAGAAAATCCTACCAAAATAGAAATTAAACTGGTCCAGCTGTTTTTGTTTTATATTTTTTGTTCCGCCATTTTTGCCACGCCCCCTGACGATAGGGATATTGCCGGTCGCCCCTGG